>JACQQF010000088.1 GCA_016207095.1 Candidatus Methylomirabilota bacterium | reverse complement strand
CTGACCACCGTCCACGGTGGGGTGAGGCCCAAGATCGCCTTGTAGAGTTCAATGTCGCGCATCGCTCTCGCCCTCCTTTGCTGGGCCAGAGCATAGCGCAGGTGGGGTCAGTTACCCACACGATTTCCGGAAGAGCCAGAATTTCAAGTCACTTTTCCGCAAGTCAGAAGCCGTATCGACGAAGAGAGGCAAGAACTTCTATGCTCTCCATCTTCGCCATGCGCGCCAATGGATCGAAGAGGCGGAAGCAGAAAATGAAGCGAGACCCAAACCCCCACTGGATACCACATCGGTAAATGCTCTACTCGATTTCGTCGTGAAAAAGACCGATCAAGAAGCTCGGCGGGCTCTTGGCTTCGGTACGGCATGGCTCACTTATCATTGCTGCACTCACGATCATCTTTGGTATCAAGAAATGATACCTGCCAATTGCTGCCTGTAGCGGACGCGCGGCCAACGGGCAGCATGACGCTGACGCAGCCGATTAGAGTCCACGACGACAAAGAAGCAGACATCGGAAGGAGGGGAGCGTGAGTTCATCGAGAGGGTTTTCCCTGATATGCCTAGCCGCCGTTTCCGTAGGTTGTGCCAATCTAAACAGCGTTCACCGAGAATTGAAAGTGAGTGAAGGGACCGGCGCCTTAATTGACATTAAACAACGGGCGATCGTCGTATCAAAAAGGACGACTTCATCTGGGGAGGTTGTTGTCGTTTGTGCCGAGCCCAGTCCAGACTCCTTGTCTGCCTACGCAGCCGAGCTGGCCGCTAAGGCGGAGCTGCCCAGTGGAGTTGCTGCACAGTTGTCCGGCGCATTTCAGGAAGGTGCTTCGTTCACAGGACTGCGAACTCAAAGCATTCAGTTGCTTCGCGATTCGCAATTCCGAATCTGCGAAGCTTATATGAATGGCGCAATCAGTCAGAGCCTGTACGAATTGCTCGCTCGCAGATACCAGAAGCACACTGTCGCCCTATTGGCGATCGAACAATTGACAGGAACTGTACGCGCTCCTTCTGTGACCATTAATACTAGCGGCTCAGCGGAAGCGGCCCGGTCGGTTTCGGAAATGCGGAAGGAAATCGCCTCTATAGATAGGTCTATTGCCGAATTGGAGAAGAAAAAGAGCGATGCGACAACATCTGATGGGGACAAGAGGACGATTGGTGACAAAATCAAGGCTCTACAGGCGGATAAGGATGCAATATCAAAGGGGATAGAAGGTGCTCGTGGCCTGTTGGCTTCTGGGACCGCCACAGCAACAATTAGTTCCGTGGGACAGCCGACACAACGGAGCGATCAGCACATACAAGCAGTCACCCAGACGGTGGAGAAGATCGTAACATTGATTTTAGAAACAGATGACTTTGGGCAGCTCTGTTTCTTCTATATGCAACAAGACACGACAAAGCTGTCGGACAGCGGCAAGAAACTGCAGGGTGCTTGTTTGGAAAATATTACGGACTTATATACTTGACAAACCCTTCCATTCTACCTACCCTGTAGTTCGCCGTTCATCCGTGCGGGCGACATATCCTGGGCGGGACGCTATCAGACGTCTGAGTCTGTGCGTCGCGGATCGGCTGCAGTCCGGTCCACAGGCGCACGGCGTCCTTCAGACGCATCAATACGTTCCGCCCAGGGCATTATTCTACCACATACCAATTAGCCGCAGGAGGTTGGGTCCGCCACGAGCCTCTTGTAGACAACCGGGTGTCGGGCGTGCAAGGATACGGGCATGGTTAGTACGACAGCGCTACTTCAAGGATTTTGGGACAGTTCCCTACGCTGGTATGGCGTGGGATCATTCATCGCGGCTGTGGCCTCTGGCTTGTTGGCCGTACCCGGCGCCAGAGATACGGTGCGAACACAGTGGCCGGGGATGAGTTGGGTTGGCCTGGTTCCCCTGTACTTATGGCCCCTGCTGTTCATCGTGGCCTGTCTGTTCCTCTCTTTTTGTGCTGCGAGAGGAGCGGTGAACGGGTATATCCGAAGCAATCCAGAGTTGCATAACCGGTATAAGCTGTGGGACTTGTATCGGCTCCTCGCGGCGGCGGGTGACGAGCAGCGTCGCGGTGGGTATTCTTCAGATGGTCTCCTGCGGTGGAACGAACAAGTTGAAAAACTCCTGCGTGAGTGGCATCCAGTCCATCTCGAATACTATCAAGTGAATCTAAGCGAACACCCGTCTTTTGAAGACCGCGTGAACTCGTTGAGAGAAGTTCTTGATGCAATCGCTACGTGGTAATTATCAGTGCGAAAGGATTTCTTCGCTACCGGCCCAGGGCCTTCTCGGCATCAATCATCGAGTTGCGGGCGCATTCCCACAAGAGGGGTACTCCATCAAACTGAATCGTAACGGTATCGGTGATGTCCTGCGAATACTGCTGCGAACCCCTCTCTGCCCGACCACGTAGCAGCGCGTTTTGCAACGGGCCGCATTTCCTTACGTATGTATTTTGAAAAATTGGCCCATAGAACAAGGAATTCAATTTGGATACTTTGGCGTTCCATACAGACGAGGCTGCGACGTAAAATCCCAAGCTGTCGGTAATATGTCCATTGAATTTCGATATGGGAGAGGACTTGTGCTCATCGAGGAATTGGTCGATCTTGATCTTGGCGTCCTCGACGCGAGAAGAGTAATTCTGGTAGGTCGTGCCTCCATCCGTCACCGACGCGAGGGCCTTGAGCTGGCGAAGGGCGTCCCTCGCCGCTCGTTGGAATTCCGCTTGGGCCGCGCTGCCGATGGTGAGCCTGGAGACTTCGGTCAGCGGGAACCGGAGCGTCTGCGAACCAACCTGGAAGCGGACCTCCTCCTTCGAGCCGCCCGCGTACTGGCCGGTCAGCGTCTGGCCGTCCCGCAGCTCCAGGGTATCGGCCCAGGCCGAGGCGGTCCAGAGGGCAAGGAAGACAATGACGGATCGACCGATGGTTCTGAGGCGTATATTCATGGCTCTTTCCTCTTCAACGCTGAGCGCATGAGGGAAACTATGGGCAAAGAGACAGAATTGTATCATGGATCAAGATTGCCTAGTGGTACAATCCAAGAATGGCTGAATGGCTACTGTGGTTTTCAACCTGGGTCGGCCTTCCGTCTCTCCTATTATCGTGGGCGGGGGTGCGTATGTTGAGAAGGCTGGCCGCTCCGAATGTCGTCATAGGGCCTCCGTACAATCATGCCAGTCAGTCGTTCCTTCGCTGGTGGCACGTTGATGTGGAAAACGTCAAGCGCGAAGGTAGTTGGTTCAAGCCTGTGGCCGCAAAGGAATGTCTGGTTAAGTTCGAGTTTGTTCCGGTAGGTGGGGGTACTACGACATCAGCGAGGGGTATGTGGGATACCCCAAAAGGACCGGTAGAAAGAAAAACATTAGTGTTAGGAGAACCTCCTAGTCCTGTTTCCATCGTTCTTCGATCATCGGAAAATGACTGGTTGTATGGGGTAGCGATCGAACCGGGAACCGTTTACATTACGGGCCTTCAATTTCTTAGTCAGCAGAATGGTGCAGAGCAGTTGTCTCTAGGGGACTATAGATTGAAGATGATCATTTATTCCGGGCCAACCGTTTGGAAGACAGTTCCGTTTTATCTGGAAATTCGCGCTATGGAATTGGGTGGGTGCGTGCTTTCAGAGTGGCCCGGCAATCTTTAAGTGGGAGGGCTTGACAATGGCCGACGCGCAAAAAAGGAAGAAGGTGACGGGCTCGAAGAAAGCCAAGCAATTCACCGTGCAGGAAGCGGCTGTCCAATATAGTGGCACGACTTTCAGCGTTCGGGGCAAGCCTGTGAAGATACCGACTGATTTCGACACGGCCCTCAGCGCACTTATCACCGTTCCCCAGCCGAAGAAACGGCGGAAGGCAGGGCGGGCTTGAAGAACCACCGGAGCCTCCCGTCGGTGTGGGTCAGCGCCTCGATGAACCGCTCCGGGTCGCTGAGGTGCCTAGTGTTCCACCGGAACCCGAACTCGCCGCAGTACATGTTGGCCTTGTGCGCCCGGATGTGGTGGAACGTCCCGTGAATTCCCCGCTTGAGCAGGGCGAAGAACGACTCGGCGGTGTTGACGTGGATGTTCTTGCCTGCCACGTAGCCTCTGGAATGGGAGACGGTCCCGTGCCGGTAGCGGCCAGCGAGCCCGCCGTAGGACGACAGGTCGTCCGACATCACACGCGACCCCTTGCGGACGGTCTGCTCGATGATTGGCTGCAAGGTCCGCTTCTTGGCATCGGGCACCGTGCGGGCATTGATCGCGCCGCCCCGCTTCACCATTCCGAAGATGATGGTCTTTCCGGCGGCTCCGCGCCCGCGCTTGCCGGGATGCCGACCGCCGAGGTAGGTCTCGTCCACTTCGACCGTCCCGGCCAGCCGGGTTTTGAACGCCCGCGTCCGCATGGCGTGCCGGATGCGGTGGCACAGGAACCAGGCCGTCTTGTACGTGAGGTCCAGGCCCCGGTGCAGTTGGTGGGCCGAGACGCCCTTCTTCGAGGACGACATCAGGTAGAGCGCCGCGAACCACTTGCTCAGCGGGACGTGCGAGCCCTCGAAGATCGTGCCGACCGTGACGGTGAACTGCCTTCGGCAGGCCCCGCATTTGTAGAGACCGGACCGGGAAGCCGGGCTGGTGATTGTATAGACGGCCTTCCCGCCGTCGCAGTGCGGGCAGACCGGGCCGTCGGGCCAGCGGCGGGCCTCCAGGTAGGCGCGGCACGCGTCGTCGTCCGAGAACCGCCGGAAGAAGCCGAGCAGGTCGGCGGGCAGGTCGTGAGCGGGCTTGGTCGTCTTGATTCGTCGTGGCATGGGGAATCCCTCCTTTCTGTCTCTAAGTATAGCGTAGAAGGGAGGGTTTGTCAAGTATATAATTCCGAAATATTATTCTCGATCAACAGGTACGGAAACAGCAAGTTGAGACTCTTCAGGTGCGCCTTAACACTTTAAAAGCTTCTGATGTTGATGCCAAAAATAAGGTAGATGAAGCAAAGAAGTTGAATGAGGAGCTTGAAAAACTCAAAAGAGGGGGGGCAATGGGAATGCGGGCGCCGATCATGACTATTCAGTAGAGAATTCTAGCGCTTGTATCAACGCGGACAGGGGCGATCCAGAGCATAGCTCCCGCGCGGCCCCAGTTGGTTATAGCTGCCGCCATGCGGCAAATAGGGCGCCACCAAGCATGTGATTCGGATCCTCGCCCCGTCAGGGAAGCAGACCAAGATCCCGTTGAGCCCGGGCCCGCGCCCCTGTTGCGCGGAGCGACCATCTGGAGGCCCCCTCGGAGCCTCACGTGAGGCACCAGAGTGCAGGTAGTGCTGCTCGCGCGAGAACCGCTTCTAGCTCCGAGCGGGGTGCAAATTACACCCCCGTAATGTGCACCGGCTGGGAACCGTGTCAACATTGAGGCGAGGGTCGCCCAGCAAGGTTTCAAGACTTATCCCTCAAGCCGGCAATTGCGCTCCCAAATCGGCCATCAAGCGTCCTGATAGAGATGAGGTTTCCCTTGACTCGGTCAGGCTCATTTTCTATACTCCTGACGACCTCAGGAACATGCGGAGCTGGCGAGTAGGATCGAGTTATTCGCGGCCTTGGTTTCTTGAAGGAGAGGGTTGCAGTGGATAGAAACCTCGCTCTTGAAATGGTTCGTGTCACCGAAGCGGCTGCTCTTTCGTCAGCCCGCTGGATGGGGATCGGCAACCCGAGTGCAGCAGAACAGGCTGCCATTGACGCAATGCGTCGTGCCTTCGATGGGGTGAGCTTCACGGGCTCGATCGTCATCGGCGAGGGTGAGCGCGATAAGGCGCCGACCCTCTATATCGGAGAGGTCCTTGGCCACGGCAGCGGCCCCGAGGTGGATGTCGCCGTTGATGCGGTTGAGAGCGGCGTGATCGTGGCCGAGGGGCGTCCAAATGCGATCTCCATTATCGCGGTTGCTGACAAAGGATCGCTGCTCCAGGTGCCGGATGTCTATATGGAGAAGATCGCCGTGGGGCCGAAGGCTGCCGGGGCGATCGACATCACGGCGCCACCCGAGAAAAACCTCCGCGCGATAGCGGAGGCGATGAAGTGTTATGTCGAGGACCTCACGGTGGTCATCCTGGAGCGACCGCGGCACGCTGAGCTGGTCCGGCAGGTCCGCGAGGTCGGCGCCCGCATCAAGCTCATTCAGGACGGCGATGTCTCTGCCGCCATTGCCACCGCGTTCGAAGGGACGGGCGTCGATGTCCTCATGGGGATCGGAGGGGCGCGGGAGGGCGTGCTCGCGGCGGCCGCCCTTCAATGCTTGGGAGGCGATATGCAAGCTCGACTCAAGCCACGCACAGAGGAGGAGGCGGAGCGGGCGCTCCGGATGGGGATCCGCGACCTGAACCGTGTCTTCGGAATCGGCGACCTGGTTGCAGATGGGGAGCGGGACATCATGTTTGCGGCAACCGGAGCGACTGACGGTGACCTGCTGAAAGGGGTCCGCTTCTTTGGCGGCGGAGCCCGGACACATTCCCTCGTGATGCGCTCCAAGTCGGCGACTGTCCGTTTCATCGAATCAACCCACCGTTTCGACCGAAAGCCGGTCTATTAGTGCCAGTCCAATTAACTTCGCCTAGCGACGTTGCCGGCCCCCAGGGCACTCCCTGCGACGTACCTGACATGTACGTCTCGGTCGGACCTGGGGTCCGCGCCTTGCTATGCTCGTTTCTTGGCCCGGCACGGCGCCCACCAACTTGGGGCGAAATAGTTGGCTGAGCACTCGCCCGCCTTGTTCCAACAAACGTTCATAGTTCATGTCCTGAACGCTGACCACACCTCCGATAGCAAAATAATGGCACCAGCGTGATGGCAAATCTGAAGGGTGTGCGAGGGGCACCCGACATCCTGCCACGGGACTCTTCCGGGTGGCAACGCCTGGAGGATGTGGCGCGCGCAATCCTGCGGCGGTATGGGTATGTCGAGATCCGAACCCCGATTTTCGAGCGGACGGAGCTGTTCGTCCGCGGCATCGGGGAGGGGACCGACATCGTCGAGAAGGAGATGTACACCTTCACCGACCAGGGCCAGGAGAGCCTCACCCTCCGGCCAGAGGGGACCGCCCCTGTGGTCCGAGCCTACCTCGAACACCAGATGGCCGCCCAGTCGCCGCTGGTGAAGGTGTATTACCTGGGCCCGATGTTTCGGCGTGAGCGGCCACAATCGGGCCGATACCGCCAGTTCCACCAGATCGGGGTGGAGGCGATCGGCTCTGACCGGCCGTCAGTCGATGCCGAGGTCATTGCCCTGCTGATCGATCTCTTGGTCGAGGAGTACCGGATCCCTGATCTGCAGCTTCGCCTCAACTCGATCGGTGATCCCGCCTGCCGGCCCAAGATTTTAGATCGCCTCCTTCGCTATATGCGGGAGAGAGCGTCCCAGCTCTGTCCGGAATGCCAGAAGAGGCTGGAGCGCAATCCGCTTCGAATCCTCGACTGCAAGCAGGAGGGGTGCCAGCGTCTGGTGGCTCAGGCCCCGAAGCCGCTTGAAAGTCTGTGCGGGGCGTGTGCCGACCATTTCGCTCAGGTTCGGAGCCTCCTTGATCTCCTGAAAATCGCCTACACCATAGATGACCGGCTGGTTCGTGGTCTTGAGTACTATACGCGGACAACGTTCGAGGTGATCAACCCCCATCTCGGTGCCCAGAATGCGCTGGCCGGCGGGGGACGTTACGACGGCCTGATCGAGATGATGGGCGGGCCGTCCACCCCCGGGATCGGGTTCGCTGTCGGGCTGGAGCGGGTCATGGCGTCGATACCTGGGGATGCGGAGGAGCAGACTGCGCTTCAGGGCGTGTACATCGCCACTATGGGGCAGGATGCGCACAAGAGCGGAATGCTCCTGCTTCAAGAGCTACGTCGTCGTGGAGTGAGGGGCTTGATCGACCACGAGGCGCGGAGCCTGAAGGGTCAGATGCGTCAGGCCAATAAGGACAGGGTCCGCTACTGTCTGATCCTCGGCGAAGAGGAGCTGACGCAGGGCCGGGTGACATTGCGGGACATGGCAAAGGCCGAGCAGCAGTCCCTTGCCCTGGAAGGTGTCATCGAACACCTCCTGGAGCTGGAGAGGGCGGGGACCCGGTAGCGTGGAACGTCTGGCACGGACCAATTACTGCGGGCAGTTGAACACGAGCCATCTCGACAAGCAGGTGGTGCTGATGGGCTGGGTCCAGCGGCGGCGGGACCACGGTGGCCTCATCTTCGTCGATGTCAGGGATCGGGAGGGGATCGTCCAGACGGTGTTCAATCCGGAGCGACATCCGGCGGCTCACGAGGTGGCGCACCGGATGCGCTCCGAGTTCGTCGTGGCGGTCCGCGGCACTGTCCACCGGCGCCCACCCGGGACCGAGAACCCGTCGTTGCCCAGCGGAGCGATTGAGGTCGCTGTCGAGGAGGCGTGGATCCTGAGTGAAGCGAAGCCGCCGGTCTTTGCCATCGAGGATGAGAGCGATGTCTCCGAAGAGATCCGCCTGGCGTATCGGTATCTCGACCTTCGTCGCCCCTCGATGTTGCGAAACCTCCGCCTGCGGCACCGAATCTATCAGGCGGTTCGGGGCTACCTGGATCGACACGGGTTCATCGAGGTCGAGACGCCTGTTCTCACCCGGAGCACCCCCGAAGGGGCTCGGGACTACCTGGTCCCGAGCCGGCTGAACCCCGGGCAATTCTACGCCCTGCCACAATCGCCCCAACTGTTCAAGCAGCTCCTGATGGTCGCGGGCTTCGATCGATACTACCAGATCGTCAAGTGCTTTCGGGATGAGGACCTGCGAGCCGACCGGCAGCCGGAGTTCACCCAGATCGACATCGAGATGTCGTTTGTGGATCGGGAGGGCGTGCTCTCGATGATGGAAGGCCTTGTGGTGGCCCTCTTTGAGGCTGCCGGCAAGCCCCCCCTCCACACGCCCTTTCCGCGACTGACCTACCGCGATGCCATCCAGCGGTTCGGTCTTGACGCCCCGGAGACCAGGTTCGGGATGGAGCTGTGTGACCTGACCGACGTGATGCGTGGGGTCGAGGCAAAGGTGATCGCCGAGCCGATCGCGAAAGGCGGCGTGGTGAAAGGCATCAACGCGAAAGGTATCGCGTCATTCCCCAGGGCTCAGCTCGATTCGCTGGTTGACTACGTCAAAGGCTTCGGCGCCAAGGGGCTGGCCTGGTTCAAGTGTGCGGCGGATGGGATGGAGTCCCCGCTCGCCAAATTTCTCGGGCCGATGGTGCTCGAACGGCTTCAGGAGCGGCTCAAGGGCGAGGAGGGCGACCTTCTGCTGCTCGTCGCGGACCAGCCGAAGGTGGCGGCCGAGGCGCTGGGGCGTCTTCGGGTCAAACTGGGT
Source organism: Candidatus Methylomirabilota bacterium (assembly GCA_016207095.1). Classification (GTDB taxonomy): domain Bacteria; phylum Methylomirabilota; class Methylomirabilia; order Methylomirabilales; family Methylomirabilaceae; genus Methylomirabilis. The sequence continues at coordinate 4,380 of JACQQF010000088.1, read as the reverse complement.
CACGAGCTGAAGCTGATCGATCAGACCGCGCTTTCGGCCACCTGGGTCATTGACTTTCCCCTGCTCGAATACGACGCCGAGGAGGGCCGCTGGCAAGCGATGCATCACCCCTTCACCGCGCCGCTGGACGAGGACCTTCCACTCTTCGGGACCGATCCGGGGAAGGTCCGGGCCAAGGCCTACGACCTGGTCGTGAACGGGCAGGAGCTGGGCGGCGGCAGCATCCGGATCCATCGCCGGGACGTCCAGAGCCAGATGTTCTCAGCCCTGGGGATCGGTCCGGACGAGGCCAGGGCCAAGTTCGGGTTTCTGCTGGAAGCGCTCGAGTACGGTACGCCGCCCCATGGGGGAATCGCGTTTGGCTTTGATCGAATCGTCGCGCTGCTCGCGGGGGTCACGTCGATCAGGGATGTCATCGCCTTTCCCAAGACCCAGAAGGCGCAGGACCTGATGACAAAGGCCCCCTCGTCCGTGGACGTAAAGCAGCTCAAAGAGCTGAGGATCAAGCTCGATCTGGAGACGTAGTCAAAGGTGTTCATAGTTGGCGGTCCGTCGCAGCCCTAACCGGACTAGGCTGACCTCTAGAAAATCGTCGCAACCCTCGGAGGTTTCTAAGAGCGGGATAGACTGACCAGCCTACTCAATGGGTAGCCAGACCTTAGCGGGATCAGCGCCATGGAGCTTGAGCAGTTCTTCAAGGACTTCCAGGATCATCTGGCTCCTCGGCTCGACACCTACGAGCAGGCGATTTACTTGTACCTGTTTCGCCACACGCGCTTGGTGGGGCTCGAAGAGGCAGTCATTGGCTTCAAGTCCGCCCGGCGCCGCATGGCCTGTGGCATCGGTGAAAAGGGGAAACCGATGTCCGAGAACACGGCCTACGAGAAGCTGCAGTCGCTCCAGGAAAAGGGTTGCATCGTGATCTTGGATAGCAACCGCGAGGGCCGGAAAATTCGCCTTCGGCTTCCATCCGAAATATCAGGAGTCGTGGTGTCCGCCCGGCCCGCTGCGCCGCCTGACCTTGAGATGCAGGACTTTTTCGATGTCGAAGAGAACCGCGCACGAATCTTGACGGGTGAGGGACATCGGTGCTTCTATTGCCTGCGCCAGCTCAACGGTGAGAACTACGTCATCGAGCACGTCTTGTCGCGCCCGGCGGGGGACAACACGTATCGGAATGTTGTTGCTGCTTGCAGGCGGTGCAATACCGGAAAGGGTCCTCAGATGCCGAAGAATGGCTTCGGACTCTGTATCGAGACGGCTTTCTTGGGGAGTCCGAGTTTCAGCAGCGGCTTTCGCATGTCAAGAGGTTACGCGCCGGTGAACTCAAGCCCCAGGAGACGGCTGGCTAATAACGGCATGCAGTGGACGTGATCGGAGGGGAACGGAGGAGCCAAAGGGACATGTCCAGATTATCAGAAGAGCTCTATCGGAAGGCATTGGACCTTGACGAGAGGGAGAGGGCGGCTCTTGCCGCGCAACTGATTGAAAGCCTCGATGCAGAGCTTGAGGAGGGCGTTGAAGCTGCATGGCTTGCCGAGGTCGAGCGTCGCATGGAGGAGCTCGACTCCGGGAAGGTTCAGAGCATTCCCTGGGACGAACTGCGGGCGCGTCTTTTCACAAACTGAATGCCTCCCATAGAGGTTAGTTTTCACCCAGAGGCGGCTGAGGAGGTCGAGACGGCGCGACAGTGGTATGCCGAGCGTAGTCCCCCAGCTGCAGAAGCTTTCCTTGTTGAGCTAGATCTGGCCGTTGAGCGGGTTCGCGAGGCGCCGCACCGGTGGCCCCGGTACGGCATAGGTGCCCGTCGATACATCTTACCGAGGTTTCCCTTTAGCATGATTTATCGGGTGCAGGCCGAGTTGATAGAGGTGGTGGCAGTAGCTCATCATCGACGAAAACCTGGCTATTGGAAATCGCGTTGATGCGGGTACTCGCCCCTCTATTTTGCTCTCTATCAAGAGGGTGGAACTGGCCTCGATAATCCTCGGCAGCTCACCCTGACAGTTAGATGACTTCGCCATGCATTCGGTATGGCACGGTAGTGGAATGGACACACTCGATGGGTGGAGGACAGTCGAGCATTGCTTCTGGGTGCCTGAAAATCCGCTTTCAGACGAGCTCAAGTCGGGACCTACCCACTGCGGGGTGTGCTTGACAGGTGGTCTGGACAGGGATATGCTGAGCTTCCGGTTATGGACTGGGTTAAGGCTGCCGGCAACGATTCACTGAGAAGGAGCGGTGTAGCGGCTGATGCTTAAGGAGCAGGTTCAAGCGCCGAAGAAGGTGTCCCTTCCGATTGGGGAAGAGATTCAACAACTGTTTGGCCGAAAGGACGAGGTCAGGAAGCTCATCGAAGAGGCGTTGCAGGTCAAGCTGGTCGCCCGGGACGGCCTCGTGAGTATCCAGGGTCAGGCGGAAGATGTCGCTGTTGGAGAGAAAGTCGTCTCCGAGCTCCTCTCGGCACTCACACGCGGCGAGAGCGTAACGCCCCACGACGTGAAACTTGCCCTGCGGCTGTTCATCAAGAAAGACGAAGAGGAGTTCAAGCGGATCCAGGGCGATCTGATCGAGGTCTCGTCGAAGAAGCGTCCGGTTCGGCCGAAGGGCCCGGGCCAGCGCCGGTACATCGAAGCGATCCGCCATCATGACATCGTCTTCGGCATCGGCCCTGCCGGCACCGGGAAGACATATCTGGCTATGGCTATGGCGGTTTCGGCCCTCCTGAAGCGAGAGGTGAATCGGATCATCCTGACCCGGCCCGCCGTGGAAGCGGGCGAGAAGCTGGGTTTCCTGCCGGGCACCCTCTATGAGAAGATCAACCCCTACCTGCGACCGCTGTACGATGCCTTGTACGATATGATTGAGACGGAGCGAGTCACTCGGCTCATCGAGATGAGTACCATCGAGGTCGCGCCGCTCGCCTTCATGCGAGGTCGGACACTGAACGATTCGTTCATCGTGCTGGATGAGGCCCAGAACACGACCTCGGAACAGATGAAGATGTTCCTGACCCGCCTCGGTTTCGGCTCCAAGACCGTCATCACAGGGGACATCACCCAGGTGGATCTGCCCACTGGACGGCAATCCGGGTTGATCGAGGTCCAGGGCATCTTGAAGCGGATCGACGGGATCAAGTTCGTCTATCTCAGCGAGGAGGACGTTGTGCGACACGAGTTGGTGCAGCAGATCGTGAGGGCGTACGAGTCGTACCAGCCGCCCGCCTCCGGCGCCGATCGGCGATAGGGGAGTCAACGGTGGCTCCCAATAGGGCCATGAACGCCAACCTCACCACTGCGGAACCGTCGGCCAAGGCCCGGCTGACTGCATCTTCCCGGTCCCTTTATTCCTGGTTGCACCGGGTGACCTGGCGCCTCGAGCGACATCCCTCCGCGCTCTATGCCCTCTCCGGCGCGGCCGTCTTCGCCATCATCCTTCTCCTGGCCTCATCCCCGACGCTCCCAGCGGGGGTCCTTCCCCTGCTGGGGATCTGTCTGCTGGTCGGCTTCCTGCTGGGCAGCCTCTATCTGTACATCTTGACGCTTCAGCCTGTGGCGGTGCGGCAGCCAAAGAGCCTGTTTCTGCTGGCGTCGGTGATCCTGTTGTCGGTGGCCGTCACGCGGTATTTCCTCTTCTTGAGTCATTCCGTCCATCAGGCGCTTCCCAATGTTCCTGTGAGCGCGCTCGAGTACGCGGTCCCTGTCGCGCTGGGAGGCCTGCTCCTGGCGGTCCTCTTCAACAGTCGCCTCGCCTTCGCGGGCGCCCTTGCCATCAGCATCTTGACCTCCCTCCTGGCGTCCGCCGAGCTCCGCTTTTTCTTGCATAGTTTCGTGGGCAGTCTCACAGCGATCTTTGCCCTCGTTGGCCAGAAGAGTCGGGCAACCCTGCTCAAGGCGGGGGCGCTCGTCGGGCTGGCGAACCTCTACTCCATCGTGGCATGGTCTTTCCTCTCCGGGGCCACAGGGTCGCTCGGCTTCGACCTGCTGTGTGGCCTGATCAACGGGCTGTTTGTCGCGATTCTCGCACTCGGGCTGCTGCCGCTCTTCGAGTATCTGTTCCAAGTGGCCACCGATTTCCGGTTGCTTGAGCTGTGCAGTATGAATCATCCCCTCCTCAAGCAGATGATCCTCAAGGCCCCCGGCACCTACCACCACAGTATGATGGTCGGTACGTTGGCTGAGGCGGCCGGCGAGGCGATCGGGGCCAATACGCTGCTGTGCCGCGTTGGCGCCTACTACCACGACATCGGAAAGATGACGAAGCCGTTGTACTTCGTCGAGAACCAGACCGACTCCAAAGAGCTCCACGGCAAACTGAGGCCGAGTCTCAGCAGCCTGGTCATCGTCTCTCATGTGAAGGCCGGTGTCGAGCTGGGCAGGG
>JACQQF010000097.1 GCA_016207095.1 Candidatus Methylomirabilota bacterium | reverse complement strand
GTCCTGAGCCAGAAATTCGGACCACAATTTTTCCCCTCCCCCTTAGTTGGGGGAGGGCTTGGGTGGGGGTGAAAACGGCAGATGCCTGATACGCGCTCACCCTCCCCCACGCCCCCTCCCGTCGAGGGAGGGGGATTTGTTAAGCGAACTTTAGACTCAGGACACTAGTGTCATTCTGAGGCCTTCAGCCCTGAGCGGGCCTCAAGGCCTGGCTCCGCGAAGGGGAAGAATCTCAACTCCTGTCGCGCATTGCCTCGCAAGTCTCAAACTGACCCACTACCGGAGCAGGGGCCAAGCGCGGCGCGCCGATTCATTGACTGAGGTGTGGTGACCGGTGGTCGAAGCGGAGTGCAACATGTTGACGGGGGATGACAGATTGACAATCGTCTCAAATCTGTGCTACTCAGTAACCCTGTTGGTCTTGGATGCGTCGTCCCGGATGGTTGACGAACCCGAAGAGGGTCTCGGAAGATGATGCGAGGCTTCATGCCCCAACACAGGCCTCTGATCAAAGCGTACGTGATCTTTTTCGTGTGCGTCGTTTCGTTCTACACGCTCCTGCGAACAAGCGTGTCGCGGGAATATCTCGCGCAACCGCTCGCAGTGGTGTTTACCTCTGCCAGCGGGCTGATACTCAACCTCCTTTCCTTCAGGGCGACGGCATCGGGAACCCTGCTCAAGGTTGAAGGCTTCGGAGTGCGGATCGACGATGTCTGCACCGGCATCTTTGTTGTGGCAATTTACCTGGCAGCGGTCCTGGCCTACCCAAGCCGGTCAACAGAGAAAGTGAAGGGATTCGTGCTGGGCGCATCGGCGATTTTCACCCTGAACGTGATCAGGGTGATCAGCCTCGTCTATATCGGCCGCTACTTCCCGGTATTGTTCGAGACGGCCCATCTATTAGTCTGGCAATCGTTAATCATCTTCGCCGCCCTCCTTGTGTGGCTCTACTGGACTGAGCGTTTTGTCCGTGCTTCCCAACACTAAAGCCCTCCTCGCTTTCAGGCTCACCTCGTTGATCGTCTTGGACCCACCACGGAGGTGTGTTGGATGACCATGAGTCCACCGCGTCTGATTCGCCTTCTGATCCTGGCCTTGGTGGCTGCCGGTGCCGGGTGCGCTCTTGGGGGTCCCACTTCCGTCACACCTGCTCCCGATGGCGGGCAGCCCGCACGAACGTTCGGAGAGCGGCCAAAGGGCCCGGAGTATGCGGCCCCACAACTGGCGATCGGACAGGAGGGGAGCCTCTACCTGATCTGGCTGGCGTTTGAGCGGGGCAAAAGTTGGGATGTCCTGTTGGCTCGCTCAGAGGACTTTGGGGCAACCTGGTCGCCCCCTCGCTCGTTGAAGCCGGACAAAGCCGCTGTGGCCGGGGGGATCCGGATAGCGACTTCTCCCACAGGTCCGATCTATGTTGTCTGGCACCAGCGGGATCAGGCGGCGTCGCCCCGAAAACTCCGGCTGCTCCGCTCAACGGATAAGGGGGTACACTGGGACGACCTCTTTCAAGGATTGAAGTCAGCACAAGAAGTGCCCGGTGCTCAGATTGTCACCGATCAAGACGGTGGTGTCTCAACGGCCTGGCTGGTATGGGAGAAAGATCACCGTGCCCTGGAAGTGGTGACTGCGCCCGATCCCGGAACGACCGAGTTGCCAACGCCTATCCGTCTGAGCGCAGCCTTCCCCACCTCTCAATACAGCATCGTCACGCACGGCTTTACGTCGGACGGGAAGGGCAGCTTGTACGTAATCTGGGAGGAGATCAAGGCGGCGACCGATCATCGAATCTATCTGAATCGGTCGGTGGATCGTAGTAAGACGTGGGTTGAGCAGCCGATCCTGGTAAGCGCTGCTGAGGATCAACCGCACATGGCCCACCGGCCCAAGATCCTGGCAGTACCGCAAGGACAGGTCTATGTCGTCTGGGAACAGCATGAATACCGGCCGGGCCGCGATTACGTGCCGGGAGAGGTGATGAAGCCCGATCGCCTGATCTACGTGAATCGCTCCCTCGATTATGGCCGGACCTGGCTTCCCAGGCCGGTGCGGGTAAACACGATCCGTGAAGAGCTTGTTCAGTCGTCCAATGCGCAGATCAGCCCCGATCGCCGTGGACATCTGTATGTCACGTGGGTTGAGGAAGACGCAAAACGTGGGCGACTCCTTGTTGCGCGCTCCACCGATTTGGGCGTGACCTGGAGCAGGCCAACGCGACTTGATCTCACGAGCCCTTTCGCGGGCCACCTCGGCCTTCCCGAGATCCAAAGCGATGAAGGGGGCCATGTCTGGGTACTGTGGCAGGAGCTTACCGAGAAGAAGACGTGGCAGCTCCTGATGAATCGGTCCACCGATCATGGCCAAACCTGGCAGAGGCAGGCTACTGTGCTATCCGGTCGACGCCATGGCGGGGGGAGTTTCAGGGGTGTGGCCTTCCAGCATGACGGAACTGGCCGTCTCTATGTGGCCTGGGACGGAGGGCCTGAGAATGATCGGGAGATCTACGCCACGCGTTCTACCGATTTTGGGGTGAGTTGGCCTCCCCCGGAGGTCTTGGTTGGTCAGCGCAGCGGTCCTGGCCTATCCGAGTCGGGCGGGGGAGAAGCTGAAGGGCCTCGTGTGGCTCTACTGGACTGAGCGTTTTGTCCGTGCTTCCCAACACTAAAGCCCTCCTCGCTTTCGCTGGGCGATTTCTATTGGTCTTCTTCCTGACCCTCCCTCTGTGGTTTGTCGTTGCTCCTGCGTATAATCGTCTCCTCGCATCCACTGCGAATAGTCTCCTTCCCTTTCCCGACGACCCCCAGCTCAGTACGACGCTCGTGGGCTGGAAGCACTATATCCTCATCGTGCGCTCCCACCGCCCCTTCACAGAAGGAATGCCGGTCCAAGGATTCACAGCGTATTTGACGCACTTTAATCTGATCCTACTGGTGGCCCTTGTGTTTGCCCCGCCGCAGATGGAAAGGTGGCGGCGGTGCAAGATGCTGGCAATCGCGTTAGGCGCGCTGTTTCTTCTCCATGTCCTGTACCTCGTGATCGGCGTGAAAGTGTTTCAGCAACTCGGGCCGGATGCCTTCCAAAATCCTGCCGGACGTCTCTACGGATGGGGGGTGGATTTTTACCTGTCGATTGCTGCGCAGGTATTGCCTGTGTTGATCTGGATGGCCCTGTATTGGACCATGAGTGGGGTTCCGAAGACAGAGGACACGGAACCCTGAGGCTGCTGCTCGCCGCGCGCGCCTTTGAGGTGTTCCTCCATCCCTTGGCGGTCCATCTGGCTTCTCTATGGGTAGAATATTGCCCTCCCACCCCTCGCGGGAGAGAGAGATTGTAGAACAGCTCCCTCCCCCCCGCGGGGCAGGGGATTCAGTGATGCATAGCCCCCCTCGCGGGGGAGAATATAGCACAGCTCCCTCCCCCCCGCGGGGCAGGGGATTCAGTGATGCATAGCCCCCCCTTGTGGGAGAGAATGTAGAACAGTTCCCTCCCCCCTCGCGGGGGAGGGTCAGGGTGGGGGGGAATGGATCACCTTCGTGCCAGGGAACTGAGGAAGCAGTTAACGGAGGCTGAAAAAGCACTCTGGCGACATCTTCGCCTCCGCCAAATCGGGGGGTATAAGTTTCGTCGGCAACAGCCGCTTGGACCCTACGTTGTGGATTTTGTCTGCTTTGAGAAGCAATTGATTGTAGAACTCGATGGAGGCCACCACTCCGAACAGCTTGCGTATGATGCTGACCGGACGGCCTGGTTGGGCTCGCAGGGGTATCGCGTCTTGCGCTTTTGGAATCATCAGGTCCTTGGAGAGATTGAAGCCGTCAACGAAGTCATCTATGAAGCCTTGCTGGGTGCATACCCCCCACCCTGGCCCTCCCCCACACGGGGGGAGGGGATTCAGTGAGGCGTAGCCTGCTCCCACAGAGTGGGGGAGGGGATTCAGAGAGGCGTAGCCTGCTCCCACAGGGGGGGATTCAGTGAGGC
>JACQQF010000090.1 GCA_016207095.1 Candidatus Methylomirabilota bacterium | reverse complement strand
GCGAGGGCCTTCTCCACATACTCCTTGGCATGGCGCCCAGACGGAAGGACAAAGTGATCGTTGGTCAGGTACGCCCCGGTCCTGAGGAGGATACCTCGGTTGATCCGTTCCAAGATCTCCGCTTCCATAGCCTATCCTCGCACTGCATTCGCGTGGGTACAGGTCGCTCGCCCGCCCTGCCATTCATCGAGAAGACCCGTGGCGCGCGATGCGACTGTCCGGCCCACCCTCACACGCCCCCCCTGCTCGCGAACGGCGGCGTGGTTCTCCTTACACCTGCTGCATCTCCCTTCTGAACAGCTCGGTGACCGCGGTGGCAAAGATCTGGGCCACGAACTCCGCTCTGGCATTCTCGAATCGCTTGACAAGGCCCTGGATCTTCGCCGATTCGGTAGCTGGCTCCTTCCGGCCGGCCGCCCTGGCCTGATCAGTCCAGAGATGCGCCACATCCAACAGCTCTCCGATGTTGAGACTTCCGATCGGTCGCACCGTAACCGACCTCACGCCCTTCGCCCGCTGCTCCTTGGCAAGATCCAGATCTTCAACCCGCCAGCAGAACACCTCACGCTCCTCTCCCGGCCGTTCGATCTGGACTCTCGGCGTCATCGCGCCCAGAAGGGTCGCGGCCGTCCTTCTTGTCTCGGCAGGAAGCTCCCGTACCTTCCCCGCCACCTGCGGCGCCCAGCGCTTCGCCCGATCCTTCAGCCACCTGGGCGGCACGCCAAGCTGCACGGTCTCTCGACCGGTGACGGGATCCGTTTGCACGAGCACCAAATGCTTTCGCTCCTGTCGCGCAAGCTCGGCGTAGGCCATGATCACGCGAGTAATGGCCAGCTTACTGGGCCGCGTGGCGACAAAGTCAACGCCCATCTCGGCGAAGAAGGCGACCCAGGACGGGATCGTCTCCGGGTCCCGTACACAGAAGCCAACCCTACGGTGCGGTCGATGCCGTTTCGCCCCCAACAGCAACCCGCTGCAGAACCGCCTCGCCGCGGCAGCCGCCTCCCTGAAGAGGCCGGGGTCATGGTCAATGCTCCCCACGCCCAAGGCCAGGGATGACAGATCCTCGGCATCCACGATGAAGCCGTCAAAGAGACGACTAAACTGTTCGATGAAGTGGAGATTGCTGGGCGTCTGAACCTGAAGATAGACCTCCAGCCCGTTTTCGCCTCGAGCCAATCCGTGGCTGCCCATCAGTGCGAGGAGTCGCCGGCCCTCTTCGGGCGTACGGCAGAGTGGAACGATCACCTTGACGTTTCGGAGTCCCATCTCATGCCGCACCCGCTTGATGGCCTGGCATTCCAAGGAGAAGGCCCGCCCGTATAACGGGTGACAGTGGCGGCCTGACCCCCGCAAGTCGCGGAGCGGATCCCCCGACTTCGGCTCATAGCGATCTCCCCCCAGCAGGCGCAGGTAACGATCTGAACTGAGGCTCGAAAGGCGTACGAGGACATCGCCCTTCACGTGACCGGACACCTCACGGTATGAACCCGCTGCAAACGAGCCGATCGCACAGGAGAGCTGATCGACAAGCCAGTCGGCCTTTTTGGGATAGGGGGCCGCCCGTTTCTCGATGGCCTCCACCAGGGTGGCGAGGCTCGTGTCCTCCCCGAGACCACGACTTGCCCTCTCCTGAAGCTGATCAAAGTCCAGGAAGGCGAAGGGATGAATGCCGACCTGTTCCTCAATGATCGCATCCAGGGCGAACATTCCAACCCCATCGATGGGAGACTGGGCCTCGAACAGCGCGCGATCCAACGGTCCCGCGATCAGCATCAGCCCGGTATTGGTCCCCGGAAGTTCCGCCGGGCGGACACGCTCGACTCGATACGCCCGACGTCCTTTCATCACCATGCCGATCTCATCGCGGCAGTCTACGGTGACGTCCGCCCCGTCATCCAGCAGTGCCGAGGCGGGACCGGCGCCCACGAGACACGGCAAGCCGTGCTCGCTGCAGAACCGAGACGCATGGCTGGTGCGATCACCACGGACGGTGATCACGGCCGCGGCGGCCCGCATCGCCTGTTCCCATTCGGGGTCGGTGGATTCCGTCACCAGCACGCCGCCCACGGTGAACTCGTTGAGGCGACCCGCATCAGCGAGGAGCTTTACCTTGCCGCAACCGATCGCGTCTCCGACACCCCTCCCCCAAAGCAATACCTGTTGAGGCTGCCCCGTGGGTTCCACCAGGTACGTGGCGAGCTTGACAGGGCGCGTCGGCCGCACGACGGGTCGGACCTGAAGCAGGAACAGCATACCGGTCCCGACATTGATCCCATCGCCATCTTTGGCCCACCTGAGCTCCGTTGTTCGGTTCAGGTGGCTCTCGACAGCCATGGCGGCCCGTGCCAGTTCCAGCGCCTCGTCATCGCTCAAGATGTACCGCCCACGATCCCGCTTCAGCACTGGAATCGACATGAGACCGGACTCGGGATCGGGTCCAGGAACCCACTTCGACACCTTGGTCCCCAAATGTCTCGCGACCACAGGCCTGAACCCCTTCGCCAAGGTCTGCTTGTGCACGAAGAATTCGTCCGGGCTTGCGCCGTCCTCGGCAGTCGGACCCCAGACCCCGTACGCCCCCTGGACCACAATGACATCAGGGAAACCGGAGCACGGATCGAAGCCGGTGATGCGTCCCGAGCAGGCCGCGTCGCTTCGCACCATCCGCTGCACGCCAAGGGCAAGCGCTGAACCAAGAGGATCGATCCGCCGGGCCCCCAGCTCGGCGACGGCCCGTCCGGTGAAGAGTGAGGCGAAAGAGCGACGACAGGCATCGAGGATGGCGTATTCCCCTCTGATATTGAGGAAGCTGTCGTGCAGTCCTGCAGGCACCTCGGAGGTTGGCTCTCCCACAACGCTGGCCCACACCGCGGCCGGCATCTCGCCCGAGCCCGTGCGGGAGCACAGTTTCCAATAGGCCTTCGCGATCTCCGTCTCCAGGTTGGACGGAAACCTGGCCCGAAGGAACAGGTCGCGCGCCTGCTTCGCCTTGAGCGCCAGGCCGTCCGGATCCCTCGGATCGAGACCGTTCAATACCCGCTTGAGATCCGAGAGTAGCCCGGCTTCCTTCACCAAGTGGCGGTATGCCTGTGCGGTGACCACAAAGCCTTGGGGGACACGCACCCCACGCCTGCCGAGGTGTCGCATCACCTCGCCCAGGAGGGCGTTCTTGCTCCCTACAAGAGGCGCATCGTCCGCCCCGATCTCTTCAAACCAAAGAATGAATCGCCGATTTCTACTGGAAGCCATAGCCGCCAAAACACAACGACCTATCCCCGACAGAAAGGGATAGGTCTGCTGTCCTGCGTTGCTGACTTGACGCCCACGCCAGGCCGGCTGCTTCACCGCCCGCCCCGCGATTCGATCGCCTCGGCATGCTTAGTGGCATGCCATCCCGCCTCGCATAGGCCGCCTCCTCAGACGTTCCGTTTCACGACATTTCGAGCTGCTCAGGGAACAACCGCGATCTTGCTGAAATCCGCGATGCCGGAAAACAGATCCGCCACCTCCTTCAGGATGGCCAAACGGTTCTCCTGGAGGTCGCGATCATCCACCATCACCATGACCTCCTCAAAGAACATGTCCACGATGGGACGGATCGTGGCGATCCGTTGCAGCGCCCGGAAATAATCGCGGGCGCGGACCAGGTGTTCCGTTTCCGCACGGAGGGTGGCCGCCTCCGCATGAAGGGCCCGCTCGGCGCTTGTGACGAACCGGTGGGGATCGACCGCCCTGGAAAAGCCCTTGGGAAGAATGTTGACGACGCGCCTGAACGCGACGACCAACTCCCCAAAGTCAGCCTCCTGACGAAAGGCGGCCAAGGCCTCGGCACGATTCCCAGCCTCTGACACCCGCTCGACGTCGACGGACAGGACGGCGTCCACGAGATCGGCAGGGATCCCCCGCTCCATCAGTATCGCATGGAGCCTGGCGGTCAGAAACTCCATGACCTCCCGCGCTGCACGGTCCCTGGGTCGGGTCAGGCGATCGCCCAACAATTCGAGACCCTTGCCGACCGGCTCGGACAATGGCAGATCGATCCCTGTGCTGAGAAGGATCTGCACCGTGCCCAGCGCGAGTCGTCGAAGGCCATACGGGTCTTCCGACCCGCTCGGGATCAACCCGATCCCGAAGCACCCGCAGATACTGTCGATCCGGTCCGCCAACCCCACGATGGCGCCAATCATCGATTCGGGAAGCCTATCCCCCGCAAACCGGGGGAGGTGGTGTTCCTCGATCGCCTGAGCGACCGCCGGCGACTCGCCCGAGAGCAAGGCGTATTCGTGGCCCATGACCCCCTGGAGGTTGGGGAACTCCTTCACCATCGTCGTCACCAGGTCCGCCTTGCACAACTGCGTCGCCCGGCGAGCCTCATCCACAAGGTGCGGGGCAACCTGCTCGGCAATGTAGGAAGCCAATAGCTGAAGCCGCTCCACCTTATCGAACATCGTCCCAAGCCGCTCCTGAAAGATGATCCCTCGGAGCTTGGGTACTCGCTCAGGAAGCGGAGTCTTCCGATCCTCCTTGAAGAAGAAATCGGCGTCCTTCAGCCGCGCCCTCAGGACTCGCTCGTTCCCGGCACGAATCACGTCCATGTCCTTCGCCGTCATGTTGGAGATCGCCACGAAGTAGGGAATGAGCCGGCCGGCGTCATCGACCACGGGGAAGTAGCGCTGATGCTTCCGCATGGGGGTCATGATCACGTCCCTGGGGAGGGAGAGGTATTGCCGCTCGAACTCTCCGCAGATCACGTTGGGATATTCCACCAGGTAGCTCACCGACTCCACCAGATCATCGTCCAGGACCGGCCTTCCCCCGACCTTGGCGGCGGCCTCCTCGGCCAGCCTCACCACCAACTCCCGGCGACGGGCCTGATCCACGATGACAAACCGGCCCTCCAACTTCTGAAGATAGTCCTGAAAACTCCTGACGCGAATCTGGCCACGGCTCAGAAACCGGTGACCGTATGTTTTGCTCCCGCTTGTGACCCCGTCGATGTCAAAGGGGACCACCCGGCCGCCGTAGAGGGCCAGGAGCCAACGAATCGGCCGGACAAAACGGAAGGTTCCCTGCCCCCACCGCATGAACTTCGGAAAGGAGAGGGAAGCGACCAGGCGGGGCAAGATGATGGGCAGCAGCTCTTCGAGCCTCATCCCTTGCTCCTCGATCGTCGCGACCAGATAGTCACCTCGATCGAGCGTTTTCACCCGGAGCTTCTCGACAGGGATACCCTGGGCCTTGGCGAAGCCAACGGCCGCCTTGGTCGGCCGGCCTTCCTGATCGAAGGCCACCGCCTTTGCCGGGCCCACCACCTCACGGACCAGGGCACTCTGAGACTCCTGCAATCGCTCGACATGCAAGGTCAGGCGCCGAGGGGTTCCGTACGTGCGAATGCCTGAGCAGGCGATCCGTTGATCCCTGAATATTCCATGGGCCTGCGCCTCCAGATCTTTCAGGGCCGCGGCCATGTAGCCCGACGGGATCTCCTCGGTTCCGATCTCAAACAACAGCTCTTTGGTCATTGGTCCGTCTTCTTCTGGGGTTCGTTATCGCTGCCAGGCCTTCATGAGGGGATAGCCCATCTCCTCACGCTGCGTGAGATAGCCTTCGGCACAACGGCGTGCCATGTTCCGGACACGGCCGATGAAGCCGGTCCGCTCGGTCACGCCTATCGCCCCCCGTGCGTCCAAGATATTGAAGGTGTGAGAACATTTGAGGCAGTAATCATAAGCCGGATGCACCAACCCCTTCTCGATAAGCCGCAGCGATTCCTTCTCGTACTGGTCAAAGAGCTGTAGCTGCAGCGAGACATCGGCCTCGTCGAAGTTGTGGATCGACCACTCCACTTCGCCCTTATGGTGGACATCCCCATAGGTGACGCCCTTCACCCAGGTCAGGTCATAGACGCTATCCACCCCTTGAAGAAACATGGCGATCCGCTCGATCCCGTAGGTCAACTCCGCGGAGATCGGCTTCAGGTCGATGCCGCCGGCCTGCTGGAAGTAGGTAAACTGGGTGATCTCGAGGCCATCCAACCAGACCTCCCACCCCAGCCCCCATGCCCCAAGGGTCGGCGACTCCCAGTCGTCCTCCACGAAACGGATGTCATGCTTCAGAGGGTTGATGCCGACGCTCCGAAGGCTGTCCAAGTAGATGTCTTGAATATTATCAGGAGAGGGTTTCATGATCACCTGATACTGGTAGTAATGCTGGAGGCGGTTTGGGTTTTCCCCATACCGTCCGTCGGTGGGCCGTCGAGACGGCTCGACATACGCGACATTCCAGGGCTCCGGTCCTAGAACGCGCAGAAACGTGGCAGGATTGCTCGTCCCAGCACCGACCTCTATGTCGTACGGTTGCTGGATGACGCAGCCCAAGTCAGCAAAAAATCTTTCGAGTCCCAGGACCAACTCCTGAAATGTCATTGCGCGGCTTGCTCTTTTCTTCATCATCACACCCTAGACCCTTGTGTTGAGAGGGGGATGGAGGGAAATAACATGCAAGGTTTCAGTGGGCCTACCAAAAAGCTAAACGAGCTACACGCTACCAAGAGCAGTCCCGCCTGTCAAGGAAAAATCGGCAAGAAGAGCCGTCAAAACCCTTGTTCACAACGGGTTAGGAAGGCTGCCGAGCGGAGGTTCTTGCCTAAGAAATAGGCAATGCAAACCTTTAGTATCTCTTGAAGTTCATCGCTGTAAGGCGGAGGTAGGGGGATGATCAGTGACTCTTGGAGCCCACCAACGAGGACAGATCGTAGGTATGTTAATGATTCCAAAGAGATCGACAATCTATCAGCAGCTCGCTCCCGACAGCGCGAACAGAGCAGCCCGCCCTTAGCAGGACTGATCGCCAATTTCACCCTTTCCTCGATCGCAGAGCGACACACAAGGCAGCGGTACAGCTCCAGAAGATACCCGGCAATCCTCAAGAGGCGGATCTCAAAGGTTCGCAGAAGCTTGGGATCGTCGTGAGAAACCAGCAGGGTAAGGGCATCCCGGAGCAGGAGGTAGATCTCCTCGCTTGGTTCCGCGTCCTCGACCGCCGCCCCTGCCAGTTCCACCAGGTAGGCACCACGGCTGAGCCGCCCCAGCTCTTCCTTGAGAGGGGAAAACGGCTCAATGACTGAGAACTCATTGATCGCGTGTAAGGT
>JACQQF010000016.1 GCA_016207095.1 Candidatus Methylomirabilota bacterium | reverse complement strand
GGAGTTCGGGGAGGCGAAGGCCCAGTCCACCCCCTTGCTCCCCCGGCTGTCCCAGGTGACGGCGGGGTTCAGGAAGCCGTAGAAGGTGAGCTGGTACTGCTCGCCGACGGGGATGTCGAGGGCGGCGGCGGGGGGGGCGAGGGCGAGGAGGATGCCGAGGGCGAGGCCGGTGGCCTGCCGGGGCGTGCGCGTCAGTCTCGGCGCGCGCGAGTGGGGATCGCGGTATCGGGTCATGGGGCCTCCCTGCGTGGAATGATCCCGCCTGTGGGAGCGGGCTCGCTGTTCCTAGCAATTCGATCTCCACTCTTTCCAGTCAGTGCGACGCTGTACTGCTTGTGCGCGTGTTGGGATGGTTGCGGAGGCGGCGAAAGCGCTGCGATCATCCGGCAGCCTGGGCAGTACTGGAATAACCGCTCGATTTCGGTGCTTTCGTCCAGCTTGGCGCAGACAGCGCGGACAAGATTCGCGGAGCCCACCAGCGTTCCGCACCGGCGACAGCGGAGCACTTTCCCACGGTGCAGAAGCCTGCGCTCCCCGAGGCTCTCTACCCGCAGCTCCCGTTTGACCGTTATCGCGCGCTCAGGACAGTATTCTTCGCAAGCGCGGCATCCGTCGCAGCGGGCGGCATTAAAGGTCAGCCTCGCCTCGCGAGCATCCTCCGAAAAGGAAAGGGCGGCGACTGGGCAGGCGCTTGCACAGACCCCGCAGAGCGAGCAGCGAGCCCGGTTCACCTGGGCTGTGCCGAAGGGCATGGTGTCGTCCGCTACCGGAAGGCAATTCCGGTCGCCGAGGTCGGCGAGCCTCTTGAGAATCTGAGGAAGTTCCGTGTGAGAGTCTCCGAGGTTGCCGACGTGAACCGCTTCCAGGCTGGGAAGTGCAGCAAGACGCCGCGACTCCGATTCCACTTCAGTGGAAGTCCCGACCGCAGCGACCCGATCCCCTCTGATCCCAAGCCCGGACAGGACTAGTTGAGCTAGCGAAACCGCCTTGCGCGCCCGTGGTCCCGCATGCCAGGCGTGACACCGCTCCGAGGACTCCATGACCAGGACGCCCGCCGCCCCCTCTGCCAGCAGGGCAAGAATCCAATGCAGCGAGAGCATACCCACGCATGGGAGCGAGACGCGAAACGCCTCCATTGGCAGAAGCTCAGAGGTGTGGGCCCAACAATCGAAGAGGACAACCCGGGGTCCGTCTCGGACTGAGAGCACACCCCTCACCTCGTTCAGAATGTCCACCAGCGAGATACCAGGGAAGCGGACGGCGCCGGCGGGGCATGCAGTGATGCAATAGCCGCATCCCTCACAACGGCCGCGATCAAGAATCAGGCGTCCTGCCTGGATGGTCAGTGCGCCAACGGGACAGGAATCGACACAGCGTCGGCACTGCCGCTGGCTGCGGCACGCCGAGCGGTCGAGCAGGGGGAGCGGGACTGCGATGCGGCGGACCGGAAGCCTTAAGATGTCCCGTCGGCTGACCGGATTATGGTCGAGCGGGATCCGATATCTGATGCCTTCTGGAGGAATCGTGGACTCGGACACGGCCCGCCGGAGCTTCCCGCAGGCCAGAGCCTCAAACCGTCGCGCGTCCCGCCTGGCTTCTGTCTCGATGCGGTGGATGGAAAAAGGTCCCAGGGTGGAAAGCAAGGTTTTCAAGCTCTCCCAACACGGATCGCCGCAGGGGGCCACCACCGCTGCCTCCAGCGACCGCTCGGAGGCCCAAGCCCGCACTTGGACCTTCCGCTGGCAGAGGTGTGCATGGGCGAGGAGGTGAACCCCAGGCGCAGCCTCAGTCACGCCGTTCAGGGCCTCAGGAGGCCCATTGCAGAGAAGGAGGCCAACGTGCCGGACCATCGCTCACGTCTCTTTGGCAGTGAGGGCAACCAGCCAGTCGTGATCGCGCGGGAGCAGTTGCCTGAGATCATCCGCGGCCTTCCGGAAAGACGCATTCGGAGAGGCGCTGAGGACATCCTCACAAAACTCGGAGACCCAGTGGAGGAGGTGATCCTCCATGAACCTTCGCTGGAGATGGGCGAGCGCGTGAGCCCGCTCGTGCGCTCCCGTCTGCTGGCGTTCTGCCTCGTTTTTCGCGAGCGCACTCATAAAGAAAAGCTCAAGGGTGATGTGGTCCGGTAGCTCTGGCCACGTAGGGGGGATGAGGAACCCGGCCTCGCGATAACGGCGGACGACGTCCAGGGTGGAGTCCGCCATCACCCGCTGGCACGCGCCACGGTGCATGGATTCGTACGGATAGACCAGAGGGCGTGGCGCCACGAAGAGGCGGGTGTATTCGCGGCTGTGCCGAGAGGCAGAATGCTGTCCTGGAGGAGAAAACGTCGCGGCGAGTGACTGGTACGCGCGCGACCGGCGCCATGCGATTCGGGCTAGCCTCTTTTCACTGATCACGCCGCCTCTCTCTCCTCGTGGCTAAGCTCGACGAGCGGGAAGAGCTTTGCGAGGAACGCAAAGGCCAAGACTCCCAAGGCGTACGTTCCCACCACAATCGAGATCTCCACCAATGTCGGGAAATATCCGGGCCCCGCTGGGTACGGCATGAGGCGCTCAAGCAGGGGTGGCAGAACAATGTTTGTCCTCTCGGCTACAACGCCGAGGACGACCAGAGCTGCCGCGATGCCGATCCGGGCCGGCGTCAAGCCTTTCGGCGAGACCAGGAGGAGCAAGGGCAGCGCAAGGCCGAAGGCCCAGAACACGGCGACGATCGCGGTAGGCGGTATGCCGAGAGCGACTTGAGTGGGCAGGAAGGGCAAAAGGCCGGCAAGGGGGATTTCAAATCGGGTGACGGCAATGGCAACGACACCTGTCGCTACTGCTGACCCCGCCAGGACTACCCGGCGGGGCGGGTTCATGAGCACGAGAAGGGGCAGGAGCAGCCCGAGCAAGAGGTTGAACCAGAAGATGGGCGCGTAGCTTCCTACCATCATCTCTCGGAAGACCGCAAGTGGAGCTGGCTCCCGCGCATAGACGACAGTCAGGAGTTCCGCAAACAAAAAGTAGCCGAGCACGGGGATCAGGAAGGCGAGGAGGAGTCCGAGGTCCTTCACCACATGATCGGCGATGGGCAGTCGAAATGCCCGTCGGCTGACGACCACCGCCACGATGACAAGCGCGAGGCCCGACACGATGGCCGAGACGACGAAGAGCGGGGCGATGAGCGCGCTATGCCATCCCGGCCTCGCCTTGACGAGCCCGAAGATCCAGGCGGTGACCGAGTGAAGGCCGATCGCCGCTGGGATGGCGGCGAACGCCAGGGTCCGGAGGATTCTGTGGTCCCGTTCGAGGGCCTGCGGCGAAAGATCTGTGTAGCCGAGGGAGAGCATACGGTAGAGCCAGCGGCGTCGCGGCAGTTCGCGCATGCAGTGAATCAGGTCGGCGCGCGTGGAGAAATATCCGAGCGCCATCGAGATGGCCAGGTACACGTTGATGACGATGACATCCCAGACGAGAGGCGAGCTCATTCGCCCGTAAAGCAAGAGGTGAAAGAAACGCTCCGGCCGTCCGAGATCCAGCATGATGAAGACCGTGGCGAGGACGAGACAACTGATGGCCAAGATCTCGGCGATTCGTGCGACCGGGCGGAAGCGCTCGATGCCCACGGCGTGGACGAGCGCCGCCACGAGGATTCCCCCGGCTGACAGCCCGATGAAGAGCACGAAGTTGACGATGTAAATGCCCCAGTAGGCGGGGGTGTTCATGCCGGTCACCCAGAGGCCTCTCGTCCACTGCTGGCTTAAGTAGCTAGAAGCTCCCCAGCCCACAAGCCCGACGAGGCCTAATAGCAGTAGCACGTAGCCAAGTCCGATTCGCTCAAGCCGATGTATGGTCTCCCTGAAGATCAACGCTTTCGCCATAGCCATGGTTCATCCCTCCATCAGGTAAATCACCTGCGGCCGGGTTCCCAAATCCTCCAGGAACCGGAGTGCTCTGGGGCTCCGGGCCAGCCGGGACACCTGACTGTGCTTATCATCGAGATCCCCGAAGAAACGGGCCCGCCCTGGGCAGGTTTGGACGCAGGCCGGGACGACGTCGCCGTCCCGAAGCTCCCGCCCCTCGGCGGCCACCCGTCTCCGGGCCCGTTCGATTCGCTGGACACAGAAGGTACACTTCTCCACGACTCCCACAGGTCTCGGGCGCGCGGGGGCATCGGGGTTCCGGTATGAAGCGTGGCTCTCGGCGAACTCTGGCGCTCGCCAGTTGAAGTAGCGGGCCCCGTATGGGCACGCCACGGTGCAATACCGGCAGCCGATGCAGCGCTGGTAGTCCTGGCGCACGATCCCCTCGGCATCCTTGAAGGTCGCCCCGACGGGACAGACCTGGACGCACGGCGGGTTCTCACAGTGCATGCACGGCCGCGGGATGAAGCGGCCCTTCAGGTGGGTCCCGTCTCCCTCGATGACCGGAATGACCTCGTTCCAGAAGATGGCGCGGCCGTTGCTGCTATCGCGCTGGCCGGCGATCGGGACGTTGTTTTCCACCCTGCAGGCTACAGTGCAGGACTGACAGGCCGTGCATTTGTCGAGGTCGATGACCATTCCCCAGCGAGGCATACCCCATTCCCTCCCTTCTAGGCCTTGAATATCTTCACCCGGGTGGAGAAGAATCCTGCCGTCCCGCCTAGGTAGTCGTACTCATTGACGAGGATCCAGTTGGGGTTGACCCCCCGCCCCTTTGCCCAGCGTCCGTAGGCCTGGTGCCCGAGCTCAAACGGCATGTTGACCACATCCGGCTGGGCCCCCGGGTAGAGTCGAGCTCGAGTCCTGAGCTTTCCGACCTGGGACTCCACCCAGACAGGATCGCCATCAGCGATTCCAAGCTCGGCGGCTGTCTTTGGGTTGATCTCGACCCAGCTCTCCCACTTCATGCCTGTGTGGACGCCCAGCACCTCCTGGAGCCACGGGACGTTGGCCCCTCGTCCCTCGGCGTGAGTCATAAGCTTGTACGTGTTGAGGAGCAAGGGGAATTGCCGGGGATCGCCAGGGGCTCGGAACGGCTCGTAGTGCGGGAGGTACACCTTGGGACCTCGCGCGGTGAGCTTGAGGCCCACAAGAATTCGCTCCAGGGCCTGCGCCTCCGTAACCTCACTGCCCTTTTCTCCTGCCTTCTCCACTTCCTTCTTTGCCAGGTCGTGGAGCTTGTGCTCGAGGGCGTTGGAGTAGAACTCGAACTTCTTGGTCTGCGTCTTGAGAACCTCCCCCCACTCTCCGAAGCGGTACGGCGGGGCGGCCCAGACGCCGTCTTCCGTGAGCTTCTTCCAGAAGGCCGCAAAGCTAGGTGCCACGATCGTCCCCCGCCGCCCCTCCCAGACGCCGCGAAAGCGGAACTTGAGAAGGTCCACAAAATCGGTCCAGGGGAACGACCTCGCGACGCTGCCCCCGATCCCCTTGGCAATCTGGATCAGCAGATCTCCTGAGTTGCGAGTATCGTAGAGGGGCTTAACGACTGGCTGGCGCAGCCCCACCACCGGGTACCCCAGGCTTGGGTAGATCACGTCGTCGTGCCAGCGTTCGAGGTAGGTATGGTCCGGGAGGATCAAGTCCGCGTGCTCGCTGGTCTCATCCATGAAGGGCGTGAAGCTCACGACAAAAGGCACCTTCTCGATGGCCTTATAGAAGCGCCCGACATCCGGCGTAGAGAAGAGCGGGTTTGTGTAATAGGCGAAGAGCGCCTTGACTGGATAGGGTCCCTCCCCGAGGATCGCCTCCGGGAGACCCTGATAGACTTTGCCCGCCAGCGGGAACCTGGCGGTCCCAGCCGAATCCACGCGGTGCATCTTGATCCCTACCTTGGCGAGATCGTCCTGAACTACGTCTGGCCACGCGGTAAACGATGGGCCCCGCTGGACGATGACCCCGCCTGGCGTGTCGATCGACCCCACCAGCGCGTTGAGCGAGTGGATCGCCATCCGGTTATAGATGCCATTGGACTGCATGCTGGCCCCTCGCTCCCCCGCGGCGATGGCCGGGCGTGTCGCCGCGAATTCCCGCGCGATCCTGACGATCGTCTCGACTGGGACCCCGGTGATCTTGGAAACCTTCTCGGGTGCATACTCCCTGAGCACCAGGCTTTTGAACCCGAGACGGGACTCCCCGGTTTTCGCGTCTGTCCAGTCCTCGAAGCCGAACGTGTGCCGGGCCACGAATGCCTCGTCGTAGAGTTGCTCCTTGACGATCACGTGGGCGATGCCAAGGGCAAGCGCGCCGTCGGTGCCGGGGCGGATCGCAATCCATTCGTCGGCCTTGGCGGCGCTGACGGAGAAGCGAGTGTCTACCTGAACGATCTTGGCGCGAATCGGGCGGCCGCGCCGCATGTGACCGTAGGCTCGCAGCAGGCGCGTCGTCGGACGCCAGGCCTCGACGAAGCCGGCCCCGAAGCAGAGAAGATAGTTGGTCCGGTCCCAGTCGTAGCCGAGGTACGACTTGATGCCCTGGGTCAGATAGTGGGCGAGGGCCGAGCCGTCCGCGCAGATGGAGGAGTGGCCGACGTTGTTCGGGGTCCCGTAGGCGCTGCAGAAGCGGCCGATCAGGTCGCCCATCTGGCCTCGGTTTCGCCCGTTCATGAAGACGAAGGTGTGAGCCTCGCCGCGAGCGCGGAGGGCCTTCAGGCGACTGACCACGCGCTGGACGGCCTCGTCCCAGCCGATCTGCTTCCACTGTCCCGCCCCTCTTGCCCCGACGCGGAGCAGGGGCCCCTTGATGCGGTCGGGATCGTAGAGGATCTGGAGCCCGATCTGCCCCTTGGGGCATAGGACGCCCTCGTTGATTGGGTGCTTCGGATTCCCTTCGATCTTGACGGCGCGCCCCTCGACGACCCGGACAAGGATCCCGCAGCCACCGGGGCACTGCAGGCACACGCTCGGGACCCAGCGTTCGTCCGCGGCGTCAGAACGTCCTCCCTGTTCTTGTGCGCCCTTCAACTCCGAACGCCCTGTGACGAGCAGCCCCGCGCTGGTGGCGGAGGAGATCTTGAGGAATGTTCGCCGGCTTATCGACATGACAGTTCCCTCCTCGCGGTTAGAACAATGCCTCTCACGTCTGATTTAATTCTTCACTTCCAATATCACGTACCGTGGGCCGCATGTAAATTCCTGGATCGATCCATTTTGGAGAGGAATTTTGCGGGTGCCGAGATGCCTGAAAGGCATCAAGTCCGAGTGGTGCTTTCTGGGACCGAGAAGCCAAGGCTCGCGCCGCAAGCTAGGCGGCAGACAAGCTGCGCTCAAATCCGACGTGCAGGAGCATTCGGAAGATCTCCTCATAGGGGTAGCTCCCTGTCAAAAGCCCCCACAGGATGCGACGCATCGCCTGCTCGTCAGGAGGGCGCTCCCCCTCGCGATCGGCCACGAGCATATATCGGGTGGAGAAGAGCTGACTTCGCATGAGGACTGCGACGACGCTGAAGAGAAAGCGACCGAACCGATTATCCCGATGGATCTTCTGACACAGGGGACCGTAATGCTCCCGAAAGTCCTTCTCTTCAATCCCCCGAAGGACGGCCGTCTCGGCGGCCCGCCGGGCCGTCACGAGAGCCGTTCCCACCCCGTTCTTATAGAGGCGCGTCACCCCCGCATCTCCCACGGCCACGAACCCTTCGGCGAAGGCGTAACTGGCCGGGCCGACCGCGATCCGTGGACGACAGGCGCACACCTGTCGGCTCCCTTCGGGAAGGATGCGCTGCACCGCTTGCAAGCCCAGAAATTCCCGAATCGTCAGGGACTCGGTCCCTCGGCCCAGAAGGGAGATGCTGACGAAGGGCCCCTTCGGAACAAGGGTCCCGAACACGACAGGCAAAGAGCGTGGGAAGAACACGTGCACGGCTGAACCCAGACGGTTCCGCACCTCCGGGCTACCCAGAAACACCTCCCCCTGCGCCATGGCTTCCGTTCTCGGGGGGACGTATGGCAGCCCATGAGCTGGAAGAACGCTACCGTTAACCCCCGAGGCTAGGACGATCAGGTCGCAATGGTAGACCCTGTCGTGGGTTCGAACCCAGCGACGGGGACGGGCGCATATTTCTTCAATTTGCTGCCGGATCACCCGGGCGCCCCGCCGCTCGGCTTCCGCTAGCAGAAAGCTGTCAAAGCTGATCGGCTCCGGCGGCAAGCCGGGACCAGGACCGTTTCCGCGGAAGACGGTCACCGCGCGCGCATCGGGATCCATCATGGTCACCCGAAGGCAGCCGGATGCGGTGTGGAGGGCGTAGGAATCGATCTCCCCCATGACTAGGGATGGGGGAATTGTCAGGTTCAGCCCACGTAGATCCCGGAGGACGTCGGCGGGGATGATTCCTGCGCACATGTTGCATCCCCGGGACCCCGCTCGATTGAAGTCTCGCGCCTCAAATAGCGTAACCAGGACCTCGCGCCCCGCCTGCGCGCCATAGTGAAGGGCGTAGAGGGCAAACAGGGACCCCGCCGGCCCACCCCCGACGACGGCAACCCTGAGTGGGGCAGTGATGGCCGTGGCCACGAATCCTCCCTGGCCGGTTCCCCTGTGACCCCGAAGCTCTTAACGGACGGCCTCGACAACGGGGCCCTTCCGAGCATTCGGAATGACCCCGAAGGGGCGTTCCCCGATCGGGGATCGAACACCCTGAATATTGGCACGCGTGATCCGCGCGTCAATTCCTGGATCGAGCCATTTCGGGAAGAATTGTGCGGGGGGGAGGATGGCGAGAAGGGAGTAGGCTCCGATGGTGCCTTTTGGGATGGAGGGGCCAGATCAGAGGTTAGGTTTCCAGGTCGATGAGGCCCTTGCGGATGGCGTAGCGGATCAGCTCAGCGCGGTTGTGCAGGTCCAGCTTCCCCATGGCGTTGGCGCGGTGGCGCTCCACCGTGTATGGGCTGATAGCGAGCCGGTTGGCGATCTCCTTGCTCGTGAGCCCCTGGGCGATGAGGCTGAGAACCTCGCGCTCCCGTTCAGTGAGCGGGTCCCCAGCGGGCTGGCCTTCCTTGACCCGGCTCAGGTAATCGTCAAGCAGCCGGCGCGTGAGAGGCGGCGATAGATAGGCTTGTCCGCCAGTGACCAGGCGAATCGCCTCGATCAACTCCTCAGGCGGTGCTCCTTTGATCACGTAACCAGCAGCCCCCGCATGAAGCATCTGGAAGAAGTACTGCTCGTTCTCATGCATTGTCAGGGCCAACACTTGAGTCTTGGGAGAGTCTGCCTTAATTTGCCGGGTGGCCTCGAACCCGTTGATGCCTGGCATGGCCACATCCATCAGAACGAGATCCGGCCTCAGCTCCCTCACCGCCCTGATGGCATCCTGCCCGCTGGCCGCCTCACCGATCACGGAGAAGTCGGGCTGCGTCTCCAGGAGCAACTTGAGCCCCGCCCGGAAGATAGCGTGGTCGTCGGCAAGCAAGATCTTTGTTCTCGTCATCAGCTCGCTCCAACCGGGATCTCAACGGAGATACGGGTTCCCGCTCCCAGCTCCGTCTCGATCCTCCACCGGCCGCCCAGGAACGTCACGCGCTCCTCCATGCCCAAAAGCCCTAGCCCACCTTGGGCCGCCCTGGGGTCAAAACCCTTTCCATCATCGGAGATCTCCGCCGCCACCGACCCGTCGCAAAACTCCAGTCGGACCTCCGCGCGTTCCGCCCCCGAGTGTCTGACGATGTTAGTGATCGCCTCCTGGACAACGCGAAAGAGCGCGGTTTCCACATGAGGGGGGAGGCGCCTGCGATTCCCCGCCACCTCAAGCAGGTGCTCGATCTGGGCCCGCTTGAGGTGGGTCTCGGCGAACCACCGGATGGCCGGGATGAGGCCCAGGTCGTCCAGGACAGTGGGGCGGAGGTCAACCATGAGGCGCCGGATTCCTTCCAGCGTCGTGGCCATGAGACTCCGAATCTCGCCCAGATGGCGCCTGATCCCGTCGAATTGCGGCGGAACGGCGGCCTCGGCGCTGCCCAGGTTCATGATCAGGGCGGTGAGGCTCTGTCCGACTTCGTCGTGCAGTTCCCGGGCGACCCGGCGACGCTCCTCCTCTTGAGCGGTGATGAGTTTGTCCAGGAGCTGCCGCCGGATTTCTTCCTTTCGCTGCACCTCCTCGTAGAGGCGCGCGTTTTCGACCGCGAGCGCGATCTGATGCCCAATGGCAGTCAGCAGGTTAAGGTCCTCGTGGCTGAGGGCGTCGGCCTCGTTCGTGACAACATTCATGATCCCGAGTCCTCGCTCCTTCGCTTTCAGTGGGACGGACGCGTGGGCTGCCTGCGCGCGGGCGGCGTCTGGCGTGAGGCCGGCAGAGGCCGCCAGCGCCTGTGCTCCGTCTTCTTCCAGGAAGATCCAGGCCGCCCGAAGGTTCATGACTTCGAGGACCTTGGACAAAGCCCCCTCCAGGATCTCATCGAGGTGCAGGGAGCCACTCACCGTGACCGCGATCGCATTGAGCGCCGAGAGCTCGGCATTCCGGCGGAGGAGCTCGCGCCGAGATCTGTCGAGGGCCTCCGTCATCGCGTTGAACGCCTCCGTCAGCCGCCCTATCTCGTCGCGCGACCAGACCTGTGCCTTCTGCGAGAATTCGCCACGCCCGACTGCTTGGGCCACCCGTCCCAGCGCGAGGATCGGGCGAGTAAGAACGAACGTGAGAAGAAGGGCTGCTGCCACGCCGCCGAGGGAGACGAGAGCCGTGACGGCCAGCAGACGGCGGGTCGTGGCGGCCACGATGGTGGTCATCCGTCGGTCGGACACACCTATTCGGGCCACGCCGGCGCGGCCCCCGAAAATCGGGACGGCCGCGTCGTAGATTCGTCCCTTCTCAATGTTCAAAGGCTGGATTCGGACAGCTTTGTCCGGAGCAGGAACGTTGGCCCTGAGGAGCTCGGGCGAGGGGTTGCCGGACAACGTGTGGGCGAGGGTCTCACCCGACCGGTCGAGCACCAGGACGTACCGCGTGTCCTCATTGTGCTCCAGCGTCGTTCGAGCCAGCTCGTGCAGAGCGAAGAGGTTGTTAGTCACGATGAGGTCGGCAGCTCGGCCCGCGACATCGCGCGCGATGGCCGCTGCGCGGCGCTGGAGCTCCGTCTCCAGAGTCACTCGCATGCTCGAGCGGACCTGAAGCGTCACCCCCAGCCCGAGCAGGGTTACCATCCCGAGGGCGATCCCCATGATCTTGACCCTGATGGGGACGGACAGAACCCAGGATGAAAAGCCCGACCAGCCAGGAATCATCATTGGGCCTTGATGGTCGCCGCCATGGCCCGGATATCTCTGTAGTAGGTGTCGTCGAGACTGACGAAGCGGTCGATCATCAGATTCGCCAGGAGCTGCTTCCCTCGTTGATCCTGGTGCATCGAGAGGAGAATTTGGCGCAGGCGCTCGCGGAGTGAGGGCTCGATGCGCGGGTGCACAACCACCGGGGGGTTCCCCCACGCCGGCGATTTCCCGATGACGCGCAGGCTTCGATCCAGGTCAGGGGACTGCGATACCATGAAGTCGTAAACGAGGCTGTCCACCGCGCCTCCATCCACGAGGCGGTTTGCCACCGCCCGTATGGTGTTGTCATGGCTGAATGTGAACACCGTGCGGCCGAAGAAACCTTCCGGCCGCTGGCCCTTCAGCGCGAGGAGAAAAGCGGGATAGAGCCAGCCGGAGCTGGAAAGCGGATCGGAGAATGCGAAGCTTTTCCGGTGAAGATTCTCAAGCGATCGTGCCTCGCTTTCAGCGGGCACGATCAACAGGGAGTGGTAGGTACGCTGCCCCTTGATCTGGGGAACGGCGAGGATTTGCATCCCGAAGTCCCGCTTCCCCTGGATATAGGCGTAATCACAGACGAATGCAATATCAGCGTGCCCGTTTCGGACGAGATCATTGATTTCGCTGTAGGTCGGGCGCTGGAGGAACTCGACCGGTCGATCGAGCTTGTCGGCGAGGTAATCCACTAGGGGGGTATAGAGCCGGAAATTCTCTCGGGGGGAGATGACTGGGGCGACGGCGACCCGGACCGGGACCTTGACCGGCTGGCCGGCCGGCCGCGCACTTTCCGAAGCCTCGGAGGTCAGCCTGATCTTCGGAGACTGGGGCGCATCCCGACAGCCCGTGTGAACCGCGAGAACCAGAACGACAACTGCCGCCAGCAAACGGGACAATTCCCACTCCGCCATCTTCGATGAGCAGAGGGAGAAGCAACGGGCATGCCATTTTTAACGGTCAAGTGCTGGCGCGCGGTGGAGGTCCGTGAAGATACTTAGTTTTCAGCTACATAGCATCGCTGTCCCCTGACTAGATAGGTGTGGGAGAGGGCTTCAATTTATCGGACAGGTGAGACATTCATTCCCTGGCACATCGAGGCTGATGTCTGGAGCTCCGTAAAAACAGGAGCTTTCGAAATGGGACATCGACGCCCCGGCTTCAACCTTATTGGCCGGATCAGGATGGTGAAGAGCTCTTTTTTTTGCCGCGCCTGGACCGGTCACTTCGCTTTCGATCGGCCCTTGGCGTCAAGGATATCGCCGGCCCAGGTGAAGGCGGCGACTGTCGTCGGCAGCCCGAGGGTGGGGATGCCCAGGAGCACCGCGTGCCTGATCTCCTCGGCGGTGGCGCCTGCCGCCAGGGCCTTCTTGACGTGAGAATGGACAGCCCCCTCTGACCTGATCCCGATTGCCATACCGAGCTGGACCAGCTCCCGTGTCTTGGCCTCTAGAGGGCCCGAGGTGTGACAGGCTGAGCCGAGGCGCTCGTAGGCCGCGTGAGCCTTTGAGAATTCCTTGGCAAATCTCTCAAATGGAACCGGAAGCTTCTGCTTCGACATCGTTGCCCTCCTTGTTGGATTCGAGTTCGTGACTCATGTCGAGAAAGCCGCCAGCGCATTTATCGCCCTTGCCCTCGTGAACTATGTATGCCCGGATCGCATTCAGTTGAACGGGATCGGACTGTCTTCGCGGCTTCGCTTCGATTGACTTCGCACCGGATGCTACCTCTTGAAAGGAGATTTTTCAAGCGATATCCTTGGATGTCGCTTCAGCATTTTCAACTGTCCTATTGCGTGATTGAGGATTTCGCTTATAATTCACCGAGCATTGTTCTGTGCTTGCCTTGAGAAAGGGATCGCTGCTGTGCGGCTTGCCGGTTACACCGAGAGTGCTCAGATCCTGGCAGGGGTGCTGATGGGAGTGCTCCTGGGCCTAGGCGCTTTCACGCTCTGGTACGCCAGGGGGACCGCCTATCTCTCCGATGACCCGGCCGCCTGCTTGAACTGCCATGTGATGCGAGAGATGTACGAGGCCTGGTCACATGGGAGCCATAAGGCGGTGGCCACGTGCAACTCCTGTCATACCCCACATAGCTTTGTGGGCAAGTGGTCCGTCAAGTTTGTCAACGGGTTCAACCACAGTGTGAAGTTCACTCTGGACAACTTTAACGATCCGATTCGCGCCAATGCGATGAACCGTCGCGTGGCCCAAGATAATTGCATCCGCTGCCATGCCGGGGTGGTCAGCGAGATTCACGGGACGGCGAGCGGAGAGATCCAGTCTTGCCTATCGTGTCACGCGAGGGTCGGACATCTCTAGAAGAAGAAGATGACAGAGGTCATGATTGGATCGGGCTTCTAATCGCTGGCTTGAAGGGGGACGTTCATGGGCAAGATGGGGAAGTATGTGGCGCTTGTGGTGACGACGGTGGTGGCGACAGCGGTGGTCACCTGGGTGCTCGTGACGATTGTCGAGCGGAAGCAGGAGGCACGGCAGTATCCGCTGCGGCTGAAGGAGATCGCTGTCGATGAGCCCGATCCGGACAAGTGGGCGGAGAACTTCCCGCGGGAGGCAGACGGTTTCCGTCGGACGAAACAGAACGTCGGTCGGACCAAGTACGGCGGGTCTGAGAACTACCAGAAGCTCGACGTCAATCCGGCCATGAAGCGATTATGGGCGGGCTATCCATTCTCCATCGACTACCGAGAAGAGCGGGGCCACGCGTGGGCCTTTACCGATGTGACAGAGACCAAGCGTCTCGGGGACCAAAAACCCGGGACATGCTTCACCTGCAAGAGTTCCAGAAATCCCAGCCTGATGCGGGAGATGGGGGTGGCGGAGTTCTATAGGACTCCGATGAAGGACCTGGTGGCGAAGGTGAGAGCGGGGGGGAAAGAGCTGGCCATCGGGTGCGCGGACTGCCACGACGGGAAGACGATGGCCTTGCGGATCACGCGGCCCGCCTTCGCCGAGGCGATGAAGGCGCGGGGCATCGACGTCAGCCAGGCCAGTAGGCAGGAGATGCGCTCGTATGTCTGTGGCCAGTGCCATGTGGAGTACTACTTCGCTGGTGAGGGGAAACACTTGACGTTCCCCTGGAACAATGGACTAAGGGTTGATGAGATCGAGAAGTACTACGATGACATGGAGTTCAAAGACTGGGTCCACGCCGAGACCAAGGCGCCCATGATCAAGATCCAGCACCCGGAGTTTGAGATGTGGTCCACCGGCATCCACGCCCGCTCCAACGTCGCCTGCGCCGACTGCCACATGCCGTACACCAGGGAGGGGGGCGTGAAGATCTCCGACCACTGGATCCGGAGCCCCCTGTTTAATATCAGCCAGGCCTGCCAGCAGTGCCACCGGTGGTCGGACGAAGAGCTCCGGCAGCGGGTCACGATCATCCAGGATCGCACGGCCGGCCTGCTGAAGAAGTCTGAGGCGGCCATCCTGGACGCCATTGATGCGATCAAGGCGGCGATGGCCTCTCGGGCAACCGACGAGCAGTTGAAGCAGGCACGCCATCTGCACCGCCGCGCCCAGATGCGATGGGACTTCGTCGCCTCCGAGAACAGCATGGGGTTCCATAGTCCGCAGGAGGCCGCCCGCTTGCTCGGAGAAAGCATCGATTACGCGCGTCAGGCACAGATCGCCGCCCTGCGACTGCGCCCGGTGAGGGCGAAGCTGGCATCACAATAGCAGAGCAGTTCCAACGGAGTAACGCATTAACCGGTCTCATTGAGGGCACCGAGTTCCCTCTCCTGTCATTGCAGGGGTGAGATAGTTGGCCGAATCAATCTCGAGAACTTAGACAGCCCGCAGAATCCAAACTACCAAGACCCAAGCTGGTGGCGTGATGGGAAATGAAGTGAATTCAAAAGTGACAAAGGGAGGCAATCGTCGCGTGGAGAAAGTCCCCCTCTATTTGCTCCTTGGGGGAATACTGGCCATTGGCTTTCTGCTCGGGTACCTGGCCTCTGCCTTTTTTCCGCTGGTCCGCCCGTCCCCCTCGACCGCTCCGCCGGCATCCACCGCTCCTGCCGCCCGTTTGTCGCCCTCCGAGATCGATGCGGCCTTGAAAGCGGCCCACGCCTCGCTCGATGCCGGAGACGTGCAGGGCGCCTGGGACAAGTACCACCAGGTGCTCATGACCGATCCCCGTCACGTGGAGGCGCTGACCCACCTCGGGAACATCATGATGCGGAACGACCGGCTGGACGAGGCGATTCGCCTCTACGACAGGGCGTTGGGGTTCGACGCGACCTACGCGCACGCCCTCTTCGACAAGGGACAGGCCCTGAAGGAGAAAGGGGATGCAAAAGGTGCTACCGAGGTCTGGAAGCGGTTTCTCGTCTTGGTCCCGTCGGACTCCGATGATGCCAAAAAGGTCAAAGGTTGGCTGGCAGAGTTGGGCCGATCCGGTGCTTCTGCAAAGAAAAAGATGGTGCCGGAAGGGGGTAAATAGATCCCGCTGGGAATCAGGCAGCGCGTTTCATCTCGGCCGACCGAGACTCATGCAGATCCAGCCAACGCGTCTCGTACGTGATTGCCGCCGGCGGGCTGAACACTGTGGGACATTTGGCGTCATAGCGAGGCGGCAATGTCCCTAAGCTGTGAACATAGGATTTTTCAACGCTATTTCACGAGGTTTCGGTCACTCCCAATTCTTGTTGTGGCATCGATTCCCCACGTATGGCTCGCCTTGCTTCTCCCCGAACGATCCCTAAATCGTATCTCCAAATAACTGGTATTAGAATCAGCTAGTTACCATGCAACCG
Organism: Candidatus Methylomirabilota bacterium; assembly: GCA_016207095.1. Taxonomy (GTDB): domain Bacteria; phylum Methylomirabilota; class Methylomirabilia; order Methylomirabilales; family Methylomirabilaceae; genus Methylomirabilis. The sequence goes on along the minus strand of JACQQF010000016.1, from coordinate 27,521 downwards.
CAGAAGTCAAGTCGGGGTTGGGCTGGCACGGGGTTTGCTCTTCGCTAAGTGCCAAAGCGGCTCTCAGGAGGTGGTGTTCCTTGCTGTAGTATCGCAGCCACCCAGGGTCAGCAGTAGCAAAGACCGGTAGGTCCTGCGCCCTCCATGAGGCCGACAATCAGCTCGAGCGAGATGACGATCATGGTTCCGGGGTGACGATAGAGTTCCATTGCTCCCCCACCGTCTCGGGTGATCTCATGGATCAACAAGACGCCTTCTCGGAGGCCATGTGGCCGCGCGTGAAGGCGTTTGTATTTTTTGGACCTGGGTTTAACCTTCTTCCCAGTGGCGTGGCATCTCAAAGAATGCTCATCGTTGGGACGCGAGGCGCCGGAATCGGACGGGCCGAATGAGAGGAAAGATGCGGGATGAATTGGAGGTGAAGAGGTGAAACAGATGGTGGCGCGGGGGGCCGAAGTGAGGGAATTGCGTGGGATCTGCTGTGAAAGTTGCGGGCGTCCTCTCGAGGTGTGGTGTGAGGATTGCGGATGTCCCGTGAGTTGTCACGATTTCATCTACCCGAAGGATACCGAGCGGTATCCGTATTGTCTGTGGGATTTCGGGCCCTGCTCAAAAGAGCAGCGTCCCGTGTTCCTGGCCGCACTGGAAGCCTGGCTGCGTGACATAAGGCAGCATGCGGCTGAGCGACGCCAGGCAGCCTGATATCGGCAGGGAAGGGAAGCATTGGCGTTCGCGGACCGGTGGCGTCCGCCGTCATTCAGGAAAGGAGAGTGAAGAGAGATGAGCGCGCCCTGGATTGTGATCGCCTCCGTCATCGCGATTGCCCTGTTGTATATCCTGTTGCCCCTTATCGCCGACACCTTTTTTCGCTTCCGAGGCAAGAAACTGCTCAGGTGCCCTGTAACCGGGGAGCGGGCAGTTGTGGACGTCGATGCGCGTCGGGCTGCAATAAGCTCGGCCTTTGGCCGGGTGCTCCTGAAGGCGAGGAGTTGCTCGCTCTGGCCTGAAAGAAAGGGATGCGCGCAGGATTGCGTCCACCTTCCGGAGATAGAGAGGCGTGGGTAACACGACGTTCGCTGAGGGAGACCGTAGCTCAGGCGGTATTCGGAGGCGATGACGATGAACGGGGATCGCGCGTGAGGTCGATCATCTCACGGCAGTCGGTCAGCGTCCCGCCGGAAGTAGATCTTCCAGTCCCCATCGGCCGTCTGCTCGGCCCAGTGCGTGAATCCGTTTCGCACCATGACCTGGTAGAGCGGCCGCGGCTCGAAGCTGTTGATCAGGAGTAGCGTCTCGTCAGGCTCCAGCCGATCGACGGCCGCCATGATCTTCTCGAACGGCTCTCGCCCGTGGCGGATATCCTCCCTTACATCCACAGTCACAATCTTGTTGCTTGGGGTCTCCATCACCTTCCTTTGACCTCCCCGATCGGGTCATCGCCCCCTCTCAACTGTTAGGTGCTGCCAAGTAGAGACGGACTTCCTGCCGTCACGATCCCCCTGGGCGCCGTCCCAGACTGCGAAGGCGACCGGGACAGTGGTGCCTGGCTCGAACTGGGTATCGCGCTCGTTCGCGGTCCGGAGCGCCCGGACCATCACCACGCGCCACTTCCCATCGGCCCAGATCCCATGGCCTTTGACGGATTGGTGTTCGGGCGCCTGAGAGGTCAAGGTGCCGAGCCCGATGCTGTTCAGATTCTCAATCGGTGTCAGGCGTGAGGGTGTGGAGAAGAGATTGCCTGCTCCCCACCCGGACAGATAGGTCGGATTGTGAGAGGCCGTGGCGACGCGGACCTGGCCTCGATCGCCGTGGGGGACCCCTCTTACGAACGGGTACTCATCCCACGCCATGTTCGGATAGCGATCCTGTATGTCCCGGAATCGAGCGAGATCAGCCTGCCAGTCGGCTTTCCAGTGCCAGATGTTCACCGGATCTTTCTGTTCGCCCATGATGTACGAGGGCTCGCCGGGCCGGAGCGGGAACTGAACCGCTGCTGCGTCGCGGAAATCTTCATGGCGGAGGATCTCCTCGTTCAGGATCGGATCGTCCCATTCGAGAAGGAAGCCGATCTCCTTCCCGTTGTGGAAGGAAGCCACTCGGACCGGACCGGTTTCGTTCGGGCGAAGCCAGAGGGTTCGCGTCTGAATCGCCAGCACCTTCGCCTGCTGCCAAAGGCCGGCCGAGGGGTCAGTAGGCATGGTCCCCGTCACGAAGCGGGAGAGGAGAGCCGTCGTCTCTTGAGCCGCCGGTGCGGGAGCCGGTTTGCGAGCGAGCGAGAGAACGTAGTAGGCCAGGCCCCACCGCTCCTGCTCGCCAAGAGAGTCTGCGTAGGAGGGCATCGGGGTCCCACCGATCCCCGCGGTGAGCGTCCGGTAGATATCCCGGATTGTCGAGCCCCCTTTCATCCGCCCAGGTATCGTGAAATCGTACGGGACGATCGGGTAGCCCCAGTCGTCTTTCAGCGTCGCGGAGGCCGGACCATCTCCCCTGCCGCTGGTGCCGTGGCAGTCAAAACAGCCGGCCTCCTTGTAGTACTCTTTCCCAAGCGCCAACAGCTTTTGGCTTTGTGCCGGCGCCTTCGGGATTTGGACCGTTACGCCCGTCTTTTCCTCGGCGAACCGCGGAGAAAGGCCCTTGATGAAAGCCACCAGATCCCGCCGCTCGGCTTGGCTGAGCGACGACCAGGAAGGCATCGAGGTTCCGGGTATCCCCTCCGTGATCGTCCGCAGCAGATCGCGGTCCGTTGGCAGGGTTGCCGTGGAGCGGATCTTGAAGATCCCGCTGGTGAAGTCGCGGGGTTTAGGGAAGAGGACAAACTCCGCCGGGCCATTGCCCTTCCCATCGAGGCCGTGACAGACGGCGCATTTCTTCTCGTAAAGTGCCTTGCCCTGGTGGGTCACATCGCCCTCGGCTGGCTTCGGCTGAGCTGTGGCCTCTCCCGCGAATAACCTGAGGGCGCCCATGCTGCCTGCAAACGCGGCGAAGGCCGCAAGGGCGATCCATCGCGATCTCAGTCTTCTCATCGATCTCCTCCTTTAGTGCCGTTCCAAGTTTTTCGGACAAATCATAACGGTGTGCGGAGGCGGATTGGGATACCCACATATCATTTTGTCGTCATGCAAAATACTTGGAACGGCACTAGCGCTGACCAATCAGATCCTCTACACCCTGCGCCCCCAGTCCGCAGGAGAAGTTACATCCCTCCGGGGTAAACTCGACCGGCTGCAGGGCCGCCTCCTCAGCGGGATCGCACCCCCACCGGGCGGCCTCCGTTGACAGGAAGGCAGCCATCAATGCCCCAAGCTGCTTGTAGAACCCGCTCCCGGCCGCGCCCTGAAGGCGTTTGGCGAAGGAGGGCGCCCAGCGGAGCAGGTGGTCCGTAAGGAATTTCGCTTCCGCATCCCGACACAGCTCGACCTGCTCAGGGCCGTGATGCTTCAGGGCATACGCCTCCTTGAAGCAGACGAAGTGGAGGAACTCCAGTTCGATGGCCAGATGATCCGGCCGCTCGTGTGCGCCCTCCGAGATATCCAGGCTGAACGCTCGGTAGAAGCCGGCGATGTCAGCGAGTTGCTGGGTTTGCTGGAAGAGATGGCGGGTGTCATAGCGGGTCTCATACGGCGGACAAAGCGACGATTCGATGTGGCCGAAAACCCGCCGATGGTCCGACTGGAGTTGAGCGAGATCAAGGTCGGTTACGGCAGCTCGTAGGCTGTCCAGCGCAGGGCGCAGGGCTTCGCGCGCCCCTGCCGCAAGCAGGTCAAACGTCCCCTCGAAAAAGGTGAGAGCAGGCTCTTTCAGGCTCGCCACCAGACCCGCGTCCGGATAGCGGATCGCCCGGGAGAGCAAGAGGTAGAGGTAGCTCCGGCCCCATGCCACATCGATCTCTTTTTCTTCCGCTGAGCTGTTGAGCGTCAGTGTCATGTCTCTGCCCCTCTCAGATGGAGTTCGGTCGTTCCTTGGGCCGCTCATAGACCGGCTCTTCCACAGTGACCCGCACAGCCTCCTTGCCCGCCTTATCGAACCCGATGATGGTGTCGTTGTACATCGCCCAGGGCTTGCCGTTGATCTGGGTCTCGAAGATCTTTGGCCCCTCTTCGATGGTATAGCGGAAGATCATCTTCTGTGTCGTGCGAAAGAGCTGCAAGACCGCCAGCATTTCGCGCGGCGGCGCGAGGTATTTGGCAATGGCGTCGTCCACGCCCGGCCCGAACATCTGGCGCAGGTAGGGGCGAGGGACCCAGCGAGGCGGGATGTAGTAACCGTTGGGCTCCGTGCCGAACTGAGGATAGAGCGGCAGCGCGACCTTCTCCACCTTGACCAGATAGTAGAGGGGGTGATAGCGATCTTGGGCCCAGCTCCCGTCCTCGTTGATCTTCACGAGCCCCTGCAACCGGATCTTTCCGACGCAGGCCGCCATGCAGCGGGTCTCCATCGGCACACCCCCACAGAGTGGGTCCTTCCCCTCGATCCTGGGATAGCAGGCGACGCACTTCTCCGATACTCGCGTCGTGGCCCGGTACATCGACTTCTTGTAGGGGCAGGCCTCGACGCACATCCGGTAGCCGCGACAGCGCGCCTGGTCGATCAGGACGATGCCGTCCTCAGGTCGCTTGTAGAGCGCCTTCCGTGGGCAGGCGGCGAGACAGGCCGGGTAGGTGCAGTGGTTGCAAATCCGTTGCAAGTGGAAGAACCAGGTCTTGTGCTCCGGGAGGCTCACGCCTTGCTTTGCGAATCCCATCGGGCCAGGCTCGTAGCCGGTGGAGGTATCCTCATAGATGTTGGGCGCCCGCCACTCGGCGTCGGTCGGAATATAGCCGATGGCGCGCTTATGCCCGTCGGGGCCATACCGCTTGACTGCCGCCTCGAAGATCGTCATCCCGCCGTAGACGCCGTAGGGGCGTTTCGCGCCGTCCGTTTGTGAGGCATCCCAGGCCGGTGTCACCCCGGCCTGCTTGTGCGCCGCATCCAGCATCTTCAAGAGCTTCACATCCCAGAACTGAGGGTAGCCGCCGTAGGGTTTGGACTCCACGTTGTTCCACCACATGTACTCTTGACCTTTGGAGAAGGTCCAGGTGGACTTGCAGGCCATGGAGCAGGTCTGGCAGCCGATACAACGGTTCGTGTTGAAGACGAAGGCGAACTGCCACCGCGGGTGCTTCTCCTCATAGGGGTACTGCATGGTGCGTCCGAGCTGCCAGTTGTAGACGTCCGCCATCTGCGTCACTCCTTCGTTGCGAAGCGCGGAAAACCCCAACGCTCGCGGCCGCGGTCGATCAGCCCCCGAACGTACTCGTCGCCTCGGCTCCTCCAAATGGTGTGGGGGCCCGCGTAGAACGGGTTGTGGAAGAGCCCCAGCAGTTCCGGGTCGCTCAGGCCCATCCGGATGAACTCCTCCACGATGGAACTCGCCAGCTCCTCCGGGTCCCCATCCGGCAGCGCCACGCCCACCAATTCCATTGGGTCGTCTTCCTCGAACTCATCTCTCGGCATCGTTGCCCTCCCGTGGGAAGCAGTCAGCAGTCAGCTATCAGCGTTCAGCCCTCAGCGGTCAGTAACACCGCTTTAGCTGAAAGCTGACCGCTGAATGCTGAGAGCTTTTATGTCTCGATAAACCCGCCGTCCAGATACCGCTTCATGGCCTCGTTCTCATTCCCCGGCGTGAAGCCGGTGCGTGCCGGCTCCCAGATCCCCTTCCCGCCGAGGCCGCCGTCCTCGGCCTTGGTGACCTTGACCAGGGTTTCTTTTGGCACGGTGTTAATGGCATGGTTGTCGGCCTCGCCTCCGAAGATGAAGGTCATCGAGGTTTTCTGCTTGTGGAAGAGGGTATCGAGCTGGTGCATCGGCATGTGCCAGTTGCGGGTACAGCTCTGGTGGGAGCCGTACCGGAAGTTGGACTGGTAGCCGGTGTCCTCGGAGGTCGCCTGGCCGTCCGGCCTGGTCTCGTGCCCCTTCACGCTCTTCTCAGTGGCGATGAACGGCGCATGCTTCATCATGATGCAGTGATAGGGGTATGCAGGGTTGAACTTGACCCTGACCATGCAGCGGGCCACCTTGTAGAATGGATCGCTTGGCTTCCACCCGATGTAGGGTCGGTCGGCCGGGTTGGCGTCGACGTACACGTAGTCGCCGTCATTGATCCCGAGGTCCCTGGCCGCCTTAGGATTGACGTGAAGCTGATGCTCCCCTACGCCAGCCATCCGCTTGTCCATCCGGTAGGGGTCGCCAAAGTTCGAATCCCAGATCAGGTTCCAGTCGCACACGCTCCACTGGGAATGGACCCGGTGCCGGGTTTTCGGCGTCAGGAGATAGAAGTGGTAGCCTTTCGACCAGAGTGGGTTCTTGGTTTCCTTCACCTGACTCCACGGCATCCTCACGTTGCGGACGGTCCGCTCGTCCCACCCCATGGCGTCGAGGGGGATGCCATAGTCGTCCGGTCGAATGTACGGGTTGCTTGAGACGATCACATTGGGCAGGTACGGCGTCGCCTCGGGCCCCTCCCGGTGGACGATGAAGTTCTCGCCGTACTCGATCACCTCGGGCTCGTCATTGTAGGCCTGGATGCGCCCCGTCGGGGTGAAGAACGCGACGTGGTCGTTCACCTGCTCCCAGAAGGGAACGCGGGGGTAGGTGCGGAAGAGCATCAGGGCCGCGCCCGGCTCGCCGAACTTGCCGGCCATGATGTCATCAAGTTTGTAGCCGGCTGTGGTGGTCGAGGAATCCAGGAGGCGCTGAATGTAGACCTCCGGCCGCCCCTCAAGGGCGAATTTCCAGTAGTCGGCGAACCGCTTGTCGTGAAGAATCTCGCCCAGCTTGGCCGCGACGCCCGCCAGGATCATGACATCGTCCTTGGTGTCGTAGAGGGGCTTGATCCCGCCCTTCCAGATCTGCAGAAACGGGTTGCTGCAGGAAGCGGTGATCTCGAGGGTCTGGAATTCCGGCCAGGAGTTGGCCGGCAGCGCGATGTCGGCATACTCGATACTGGCGGTCATCTCGATGTCCACCGAAACAATCAGTTCCACCTTGGGGTCTACGTTCTTTATCATGTCGTAGGCATGCTTGGCGTTGTTGATCAGGTTCACGTTGGTGAAGAACATCAGCTTGGTCGGGGTGGGCATATGGGTCCGGCCGGTGAAGATCTTTCGCCCGTATTTTGGGGTGTTCACGATCAGTGGTGTGTCGCCGTGGTTCCAGTAGGCCGGCTCCTCGTCCTTGGTGTAGCTGTGGGCATGGATCTCCTTGCCGCGCGCGGCGGGATCGAGGTTGGGATGGAACGGATCCTCCGCCACCCAGCCCTTGAAGCCCGGTCCGCTCCAAGCGGAGCCCTGGAAGAGGGCGGCCTTGTAATTGCCGGCCCAGGTGCGACACCCGCTGCCCGGGACGCCGAAGTTGCCGGTCAGCATGAGGGGAAGGTAGAAGGCCCGGTTGGCCTCTGTGGCGTGGAACCAGTGGTTGATCCCTTCGCCGATGTGGATGGCCGCCGGCTTGAGGGTGGCGATGTCGCTCGCCAAGCGCCTGATCAATTCCTTCGGCGCCTGGGTGATCTCATGGACGGTGTCGAGGTCGTAGTCTTTGAGATGGATCTTGTACAGCTCGAACAAGGTGAAGACCTCCACCTCCTTGCCGTCCACCGTCTTGACGGTGTACCGTCCCTCCAGGGCTGGGTCGATCCCCTTTTCGGCCAGGTGCTTTCCCACATCGTCTCGGGTGATGGCCCGAGGGCCGCCGGTCTTCAGGTTCCATATCACGAAATCGCCCAACTGTTCGCGTTGCTCCCGCGTCAGGCCGTGGACCTTGACGCTCGCTCCCTGGCTGATGTCCTGATTCTTGTAGCCGGGGAAAACCTCGGCCGCCTTTAGTCGCGTGAGCGTGTCGGTCCGGATCAGCAGCGGCAGATCGGTGAATTGCTTGACGAAGCCCTCGTCGTACCGCTTCTCGTCGATGAGGATCTTGGACAGCCCCAGGAAGAGGGCGGCGTCGGTCTGGGGGCGGATCGGGATCCAGTAGTCGGACTTCGGCGCGGGCGCGTTGTATTCGGGAGCGATGGTCACGATCTTCGCGCCGCGTTCCATCAGTTCGTTGAAGAAGTGAGACTCGGGCATCTTGTTCTCGACCAGATTCTTCCCGCATTGAATGTGCAGTTTTGAAAATCGGAGCTCGTTGAAGTCGGCATCGTCGGCCTGCAGGCCATGGACGAATGGTTGCCCCGGGGCCTGATCGCCGTGCCAGGTATAGTTGGACCAGATGCGGCCGCCCAGGGCCTTGTCCTGGCCGACGCCCCGAACAGTGGCATCCAGTAGCGCCAGGGTGTTGGACAGGCGATAGGCCCCGTACTTGCCGATGACCCCGAGTAGACCCATCCCCCCTCGCAGCTTCATCGTCCGTGTACCGGCGCCGTGCATCTCCTCGATCATTTCGGGGGCATATCCCTGCGCCTTGAGTCGCCGGGCCCCCTCCTCCCCGCTGTACTTCTTCGCGATGTGGGACATCCCCTTGGCAACGTAGGTGAAGACCCCGTCCCAGGAGATTTTCAGGAACTCATCCTGGCCACGCGAGTCGAATCTGTACTTGCTCAGGTTCGTCGCAGTGAGCTCTGGGAAGCCGTCGTCGGCCCATTGTTTCCACCCCTTCCGGATAATCGGATACTTGAGGCGGTATGGACCGTAGATCCGCCGCGCGAGCGTGTATCCCTTGGGGCAGCCGCGGGGATGCCAGGCGACTGTGGCCTTGTTCCCGTACAGATCGCCGTAACGCTCCACGTCGTAGTTTTGCTCGAGCCTGAGAATGACGCCGTTCTTGACGAAGGCGCGCAGCCGGCAGGCGTGAGTGTCGTTCGGCGAGCAGACGAAGGCAAAGCTGCTGTCGTAGGTGTACTGGTCGCGGTAGATCCGTTCCCAGTCCCGGTCCGGATAACTCTCCAGTGGGTTGCCCACCTCCACTGCCGGTTGGAGCAGGCTTAGACCAAGTCCTCGGTCGGCGAGGGTAAGGACCCCAGCCGCGGTGGTCGCCTGCAGGAACTGTCGTCGAGTGAAAGCCATGTTCGAGCCTCCTTCTGCCTCAGGTTCTCACCAACGGCCAACCCGGAGGGCGTAGCCTTCCAGGCAGCGCTCGCAGAGGCCGTCGTCTATCCTCCAGTCAGGGAAGTCTTGCTGAATCTCAGTCACGAGAGCGCCCAGGGCATTGTGGTCTTCGACGAAGTGGTAAGTGGGGAAGCGACAAAGGGGGCATGGTGACCCAGGCAACGGAACGGTGCGCGGGGTCTCTGCCCCTGTCTGGCTCGGATCACCGGCTATGCGCAGTAGCGCCTGGCTACCCGTCGCCATCTGGAGGAGTAAGGAATGGGAGAGGGGCTCGGGCCGCCAGAGCCGCTCGAAGATCGCCTCCCTGATCGTCGGCGAGAACTTCCGGTACTGCGCGTCGAACTCCCCGCGGTGCGAGTCCCTGTCGGCCAGGGGCTCTCCACCCGCAGCCTCCAATCTCGCGTCGATGGACAGACACCAAAGGAGCCGGTACCGGTTCCGGATGATATTCTCCTCTGCGGGTGAGGCAACGGCCAGGCGGATTTCCCCCTCATACCCGAAGCCCGGATCGAGGAGATCAACGACGTGGAGGAGTTCGTGCCGGAGGTAGCGGTGCAGGGCGGGGAGATTGAGGAAGCGATCGGCCCGCAATCGGACCCCGATCCGTTTGATCGAATGGTCGTTGTCGCTTGCCTGCCCGAGTGACAGGTCGGCCCCCTCTTCGGCAGAAGAGGCCGCGAGGGCCACCAGAAGCCCCGATGCCGTGCCCTCGATGCTGGGGAATTCGGAGAGTTCCGCCTCGACCCTTTCCGCAAACCCGAGCCTGATAAAGAATTGGTCGTGCAGCCTTTCGAATGCCGCATCCCGCGCGTCGGGACGGCGATGGTACAGGGGATCGGCGGCGATGTGATACTCACGGAACAGCCCGGGGTCGCCGGCGTCCTGGCGGCGGGAGATCTCCTGCAGGACGACCGCTTCGGTGAGGAGAGGATCGTATTGGATTTCCATCGCTCGGTGCACCTCATGGCTTCGGGAGCTATCGACAGTGGCTATTAAGACTCGCAAGAGCCGGGCCAGGACGATCCGGAGCCGTGGGCACCGGCGAAAAGCTGCTCAACTGATTGATTTTACCGGGCTTCTCGCTCTGGAAGAGGAACAGGTTTGGGGTCCCGGCAAGGCTCGATGATGGGACATCAAGTCCTCCAAGGGGAGTCATGATCCGTAACCTCTCAAAACCAAAGAAGAGAGGGTTGGGGCTCCGCCGCCCCAGGAATTTCAAGAATGTCACATCCAAACGAGTCAAGAGATAAGTTTACTCCGTTAAATCGGAAAAAAAATTAGCGGCCACGCTTGTGTTTTCGCGCAGTTGCGGCCCGGCGCACAAGGTCCTGGAGGGTGGTCACCTCCATCATCGCGGTCAGCTTTGGCTTGATCAGCTTCCACCCCTCATGGAGGACGCAGGGATTGTCCTCGGCGCAGCGGTGACTCCAAAAGATACAGCGCTCGAACAGCCCGGGACCCTCGATACTCTCGAGCACCTCTCTCAATGTGATCTCTCCGGGCGGCCTTCCCAGGGTGTAGCCTCGGGTGGCGCCTCGGAACGAGCGGACGATCTCGTATTGGGTCAGCTTCTGGAAGATCTTGGCGAGGAAACTCTGGGGGAGCCCTTGGGCCTCGGCGATCGCGGCAAGCTGCAGCACGGTCCCCGGTGGCTGCTTGGCCAGGTGGATCAGCCCCTGGATACCATACTCGCTCTCGCGACTCAGTTTCATCGGTGCTGATCTCACAAAGAGTGGAAGGATTAAAACGATCTATTGACTCCTTTTATCTAATCGCTGGCGCGCTGTCAAGAAAAATCTCTCGCTCAAGAACAGAAATAGATGTCGCCCCGCATTCCCTCCGCCCTCAGGCTCTGCGCGTAAGAGAACGACGACTCGTCCGTCACGGCTTGCCAGGTGCGCACGGCCGAGATCACGACGGTGCCGATGCACATCGCCAGGATGAAGATGACGACATGGCCGATCTGAAGCTTGGTTCGGATGAACATGGGTGTGAAGCAGCAGTCAGCGATCAGCTATCAGCAATCAGTTTTCAGCAGAAGCGTTCTGGCTGACTGCTGATCGCTGACTGCTTCCTTTAGAAGCGGACCCGGATGCCGCCGTGGACTAACAGGGGGGCGCCGATGGTCACAATGCCATCGGTTGTCTTGCCGGCCTCGTACGTCCTGTCGAAGAGGTTCTCCACACCGAGGAACACTTCACCTGCGGACACCTTGGGGATGGGGATCGGGCGCCAAAGCATCAGGTCCACTACGAAGAAATCCCCGAGCTTCAGCGAGTTGAGGTCGTCCTCGAATTGATCCCCGACATACCGCCCTTGCACGGAAACATTTATGAGGGCCGGATTGGTGTAGGTCAGTTTCAAACTCAACCGGTGCTCAGGAACCTGGGCGATCCTCTTGCCCTCGAGCTGCGGCTGGTTCGGGGCACTCAGAACCTCCGTATCGCTGAAGAGATAGCTCCCTGAGACGGCCCAGTGCGCATCCAGATGGTATTTGAGCTCGGCTTCGATCCCCCTGATCCGCGTCCTGTCCAGATTCTGCTTGTGGCGGCAGACACCACCGGCCGGGACGAAGCCGCAGGGAAGGATGGTTCCCGGGCCAGCCCCGATGGTGACATTGGCAACCGAGTCCTCCACCTCGTTCCAGAACGCCGTGAACCGCCCCAGCAGGTTCTTCACCGGCGCGTAGTCGAGCCCCACCTCCCCCCCGATCAACCGTTCCGGTTCCAGGCCTGCATTGGCCTCGGTGATATCGTTCCGCACTCTGAACGGTCGGAAGAGTTCATTGATGGTTGGCGCCCGAAATGCCTGATAGAATGAGCCTCTCACGGAGAGCTGATCGGTGGGACGGTAGAGGACGGCCAGCTTGGGACTGAAGGCCACTTCATCCCGATCGGGAAACGGCCGGCTGAGGGTCACCGCACCAGTCTGGATGTCCCGTTCAAGCCGAGAGGCGTCGAAGCTCCTCCAGTAATCGAACCTCCCCGCGACGGTGAACTGCCAGGCAGGAGTAGGGGTGAAGATATCCTGAAGATAGATGCCGGCCAACTGCTGTTCCCCTCCCGCCTTCCGTCGTCTGGTGAACTCCCCCGAGACAAAACGGAAGTCCTCATTGGTCTCCCCCTCGATCCACCGGAGGTCAGTCCCTGCCGTCACCAGATGGGTGTGAAAGAGCCGCTTGGCCCATTGGAAGTTGGCTCCCACGGCCGTTGAAGGGACATCGAACTGATCCAGCGCCGGCGTCTCGGAGTTCCGACCCGTAGCTGCAGAACTGAAGGATTGGTCATGGGTCTGCAGGTTCGAGAACAGGGTCAGATTCCAGTCACTCCCATCGGCGGTTCTGAGGCGGCCACCGGTGGCGATGTAACCCGCCTCGGTGGAGTTCGTCTGAAGCGGCGTGCCGTTCCCTCGCTCCTCATGAAAAAAACTTCCGGCAAGAAAGAGGGATGAGCTCACGGAAGGCGTGTATTCGATCCGACCGTTGAAGGTCTCGTGGCTGGAGTCGGCGTTGATGTCAATGGCGCCTCGTTGATCTTCCCGGACGATCTTGTACCCATCGGTTCGGAAGAAGTTCGCCTCGAGGGAAGCCGCCCAGGGGCCCATGACGTGGCTGGCTAGAAGGTCAGCATCCACCGTGTTGCGCGTCCCGAGGTCGAGTTTGGCCTGCGCGACCCCTGCCTCTGGCCGCCTTGTGACGATGTTGATGACGCCACCAAGAGCATAATTGCCATAGACCGCGGAACCGCCACCGCGCACCACCTCGATCCGCTCGATACTTTCGAGGGGGACCTTGCTCCAGTAGACCCAGCCGCCGAAAGGATCGTTGAGCGGCACGCCATCCAGCAGAACTAGGGTTCGACTCACCGCGCTTGGTCCAATCCCCCGCAGGGAGACCCCTTGAGTGCTCGGATTCGCCACGATGCTGCTGCTCCGACGGAACAAGCTGAATCCAGGGATCTGTCGCAACAGGTCGTCCACGGTTCGTGCCGGCGACTGCTGGATCTCCTCCCTCGTGAGGACCGTCACATTCGCCGGGACGTCTCGCAGCTTCTGCTCGATCCGGCCGGCAGAGACCACGACCGGTTCCAGCCGAAACGACTCCTCCGGCTCACCTGTCGCAGGCGATGGAGGCGGAGCGCCCCACGAAGAGGCGGTCAACCACGTCAGCGCGCCCACAACCAAAAATCCACCCCCGCCGCTGATGAGACGAGCCAGCGCGCATCGTCTGCGCCCTACCGTCATTTGCCCTCCTCGAGAAAGATCCTCCGTACCCCCGCCGCTGTTCTCCGAGCCAGATCTTGCCAGGATTCGCACCCATGGTGCCAGATCAGCCGGTCCGGGGGTCAACCATCCGCCGCAGCCAGTTCCCCGCCGTGTCAGGATCGGGGCGCGCGTCGTGGCCGAGCAGCGGGAGGAGCGCCGCTTCGTGCTCCAGCGCCCGCGGGTTCTCCAGGGTCCGCCCGCCGCCGGCGTGGAGCAGCAGGACGACCGGCCAAAGTCGCCGGGTCCGTAGGCTGTAGCGCGGTTGTTGCCTACCCCACCCGTGACGAGGTGAGATCGAAATCCCGCTTCAGCGAAAAAACCGTCCTGGCGAAAAGGGATCGAGAGAAACCGGTGGTCGTTTTTCTAGCACGAGTTCCGCAACAAGCTCTCCAGTGAGAGGGCCCAGGAGGATACCGTTGCGATAGTGCCCTGTGGCGACGTACAGGTTGGGGATATCAGGAAAGCGCCCGATTGCGGGCAGTCCGTCCGGCAGCCGCGGGCGAAGCCCGGCCCACGCCTTGTCAAAGGGCGCAGCCATGAAACTTGGGGCCATGGATCGAGCCGCTTCACAGAGGCTTGCCACGCCGTTCAGGGTCGGGGTGGCATCAAATCCCGCCAGCTCCATGGTGGCCCCAATCAAGACTTCGCCGTTCAGTCGAGGGACGAAATAGCCCAGGGGCCCCCAGACGAGGTGCGTGAGGGGGGGGCGGGCGAATCGACCCCTCACAATCTGGCCCCGAACCGGCTCGACGGGCAGCCGATGGCCCAGGAGATCCAGCAGACGCGCCGTCCATGGACCGGTGCATGCCACCACCACGTCCGCCAGGATCGTTTCCCCTCCTGCCCTGACACCGCGGAGCCGGTCCTCGGCCAGGATGAAATCGACCACCTCCACATTCTCGAGAAGCTGCGCGCCCTGTTGCCGCGCGTCCGCCGCAAGGGCCCGGAGCACCGCGCATGGGCGAACATGGGCTTCATCCGGGAAGAACAGCGCTCCCTGGATATCGGGGCTCAGCGCGGGCTCCAGACCACGCAGGGCCTGTCCGGATACCTCTTCGACCCGCAGTCCTGCACTCCGCTGCCAGGCCGCTCTCCCCCGAGCGGCTTCCTGTTCGGCCGGGTCCACGAGGTACAGGAGCCCCCATGGGCAGTACTCGATATCCTCGCCGGTCGCGTCGCGAAGCTCCGCGCCAAGCGTCCGGTAGCGCGCACGCGCCGCCAGGCAGAGATCGAGGAACGGGCCGGGTCCGTCCGCTTCCGCCTGAGGCGCCAGCATTCCTGCTGCGGCCCGCGACGCCTGTCGCCCTAGTTCCCCGCGCTCGATCAGCACCACGCGCCGGATCCCCGCGCGAATTAGCGCCCGGGCGCAGGCCACCCCAATGATCCCGCCCCCGATGATGAGGACCTCAGTCCCTCGTGCCATCTCTCGCCTCGCTATGGAATAGGGGGTCCCGCCATGAACGTGCCGGCCCGCGCTGACTCACCTCAGCGTCCTTGGTCGATTGGACATTCGGGTTGCTCGAACCGGCGCAAGGTTCCTACCTCCCACCACAGGGCCCATACGCCGGCCTCTCCTCATGCCTGTGAAGCTGTCTGAACGAATCGCAGATCCTGTGGCAGATAGTCCTGAGTCGCCTCGGGCGAGCTGTACTCGTACGGCCCGCGGCAGACGACGGGAATCGCGTCAAAGTTGCCATGGGGCGGTGGTGACGGGGCGGTCCACTCAAGGGTGTTCGCCTTCCACGGATTCCGCTCTGTCTCCTTCCCAGCACACAGGCTCCAGAAGAAGTTGATGACGAAGAGGATCTGCGCGAAACCGAGCACGATCGCGCTCCAGGTGATGAAGACGTTGATCGGCTGCAGGTGCTGGAGGAAGTCGTACTGAAGCGGGTTGTAGATTCGCCGCATCATGCCGCCGACGCCGAGGAGGTGCATCGGGAAGAACACGGCCTGCAGGGTAACGAAGGTGAGCACAGCGTGAACCTTGTTGATCGTCTCGTTCATGGACCGCCCGAACATCTTCGGGAACCAGTACGAGACGCCGGCAAAGATGGCGAAGAGCGTCACACCGGCGAAGATCAGATGGAAGTGTCCCACCACGAAGTAGGTGTCGTGAAGGGGGATGTCCACCGCCGGGGAGCCGAGAAAGATCCCGCCAAGCCCCCCTGAGATGAACAACGAGAGGGTGCCGATCGCGTAGAGCATCGGCGCGGACAGCTTGATCGAGCCTCGCCACAGGGTGGCAAGCAGGTTGAGCGCGATGAGCGAGAACGGGGCCGAGATCGCGATGGTCAGCACCATGAAGACCTTGCCGAGGATTCTCGGATCCATGCCGCTGACATACATGTGATGCCCCCAGACGATGAACGAGAGCGCGCTGGCGGTGATCAGGGCATAGACGATGAAGCGGTAGCCGAAGATCGGCTTGCGAGCGAAGACCGGAAGGATTTCTGCCGCAATCCCAAGCGCCGGGAGGGCGACGATGTAGACCTCCGGGTGACCGAAGAACCAAAAGAGGTGCTGCCACAGTAGCGGCTCGCCACCGCCTTCCGGGAGGTAGAAGCTCGTCCCAAGGGTGCGGTCGAATAGGAGCATCACCGCTGCCGATGTGAGGACGGGCAGGGCCAGCAGCAGGAGGATCGCGGTGACGAAGAGAAACCAGATGACCAGCGGCAGGTGAAAGAGGGTCATGCCGGGGGCCCTCATGTTGATGATGGTCGTGATGTAATTGATCGAGCCCATCATGGAAGACACGCCCAGGATGGCGAGGCTGATGATCCAGAGGTTCTGCCCCCAATCGACGCCTGAATAGGAGGGGACGGCCGACAGCGGCGGGTAGGCGGTCCAGCCGGCGGCCGCGGCCCCCCCGGGGACGAAGAAGCTGGCGAGCATGACGACAGCGGCCGGCACCGCCGTCCAGAACGAGAGCATATTCAGGACCGGAAAGGCCATATCCCGGGTCCCGATCATGAGGGGGATCAGGAAATTCCCGAAGGCGCCGATGAGGATCGGCATGACCGCGAAGAAGACCATGATCGTCGCGTGCATAGTGAAGAGCGCGTTGTAGAAGGCCGGGTCCATCCGGCCGTCGGTCATGAACGGCTCCGGGATCCAGCGTGTTCCCGGGACTTGGGTCTCGGGCCAAGCCAGTTGCCAGCGGATCATGAGCGCCATCAGGCCGCCCAGGATCAGCATGACGATGCCGAGAAAGAGGAACTGCTTGCCGATCATCTTGTGGTCGGTGGAAAAGACACAGGTTCGCAGGAGACTCGCCTGCCCGTGTTCGATGTGCGTGGCCTGACTCAGTGTCGCCACGGCCGAAGCGTCGCTCATGTGCAGTCAGCTCCTTGTCGTGATCCGAGGGCACGTCGTTGTGGGTTTACGACGGCCAATGTTCGCTCAGCCATCGCGTGTACTCGCTGTCAGGGTGCACGATCAGCCAGCCTCGCATCCCCGAATGGCCAAAGCCGCAGAGTTCGGCGCAGGGGAGTTCATACCGGCCTGGTTTGGTTGCCTCGAACCAGGCCTGGATTTCGCGTCCGGGGAGGCAGTCCTGCTTCAGCCGAAGGTTCGGGAGAAAGAAGCTGTGGATGACATCCTTCGATCGCAGACTCACGCGGACGACCTTGTTCACCGGAACGTGCAGCTCGTTCTCCATCTGCAAATCATCCGCCGTCCCGAGTCGGCCGTCCGGCCCCGGATACAGGATCTCCCAGTTGAATTGCTTCGCCGTGACCCGGACCTGGATCTCACTGCGCGGGATCTGACCCTTGACCATCGCCCAGGTTTCCGCCCCGCGATAATCGATCCAGAAGTCGAGGACCAGCACAATGAGCAGCGGGACCATCGTCCAGGCGGCTTCACGAGGACGGTCACCATGGATGTGAGCGGCCTTGCGGCCGTCTCGGCGGCGATACCGGATGAGGAACAGCAGCAGCGTCCCCTGTGTCAGGATGAACGCGCCGCCCGTGATGTAGAAGATGAGTGAGAAGAGCGAATCGATGCTCCCGCCGTATGTGGAGATATTCTCGGGGAACCAGCCGATCATAAAATCCTATCCTCCCCTCTCGATGCCGGAGCTGATGATCGCGCTCGGCGCGATCGTGGACGGGCCGGCGCTGAAATCGCAGAGTACTCTAATCGATGGGGAAGGGGACTTCAGTGACAAAAGTCACGAAAGCGGGTTTTTGGCGGGTCTCCTGAGTCGTAGCTGTTTTTCGAGGCGGGCAGGGTCCGGGAGGAGAATGCAACGGCGACGGGAGCGGACGAGGCCTTCCTGCGCTAATTGTTTCAGGGTCCGGGAGACGACCTCCCTGACGGTCCCGACACATGACGCCAACTCGTCATGGGTCCAGCCGTCGTCGAGAAGGATGCCGTCCGGTGTCTTGACTCCACGGGTCTCCGCGAGAGTCAGCAGGAACCTCGCCAGTCGATGGCGGACAGGTTGGGTTGACATCTCTTCGAGGAGGGAAGCCGTGGTGGTCAGGCGATGGCAGAGACAACCGATGACGGCCCCGGCCAGGCCGGGACTCGACCTGGGGAGTGCGACCAAGGGCGCTCGTCCAAGCTCGATGACCCGAACCTCGGTCATGCACTGGGCGGTGCCGGGGTAGCGCGCGCGATGAAAGGAAGGAGCAAAGCAAAAACATTCGCCGCCGACCAGGACCCAGAGGGTCTGTTGCCGCCCGTCAGGAGAGAGCCGGTACACCTTGACCTTTCCGCCGGTGATAATGAAGACCTCCTCGCAGATCGCGCCTTCCCGGAAGAGGATCGCCCCGCGCGGAAGTCTCCTGTGCCGTGCCATCCCTTGCAGCTTGTTCAGCGCGGCCGCACTCAGCCCTTGGAGGCACGGGACTGACCGGAGTGCGTCCGTAATCTCGAACCCGGCTCCCGGCTCAACATTCCTCTTCTTCATCTCGCCTCATCGAAGAATTCTAGTGCCGTTCCAACTTGTTGCGGCTAATTGTCGATAGGTGTCGTGCCAACAACTGTCACCTTCCCTCGCCTCACTCTTTAGGCGTAAGTAGTTGGAACGGCACTAGCGTACCGCGGGGCGGCTTGCAGGTTCCCATCTTCACTCCTGGAGACCTTGATTAGGTCATGCCTGAGGAAATCCGAGGATTGCTGCCCGGTTTTCAGCGCACGGTCTTGACCAGCGCCTCCTGTGGACCGTCAAATGGCTGAGCGATCTGCGGCCCTCTTGCCGGCGGCACCCCTCTCTCATATTCTGATACCGCAAGTTGAATTGTAGAAAATATTTCTTCTCACCTGACCGCCTAAGAGCATCCTGTAGGAATCAACCATAAAGCCAGCAATGATTTGGTTCGTCATGATGACGGCCGGATCCGCCTGGTACGCGCAGGATACTGTGTCCCGTCGGTATGGTTCGATCCGCCGCTTATCAACGATATCATACAGTCCCAGCAGCTCTGCTGGCGTTCCATCACCTTGACTGGGATCAAACACCACGACCTGACCTGCAGCTGAGTTAGTTCCGCCGCTGATGAGTACCTTGCCCTCGTCCTTACATTTTTCGCTCAGCACTATTCTGGTTTCAAAATTATCCACGCAATCGAAGATCACATCGTACGGCGAAATGTCGGTATCTTTTCTGAAGTACATCACGCGGGGTTGAGCGTGGGTTCCGAAAAACCTGTTGAGCCTTTCGGATAGTGTTTCTGCCTTGCTCAACCCAATGGCGTCATAGAGGAAAACTTGCCTATTGAGATTTGTCATCTCTACCAAATCAGGATCTATGATTGTGATGGTTCGGAGTCCTGAATACGCGAGCCCTAGCCCGACGAAATTGCCGAGTGCCCCCGCACCGACAACACATATTCGGGGATCGCACCGCGGCGTCTCCAATATCTTTCTATTGTAGCCTATCACATCCTCCGATACGTTCCGACCCATCAAGACATTCTTCGTTTGTTCCAATACTACGCCTGAACCTATGATATCCAACACGCCATCATCAGAGTGGTCGTTCGGCAGATTCCGCCGTGAGACGATCTGCTCAAGGTCCTGCCACTCTCGTCCCTTCACATACGTAAATACCTTGAAACCCTCCTGGTCATCTTGTGCGTAGCAGAACCCTCGAATGATAGGCGTGTCTTGTTCGAAGCCTTTCTTCAGCAACAGCTTGTTCGCTAAGCCATACTGACTCAGGTCAACAATAGCAGTGCACCCGGTGAAGATATCATCCATAACCGGGTGTGTGTAATACCCTTCGATAAGAATCATGTTGAATGCTGGATTAATCCTCCGCGCAGTGTCGAGCAGCGAGTCGTCCAATCGTGGCGCTATGACAACCATATTATTTAGCCCGAGAGCCGATGATGACATGGCGTACAGTGAGACCAAGAGGTCGTCATCGCCTACTACCCCTATTCTTGCCTCGGTCAATAGGCGTTGGTCCCAGCCCTCTATACGGAGCTGTCTATCAAGTCTTTCTTCCAGCATCCTTTCCTTCTTCCCCTGCTTGGATCTCGTATTTCTTGACCCGCTATTGGGAGTTGCCTTATGCCTAGGTGCAACCTCTTTCGAACCGTTCCGGCATCGAGATCATTGGTTGAACTTTCTCTCTAACTTCGTCACTGAGCGCGCCAATATCAGACTGTGTCAAAAACCTGCCCGTATCGACGAATACTATACATGCTTCTTTTTTGCTCACAGTCGTTTGGCCTGATAGGATGCCCCTTCTCTTGTAGTGTATCTCCTGTTTGTGCCAACCTTCGTCGCCAATCACCATCGCGTAACAAAAGCTGCCATAGATGGTCTCCAATATCCTAGCTTCAGCGACAGGAGCATCCGTTATGAGAGAAACACTCCCTTTCTCCAGACTTTTCTCAGTACACTCATCTTTCAGCAATAATACCAAATCCTTTATCACGACTTCCTTCTTTGCGACCGGCTTCCTCAAGAGCGCTGTGACATAATCGAGAACCGTCACTTGATTTCTCTCATCGGTGCCTGAAAAGTGCTCGTACTCCAGATCGCCGTGAGAGTGTATCCATCCATTGATGACCGTGGCCATGGGAAGCGATTCCTGGTACCCGGCTATCCTCTCAGGGCCGATCCTTGTGTAGTCAAAGAAGTTCTGATCGTTCTTTGGCAGGCCTATATCGGCTATAAGTTCAGGACTGCCTCTGTTCGCAATGGTGTACCCATACCATTCATAGCTCCCTTTGTGGATCACGCGGACCAGCTCGCTTATTTTGAAGGCCTTCGCCATGGCGTATTGGGCCATCGAAATATGTTCCGGCAACGTCGCCAGGACTATCTCATGGAGTTCCGGCCGTTTCAGCCCCGAGAGGACTTTGAATCTCACCGTAATCTCTCCAAAAGGTGAGTCTTATCCACTACGACTTCCCCCGTATAGGTGCCAGGAAGCTGGTACATGTCTTCACAGAGCACCCGATGGAGAATGCTTATCAATCCTCGAGCTCCTGTTCCCTCGTGCCCAGCACGCTGGGCTACTTCCGTCAGTGCATCCTCGGTGAATGTTAAGTCGATGCCCCATGTTTTGAGGTCGTTGACATAGGCTCGCAACGGGCTGTCGTCGCTTTTGATCATGATGTCCTTGAGATCCTGAACTGTCAGCGGATCGTACACCACTCGTACAGGGAATCTCCCCATGAGCTGTCTTTCCATACCGTAGGCTACTAAGTCATCGGCCAGGAGGTAGTCTTTCCAATCACCTTCAAGACCATGCTTGGCCATGCGGTTTTTGACGATACTGTCGAGATTCTCATAAACCCCTCCTGCAATGAACAGGACGTGTCTGGTGGATAGAGAGATCCTTTCCTTACCCAGGTCAATGGTATTTTCCGCGCCTTCGACCAGCTTCAGGAGCCCTTTTTGAACACCCCTTCCGGACACGTCCTTGTACACAACGAGCTCAGTTGCGATCTTGTCAATCTCATCCAAATATACGATTCCCATTTGTGCAACATGCGGGTTTCCACCAGCCGATATGAGAAGGTCCACGAGTATGTCGCTGACGTTCTGTCCGACGTAGCCCACTTCACTAAATTTGGTCAGGTCTTGTATGCCGAAAGGGACCCCCACCAATCTAGAAGCCATTTCGCCAGTGTAAGTTTTACCGCATCCGGTAGGTCCTATCATCAAGATGTTAGCTTTTGGAGTCCTCGTGTTTCGCAGTGCGACGCCAATATCTTCTCCGTTTTCTCCTATCGTCTGCTTCAGCGCGGTGCCCAACCTCCTGTAGTGAAAAGCTATTGCTGTGGCGATGACCTTTTTCCCTTTTTCTTGTCCAACCACAAACTTGTCGATATACGCCTTGATATCAACCGGTGTCTTGTTAAATTCTATGATTTGCTGCACTGTTTCGCTTATTTGGTGCTCCCTCAGTTCTCCAATCTTTTCTCTGATGTGCTGCCGGCTTTGTTCCGATATCCTGTCTGTCATTTTTCAACCACCGTGATTTACACCTGGTGTTTCCAACTCTCCTGGATTCTCCTTGGCCAGTTCATAGAGCAGGAGGGTTTCGAAATGGTAGCGTGCGAGTTGATCAGGCCCAAGGAAGGGGTTACGACTGAAAAGCGGTCCGCACATAAGTATCTCATCCGGTGAATTCACGAAATGGAGGTATGGATTATTGACTTTCTTTATAATTGCCTTCGTCACACGATATTCCTCTTCAGTTGATAAAGAAAACAACGGAGGTTCAAAATGCGCCTTCGCTTTCAGACGGTCGAACTCCACGCTTTCTCTGAGCAGATCATCTGTGAAATTACCGAGTCTTTCTAAGAACGTCTCCCCAAGAGCATACTTCATAACAAGACTATTGATCCTGTCAAAGAGCGCGCGACGAAAGGGCTCCTTTGTTTTCTTCTGCGCCCGCTCGCTTTTTAGGTGTCTTAACAAATCCACGCTTAACATCCCCAGACGTCGCCCCAAAGCAGGTACTCCCACGATCCATCTGAGGAAATCCAAGGGGCATTCTTTTCCAGCTCCTCCAGTCGCTTCTTGAGATAGGCCACCCTGGTCTTGAGATATTCATCCTCAGGATTAGCTCGAAGGGCCGCTTCGGCATCTCGCAGGAGCACCCGGAGCTCAAGGTGCTCATTCTCGAGAGGCTGGGCCATCCTCCGGAAGGACTGCCATTCTTCCGGCTCCACTGCCAAGGGCTCCATTGTCGTGAGTTTTTTGTTCTTAAGTCTTTCTTCTTCAATCTTTTTCTTTAAGTCTCTGTTCTTTGCTTCCATGGCACCCTCCTAACCCCCTCCCTCACCCTCCCCCTTTGAAGGGGGAGGGGACGGGTGGGGGTGTTATGGGGTGTAATTATTTGTGGTCTCAACTTGTCCAGATGCGATTCTAGGGTGATCGCTTGAGACACGGTAATCATCGAAATTGACAGTCCGTGCATGCCTCGTTGAGATCACCGGGTAGTCCTCGTGATCGGGCAGTATGTCGTCATCTACATCGACGGTCCTAGCAAGCCTCGTTATTTGATCAAGGCTGTGATAGCCATTGCGGCGTCTGCTGCTGTAGCCATAGAGCAATGCATTGATGCCCTCTTGCAATGCGTTGATTGCGTTCGCTGCAGTGAAGACTTTTGGGGGGCTGTAACCTCGCAAGCAGATCGGCTGCCGTGAATCGTACCCTTCCAGGAATGGATGTTTGTACGTTTCCAGCACGACAGGCTTGAGGGGGACAATGGTGGAAACACCTACTCTGCAATCAGGAAATAAGTAGTTGCGACCGTAGTAATCTTTTAGGGCGTATTCTCCCGTGTGCTTGTATACGATGTACTCATCGGTCATGCCCATCCTGAAAAATCCAAAACCATCTATCGCTAAGGAACCTTTCTCAGCAATATACAGCAGGATTGCGAGGTGCTTCCTTTGCGCCTCGCCGAATTGCTCCCGTTCGTACAGCGCTTGTCTGAGACGGCCCTTTTCGTTGTCCACTATTTTCAGCTCTAATGTCTGAAGGAGCCATTCCCGCAGTTTCGGAGCTGCGATCTGTCCATCCTTTGGTGGAACTACCGTTACCCCTTGTTCTTCCAGGTCGTGAAGCGCTTCCCGCAGTGAATCTGTGTCGAGGATTTTAGCTGCATCTTCGTGATACCTCGCCGCGAGATTGATCCTCTCCCCGATCAAGTCCAGTAGTTCTTCTTCGCTACGCCTCTTCCGTTCTAGGCTTTTGTGCCTCCTAATGAAATGAGGCATTACGTGGAACAGTATTGTTCTCAGTTTTTCGCTTATCGATATTCCATTCAGACCCAGAGCATGGCGATATTTTTGCTGACATGCGTTCCTGAGCTGTTTGTAGACATCCGTATCGATTTTCTCGTAGTTCTCCACCACGGATTGTAGGCTCAGTGTCTTTATGAAGAGTTTGCCGTCGCCCTGAATGAGGGTGTCTGGTTTCGGGAGGGTGTGAATTTCTCTTTCTATAGCTGGATCCAACAAGAGTGGGACGTAGATAAATCCTGATTCGACCACAAGTTCAAGATCAGAGTCCAACAGATGCCGCATTCGCCACTTCACCAGAGAGATATCGTATTTCCGGGTCAGGCCTCTTGCTTGCTTTCGTGGTTACAGTAATCCGGGGGACACAACCGGTACAGCCCAGCCCCGTGGTCTACCTCATCATATATCCCTTCAGAGAGCTCCAGGACTCGTTGTAACTCCTCTTTGCATTTCGGGCAATTCGGGTCCCATTTTTTCCTTTCCGGCTTGTCCATCTTGAGGTTCTCTCACCTGGTGGTCTTTTTGGAGGGATAGAGTCCCCCCTCTTGGGGTTTAATGGCCCGGATCGGTACGTAGAGGTATTTTTCTCCAGCGTCAGTTTCTTCAACTACAGTGTACTGCAGAGCCGTATCCTCGATTTGTCGTCCTCTGCAGAGGAGCCTTCCACCGTCGAGTTGTCTGTAGATATCCTCCACTATTTGTTGTTCCTCTATGCTCCAATTTTTGTTGCCGAGCGTCTTCTCACACAGCTTCCGAAGAGATTGACCCTCGTAGCTACCCGGTTCATATATGTCAATTAATCCTTCGCCTGCCTGTCCTGGTATGATTTCAAGGACGAGCGGCAGCACCTGTTCCAGTACTTCCGTTTGTAGGGCTCTTCTTGGTTCCTCCATATCACTGATACCTCACTGTTCTTTTGGCATTGATCGTATGGAGTTGGCCATTTCGACTATTCATGTGAAGGTTGCTTTTTCTTCAGTAATTCTTCCTTGAATCTCCCCACAAACTCCGTTCTGAACTGCTCGATGTCCATTGCCGCTTCATGGTTCCCGGCGAGATACAGGGCCATCCCTTTGTACACCAGCGCGTCTTTCATGCCGGGCTTGATCCTCAACGCCTCGTCAAAGCAATTGATGCTTTCGTGGTACTTGCCAAGCCCCAGCAGCGCATACCCTTTGCCGATGAAGATGAAAGAGTCGTCGCTTGAGCTGAGTTGTCCCAATTTATCAAGGATCTCAAGGGCCTGATGAGACTGTCCGAGGTCATTGAGACAGAGAGCCTTTAGCTTGAGAGCCCTCACATGTTCCGGATTGCGGGCCATCTCTTTATCGCAGCAAAATACGGCCTCCTCCAAAAGCCCCCGTTGCGCGAGAGCCGTCGCTCCTGCCATCCATGTGGTGGTTTGGGGTTCGACCCCGATGATCTTCATCATCACACATTCGTAGGTCTCCTCGACGATTTTTCTCCCACCAGGAGCTACGGGTAGGCCGTGGCCGGGGAGGACATTTTCAATCTCCCACTTGAGTAATGCCTTCAATCCGAATAAGTAGTGCTCCAGACTTCCTCCGGCATATTTGTCAGGCGCGCCCACCGCGTAGGGTAATGCCATATCGCCAGTAAAGACCGTTTTAGTCAGGGGGTGATAAAGACATATCCCGTCTATGGTATGGCCGGGCGTGTGAATCACCTCCCATTCAATGCCGCTCAACTCAAGAGTCTCTCCGCCCCTCACCTCGGTGACGCGGGAGCCGAATTCTTTCACCCCCTCCTTAAGCTGGCTGGGCGCCGCTTCATGGAGTATCAGCTCAAGCCCCCCACTCTCCCTGATAATCGGATACGATCTTAAAAGCTCAAACGCCCCCATCGCATGGTCGGGGTGTCCGTGAGTGATGACAATCTTCTTGATGTCCTCCGGCTTGAGCTTGAGTCTGAAAAGGTCCATAAATGCCGTGTAATCGTTGCCCGCATCCACTATCGTCAGATAGTCCCCCATGATGAGGTAAATGTTGGAGGCAAAGTTTCCATATCCCCGCAGGAAAAGGAATTTCTCAAAAAATGGAGTTGTTGTGTTGAGAACGCTCGCTAGAGGCTGCCAGCCAGGGTGCTGAGGCTCCCGCTCTTGCTCGACTTCGCTTGTGCTGGTCATAGTCGCTCCCTCTGCTCTTGATTATATGCTACATCTCTTTCCGTTCACATACAAGTAATCTACACAGGTAATCGGGATAAGAAATCCCCCTCCCCTGGTGAAAAGAAATCAGGAGAGGGGGATACAAACGATTTAACCCTGCCTCTCCCCTAATGGGGAAGAGAGTCGGAGGTAGAAGCTTGCGGAGGAGAGAGGATTGATCTTACATTGTCATCAAGCTATGTAACTGACCTTGTAATCGAGCTTCATTTTCTCGTCGGGCCACCATTTGGAGCTCATCTGCTCCTTACCCGGGTAGACCGCTTTGTCACCAACGTTCTCGATGAACAGCTCCAGGAAGTGAAACGCCGAGAGCTGGTGTTTGGTTATTGCCTCAGGCGGCAACAGGACCGCAAGGCCCGACTCCTTGGACACCTTCCATTCAAAGGGCTCATTCGGGGATGCGGTCTTCGTCCCCGTTCCATCGTAGATCGCCAGTACCTTGCCCGAGACGGTATCACCCGGCTTGACCTTGTATTCCTCGGATAGTTCGTCCGAGATGTGCCACCACAAGGCTCTCTCCCCCGTCTTCACGTATCCTTTCACGATCATGGGATCGAACCCACAAACACCCACACGACATTTCTCAGGCATGTCTACTCTCCTCTTTTGTGAAGTTCTTTGCCCTCGGCTTCCCTCAATGCGTCGCGAAGAACCTCGACCTGGTTGTAGCAAAAGTCGAGGAACTCCTTCGCCTCAGGTCCGCTGAGGTAGTCGCACTCGGACATCCTCCGTACGTAGGGATAGACGTACGACTCGATCTCTTCCAAGAACTCTTGAGCCAGGAACTCACCTCCCCCGTCGGAGGGTGCCCACCCGAGATAACTCCTCTTCCAGGTAAGCACCATCCCCTTGAGGGTTTCCACTTCTCTTTGGACGTTTTCCTCCACGCTAATGCCTTATGGGAATCTAGCCGGTTGAAAGGGCGCATAGACACCCTTTTCATGGGCGTAACACTTCTTGACGACGTTGAAGTCGGTAATGCACCAGTAGAAGGGCCAGTGGATCTGCGTGCACCAGCCGATGGTGTCTGCCGGTGGGAACTTGGAGCCTTTCTGAACCGGCTTGAAGTGCTTGCAATCCCAGCATAGATGCCCCGTCTCACGGCTGTACTCCGGAGCAATAAGCGAGGCCATGAATTGTTCAGGGGTCAATTCTGCCTGTTTGGCCATGCCAGCCTCCTTTCTCTTCTCAACACCGGGCTTCGGAACGGCAGCGGGGACCGCGGGACCAGCGGGCTTGGGAACCAGCGGCTTGCCCCGCTTCTTCGGGGCTACGGCTCGCCGGGCAACCGGCTTGGTTCCTTTAGCCTTGGGCCTGCGCCCCTTCGCAACTCCCTTTCCCCGAGCAGCACGCCTACCCTTACCCGCCCCTTTCCCTCTCGGTTCCGGCATCTACTGCTCGCTCCCTATCCTCACCAATCCTTCACTTCACCCTTCTTCCGCTTCTCCTGATACTCCTGCCATACCTCGGGGGAAAGCTTCTGGATATCCCATTTGTAACCGAAGGTTCCGGCGATACCGGCGGACGGCGGCTGAGGACGCCATCCACGCACCGGCCTGCCCCGGATGCTGAACTTGACCATGTCGGCTTTCCCCAGGAGGAAATGCCTGGGTATGCACTCGAAGGGCGCTGTTTTGCCAGCGGTCCCCGGCCTGTAGTTCACATAGCCTTCCAACGGCTTATCCGCATACAGGGGCATTTTGTCTGGCTTCTCGCCGGGCTTCTCCTCCGGGCCAATATACATATGGCCCTGGATCATGTGGATAAAGT
>JACQQF010000085.1 GCA_016207095.1 Candidatus Methylomirabilota bacterium | reverse complement strand
TCAGGCGCCACGGGCTTCACGATCTGAATACCCAGCTCCATTTCCAGTCGAAGTTCATCGACCGCCTCTTCAAGGTATCATTGGACTCGGCGGCAAGATGGCGCGTGTGACGGCCACTGAGGACTACGGCACCGCCAGAACGGTCAAGGACGCCGAAGCCTTCCTGGATGACCCCTTTCTGACCATCGGCGGGCGCGAAACCTGCGGGCAATGCATATCAGTGGGCAGGACGGGGGCCGGAGAGTGAGGCCGATCCAGTTCGGCACCTCCGGCTGGCGCGACATTATTGCCGAGAACTTCACCTTCGCGAACGTCCGCCTCGTCACCCGCGCCATCGCCGAATACCTGCTGTCCCAGGGGAGACCGGAGTCTGGAGTGGTCGTCGGGTACGATACCCGCTTCCTCTCGGAAGCCTTTGCGGCCGAGGCGGCGGCGGTCCTGGCGGCTCATGGGGTGCAGGTCTTCCTCTGCGACCGGGACGCGCCGACGCCAGTCGTCGCCTACGAAGTGGTCCGCCGCGGCGCGGCAGCAGGCTTGAACGTCACCGCCAGTCACAACCCACCTGAATACAACGGGCTGAAGCTCTCCGGCCCCTCGGGCGGCCCTGCTCAACCGGCGGTCACCGATCGAATCGAGGCGCGGGTTCGGGACTTGCTGGGGGAACCCGAGGCTCCATACTCGTCACTTCAAGAGATGGAGGCCAAGGGATTAGTGGCTCGCATCGACCCACGGCTGACATATCTTGCCCGCCTTCGGGAGTTGGTTGATTTCAAGGCAATCGCTGCGGCGCACCTGAGCGTAGCTGTCGATCTCTTGTTCGGAACGGCGAGGGGTTATCTGGATCAGGCGCTGCGGGAGGCTGGCTGCGACGTGCACGTCCTTCACGACTCTCGAAATCCCGCCTTTGGCGGACATGCACCTGATCCCTCGAAGGAGAACCTCCAAGAGCTGGCGGTGGCGGTGCGCTCTGCCGGCTGCCATCTCGGCCTGGCCACGGATGGAGACGCTGATCGGTATGGGATCCTCGATAAGGACGGCAGCTTCATCGAGCCGAATTACATCCTGGCCCTTCTCCTCCGACATCTGATCAAGGCGCGCGGATGGCGTGGGGGCGTGGCCCGATCGGTGGCCACGAGTCACCTGGTGGATGCGGTGGCCAGTCACCTGGGGGTTCCGCTGTACGAGACCAAGGTCGGGTTCAAGTATCTGGGACAGCTCATCACCCAGGAGAAGGTCGTGCTGAGCGGTGAGGAGAGCGCCGGCCTGTCGATTCAGGGTCATGTCCCGGAAAAGGACGGGATTCTTGCCGCCCTCCTGGTGACCGAGATGGTCGCCATGGCCGATGGGAAGAGCGTGCTGGGCCTGCTCGAAGCGCTCTACGCCGAGGTGGGGACGGTGATCCATGCGCGCCGGCTGAACTTTCATCTTTCGCCACAGCAGCAGCAGCGTCTGGCCACACGCCTGAAGAACCTCCCGTCGCAGGTGGCAGGACTACGGGTGGTGCACGTCGGGACGCTGGAGGGGACGAAGCTTCTGCTCGAAGACGGCAGTTGGCTCCTCGTGCGGCCCTCGGGAACCGAGCCGGTGGTGCGGCTGTACATGGACGCTCATTCGGAAGAACAGCTCGACGAGCTGACGATGGCAGCGCGGGCGCTTTTGGGCGCGTGATGGCCCAGGACGCGGCGACGGAGTAAACGTGCAGACGGGACGGGTGGTCTTCAGCGCTCAGGAGGAACTGGCTCAGGCCAGGGCTGCTCGCAAGCGGCGACTCGTCTTCGTGGCTCTCCTCGCCATTCTGATCTCGGTTCTCTCGATGGCCGGGAACCGGAGCCTCGTCAAGATTTATCAGATGGGCAAGGCCAAGGCCGAACAGTATCGGGAGATCGCACGGCTCAGACAGGTTAACCGAGATCTCACCCGGGAGGTCCAGTCCTTCGGTCGCGATCCGGCGCGGGTCGAGGCCATCGCCCGTGAGGAGCTGGGCTTGGTCAAGCCCGGTGAAGTGGTGTACCAGTTCGGTGTTGGAAGGCCAACCTCCGCCCCACGTGCCGCCCCCCGCTGAGAAGAGAGCCCAGATCTTACGGGCTTCGTCAGACCCCGCCAGAGCACCTCGCTTTGGCCAAAATGTCTTGCCAAACCGGTCCGACCTGACTATACTCGGTACTCGCCCAATCAAGGCACCAGCGGCCCAGCCGCCCCCGATCGTCACGGCACATAGCGAGGGAAACGCTGCGGTGAAACGCGTCAGCATCCTTGGCTCCACCGGCACCATCGGCGCCAAGGCATTAGCGATGATCGAGCCTCACCCGGAATCCTTCGAGGTCGTGGCGCTCGCCGCCAGAAGCAGCATCGACCTACTGGAGCGTCAGATCAGGCGGTTCTCCCCCCGCCTCGTGGCCGTCGGCACCCCCGAGGCCGCCAAGGCGCTGAAGGATCGGGTGGCGGATCGGTCGGTCGAGATCGGGTGGGGAATCGAAGGGTTGCTGAGCGTCGCCACTGTGCCCGAGGCCGATATCGTCCTCGCCGCCATGGTCGGCGCTGCCGGCCTGCTTCCGAGCCTTGCAGCGATCAAGGCCGGGAAGGATCTCGCGCTCGCGACCAAAGAGGTCATGGTCATGGCGGGGGAGCTGGTGATGGCCGAGGTCAAGGCCCATGGCGTCCGGCTTCTTCCGGTGGATAGTGAGCCCTCGGCGGTCTTCCAGTGTCTGGCGGGACACAATGGCGCGCACCTGAAGCGGGTCTTTCTGACCTCCTCGGGCGGCCCGTTTCGCAAGCGTCCGCGAGAGAGCTTCAGCAGCATCACCCCGGAGGAGGCCCTTCGGCACCCGACGTGGGTCATGGGGAAGAAGATCACCATCGATTCAGCCACACTGATGAACAAGGGGCTGGAGATCATCGAAGCCAGTTGGTTCTTCGACTTGGAGCCCCGACAGATCGACGTGATCGTCCATCCACAGAGCATCGTGCATTCTATGGTGGAGTTCATAGACGGGTCGGTCCTGGCGCAGATGGGAGTGACCGACATGGGATTGCCCATCCTCTACGCGCTCTCGTACCCGGAGCGGCTCCCGACCCCACTGCCCGCCCTCGACCTGCACGCCCTGTCGGCCTTGACCTTCGAGCCGGTTGATCACGAGAGGTTCCCCTGCGTCGGATTCGCGTACCAGGCATTGGCGGCGGGCGGGACCTACCCGGCCGCGCTGAACGCAGCCAACGAGATGGCGGTGGATCTATTCCTCTCCCGCCGGATCACCTTCCCTGAGATCTCCATCCTTATCGGCAAGGTGATGGACAGCCATCAGGGTCGCAAGATCGATTCTCTGGAAGATGTCCTGGAGGCAGATCGCGAGGCCCGGCGCCTTGTCGAGGGGGCACTCCAAACCAAACATTAGGAGAGAGGTGTACACACGACAATGATTGGGTCTGTCACAGCTTTTGTCCTCAGCCTGTTGATCGCGATCGATGTTCGACCGTATCTCTCGCGGCTTGACTATATCCTCTGGGCCGTCCTCGTGCTGGGCGTGCTCATCTTCGTCCACGAGTTCGGCCACTTCCTGGTCGCCAAGCGGGCGGGGGTGAGCGTCCTGAAATTCTCGCTCGGCTTCGGCCCCAAGATCGCCGGGTTCACGCGCGGCGGGACCGAATACCTCCTGTCCGCCATCCCGCTCGGCGGCTACGTGAAGATGTTGGGGGAGGACCCGAAGGAAGAGGTGGTAGAGGTGGACCGGGAGCGATCCTTTTCCGCCAAGCCGCTCGGGTGGCGCTCGCTGATCATCCTGGCCGGCCCTGGATCCAATTTCCTCCTGGCCGTCGCCATCTTCTGGGTGGTCTTCATGGTCGGGGTCCCCACGCTCACCACCAAGGTGGGCGAGGTCATGGAGGGTTTCCCCGCACGGGAGGCTGGCCTCCTTCGGGGCGACCGGATCGTCGCAATTGAAGGCCAGCCGATTGAAAAATGGGAGGGGCTCGCGAAGCAGATCCATCAAAGCCCCGGGCGACCCGTCCGCCTGACGGTGGAACGAGAGGGGAAACGGTTCGACCTGGCCGTTGCGCCGAAGGCGACCAAGCAGAAGAATCTCTTTGGGGAGGAACAGGAGATCGGCCTGCTCGGAATCGCCCCGGCCGAAGAATTCTTGACGGAGCGAATGAACCCGATCACCGCGTTCGGGAGGGCGGTCTACAAGACCTACGACCTGAGCGTCCTGATCCTGATCACCTTCGGGAAGTTGCTTCAGGGGGTCGTCCCGGCCAAGACGATAGGCGGGCCGCTCCTGGTCGCCCAGATGGCGGGAGAGCAGGCGCGTTTAGGCGTCCTGAATCTGCTGTTCTTTACCGCGCTCCTCTCCATCAACCTGGCAATTCTTAATCTGCTTCCGATCCCGATCCTGGACGGGGGACACCTGTTCTTCGCCTTGATCGAGGCGGCACGTGGAAAACCGGTCAGCCTGAAGAAACGAGAGATGGCCCAGCAGGTCGGACTGGTCCTCTTGCTCGCCCTGATGATCTTTGCCTTTTACAACGACATCTTCCGCTTGTTAGGGAGACAGTAAGCACGGAAGCGCTCAGCGATCAGCTTTCAGCACAAACCAGGAGAATTGATGGGGCGGTGTACTGCACAATGAGGATTTGTGGGTACTCTCTGGCCTCTCTTCTCTGCCTGACCGCTGATGGCTGACAGCTCGCCTGCGAGGTAAACCATGATTGAACGACGCAAGGCCCGGCAGATCCAGGTAGGAACGGCCGTGATCGGCGGCGATGCCCCCGTGTCGATCCAGTCGATGACGAAGACCGACACGCGAGATGTGCAGGCGACGGTGGACCAGATCTGGGCACTGGAAGTGGCCGGGTGCGATATCGTGCGCCTCGGCGTCCCGATCAGGGAGGCGGCCGAGAAGTTGGGGGAGATCAAAAAGCAGATCCGGATCCCCCTGATCGCCGACATCCACTTCAACTACAAGCTCGCGTTGATCGCCCTCGAGCAGGGGGTGGATGGCCTCCGGCTGAACCCCGGCAACATCGGTGACCGCAGTCGGGTGGAGCAGATCGTCAAGCTGGCGGCCGAGCGAAAGATCCCGATCCGCATCGGGGTGAACGCCGGCTCGCTGGAGAGGGACATCCTGGCCAGAGACGGCGGGCCGTCCCCTGAAGGAATGGTGGAAAGCGCCCTGCGTCACATCCGGATCCTCGAGGATCTGAACTACCCGGAGATGAAGGTCTCGCTCAAGGCCTCCGATCCGCTGATGATGATCGAGGCATACCGGATGCTGGCGGATCAAGTGGACTACCCCCTACACCTCGGCGTGACAGAGGCCGGCACCCCCGGCGTGGGGACGATCAAGTCGGCCGTCGGCATTGGGACGCTCCTGGCCGAGGGGATCGGCGACACGATCCGGGTGTCGCTGTCGGCCGATCCTGTTGAAGAGATCAAGGCCGGGATTGAGATCCTGAAGTCGCTCGGCCTTCGCAAGGGCGGGCTGACCTTCGTCGCCTGCCCGTCGTGTGCCAGGGCCGACATCGACCTGATCAGCCTCGCCCAAGAGGTGGAGCGGCGGATGGCAGGGATCAATAAGGAGATTCATGTCGCCGTCATGGGGTGTGAGGTGAACGGGCCAGGGGAGGCCAGGGGCGCCGATATCGGCGTCGCGGGGGGCAAGGGGATCGGCCTGATCTTCAAAAAGGGAGAGGTGATCCGCAAGGTGAAGGAGTCTGAGATCGCTGACGCACTGATGGAGGAGGTCAACAAGATGGTGGCGGAGGGCGACGCTCAGGCCTAAGAGGGCAAGGGATGGCCCGGTGGTGAGGCGACCGAAGGAGGATTGATGTCCCAATCCTCCTTTTCTTTTCCCCGGGGCGGGATCGCATGAAGGAAGGACCTGATGGGCCAGTATCGGCGACATGTCTTCATCTGCACTACTGGTGATTGCTGCCCTTTCCAGGGAGAGACAGAGGCCTATGTGGCCCACCTGCGCAAAAGGCTGGCGGAGCGGGGCCTGGCCAAGGAGATCCGGGTCAACAGGTCAGGCTGCTTCAGCCAATGCGGCCATGGCCCGATGGTCGTGGTTTATCCCGAAGATGTCTGGTACGGCGGCGTCCGCATGGAAGACCTTGACGAGATCCTGCTGGAGCATCTCGTGAACGGGAGGCCGGTGGAACGGCTCCGTTACAAAGCGCCGCGGGGCCCGAACAAGGACCCGCTGCGTTATGAGAAGATCGGGCGCAAGCCAACGGGGGGACCGGAGAAGAAGGGGTAATCGTCGCGGGCATCCACATGCGCTGGACCAAATCACTGATCCCAACCTTGAAAGAAGATCCGGCCGAGGCCGACGCGGTCAGCCACAGGCTGATGGTCCGGGCCGGCTTGGTCCGCCAACTGGCGGCCGGGATCTACGTCTACCTGCCGTTGGGGCAGCGGGTCATGGACAAGATCAACGCCATCATCCGCGAGGAGTTGAACCGGATCGGCGGCCAGGAGATCACCATGCCGGTCCTGCACCCGGCCGAGCTGTGGCAGCAGACCGGACGATGGGCGGCCATCGGCGATGAGATGTTTCGGTTACACGACCGGGGCAACCGGGAGATGTGCCTGGGAATGACCCACGAAGAGGTCATCGCCTGGCTCGCGGCCCGCGAGATTCACTCCTATCGGGACCTGCCGCAGACCTGGTATCAGATCCAGACCAAGCTCCGGGACGAGGCCAGGCCCAAGAGCGGCGTCCTCCGGACCCGGGAGTTCCTGATGAAGGACTCCTACACGCTGGACCGGGACGAGGTGGGGTTGGACAAGAGCTACCAGCTCCACAAGGAGGCCTACTGTCGCATCCTGGAGCGGTGCGGCTTGGCGTTTCACGTGGTCGAGAGTGACCCGGGGATGATGGGCGGCGTCGGCGCGCACGAGTTCATGGCACCCAGCGAGGCCGGGGAGGACGAGATCGCCCATTGCGACCGCTGCGGCTATTCGGCCAATGTCGAGTTGGCTGGTTCACATCCACGGAACCCAACCTTCCCTGACTCGACTCTTGAGGAGATCGCGACACCCAACGCCGGGACCATCGAAGAGGTCTGCGCCCTGCTCAAGATCGAGCCGGCGCTGACCATCAAGTCGCTACTGCTCGTGACAAAGGACGGACCGCTCCTGGCCCTCGTCAGGGGGGACCAGCACCTGCACGAGAAGAAGCTCTCGATCGTGGCCGGAGAATTCCGCCCGGCCCATCGCGACGAGATCCTGTCCCACCTCGGCGCGGGACCGGGCAGCATCGGTCCCGTCGGAGCGACGCTGCCCACGATCGCCGATGAGTCGCTGCGTGTCGGTCGATACGTCGTCGGGGCCAACAAGGACGGCTTTCACCTGCGGGGGGTCGTGCCGGGGACCCACTTTCAGGCCAGGTGGGCCGACATCCATCACGCCAGAAGCGGGGACGGGTGTCCCCGCTGTGAGGCCGTTCTGCGCGTCGAGCGCGTCATCGAGGTGGGGAATATCTTCAAGCTCGGGACGAAGTATTCGCTCGCCCTCAAGGCGGTCTATCTGAACGAAGCGGGAGAAGAGCGCCCCATCGTCATGGGCAGCTACGGGATCGGGCCCGCCCGCATCGCCGCTGCGGCGATCGAGCAACACCATGACCAACTGGGGATCATATGGCCTGAGACCATCGCCCCCTATCAGGTCCATCTCCTGCCGGTGAACGTGCGCGACGACAAGATGGTGGAGCTCGCCGAGGCGATCTATACGCAACTTCAAGGCGAACGGGTCGAAGTCCTCTATGACGACCGTGACGAGCGACCCGGCGTGAAATTCAAGGACGCCGATCTGCTTGGCCTGCCGCTTAGACTCACCATCGGCAGCCGGGCCCTCAAGGAGGGAATGGTCGAGCTGAAAGTCCGGAAGACCGGCGAAGAGTTGCGCGTCCCCCCGTCGGAAGCGGCAGCGAGGGCAAAGGCCCTCCTCTCCCATCCGGCCAAATAGCCACGAAAAAATAGACCCCCCAGCGGAGAGCGCACTCTCCCTGGGGGGTCACTGCGTTCAAGCTTGCTTGTTCGCGTATGAACTAGAGCTTGACCACGTTAGCGGCCTGCTTCCCCTTCGGCCCATCCACGACGTCGAACTCCACCTCCTGGCCCTCTGCCAGGGTCCTGAAGCCGTTGCCCTGGATGGCGGAGTAGTGGACGAACAGATCGCCGCCCTCAGGTCGCTCGATGAAGCCATACCCTTTGGCCTCGTTGAACCATTTCACCTTCCCGGTGCCTCGCACGTCCTCACCTCCCTTCCGTAGACTCTTCGTCGCTCGTTCGCCGCCGAGTTGCTTCCTTCACAGCTCAAAGCCCCGGGCCTTCACGTAAAAAAACCGCGGCGGCTTACCTCATATAAGCGTCCGCGGTCCTTCGGCAGTCCCGACAAGCCAAACCTATATTCGGAAGCGGCGGTAAATTATCGCACCCTCCGCGCCCTGTCAAGCAATTTTTGAAGATGAGGCGCTCGAGGGGGAAGCGGCGGGCGTCCTCAAGAACAGGATGAGGGCCAGCAGGGTGAAGGCGCTCAGGCCCAGGTAGAGGGTGAGCGGCGAGGCGTGAGCGAAGACTGCCGTCGCGATCAGCGGGCCGGCGGCGTAGGAGGCGAAGCGGGAGGTGTTCATGAAACCGATGGCTCTGCCATGCGCGCTGGCGGCGACTTCGGCGAAGACGATCGGGATCACCGCTGCGATCAACCCCACTTGGAGCATCCTGACCAGCCCGAACGTTGTCACCGATCCGGTGGCACCGAGCAGGAGCTGCAGCCCCGACGCGCCAACGGTGGCCCAGAGAAGGGTTCGATGCCTCCCCTGAAAGATCGCCAGCCGGCTCAGATAGTACGACCCCAGCACCGATGTGACCCCGTAGGCAAAGACGATGAGCCCCGCCGTCCTCACTGCTTCCGCCTGAGCGATCCGGAGCCCAGCGAGAATTTCCGGCAACACGCTCGGCATGAAGGCGATCTGGATCGAGGCGGCGAAACAGAGGAGCCAGCCGGCGGCAAGTCCACGCCGAGAATGAGCAGGCTGGGGCAATTGGGGCCGAAACCTGGAGACGCGGCTCAGAGAGAGATGGACGTGGGCGAACGCGACCAGCATCAAGGCACCACCGACCAGGAAGGTCCCCCGATACCCGATCAGCTCGGCCGAGAAGGCCCCAGCGATGGGCCCGGCGATCTGCCCGGAGGTCAAAGCCGCCTGAAAGAGTCCAACGTTTCCGGTGATCTTCTCCCTAGTCGAGGAGGCCGACATGATGATCAATCCGATGGTGGAGAGGCCGCCGACGCAGCCGATCAGCAACCGGATCAGGAGGAGAACCGGAAGGCTTCGGGTGAATCCCATGAGGACCATGAATCCCGCCTGCACCAGCATCCCGATTTCGTACAGGTGCTTCGGGCTGACCTTGGCGGCCATCCCGCCCCAGATCGGCGCGAAGACGGTGGAGGCGATCCCGGTGATCCCCAAGATCCACCCGGTCCACATGAGGGTGCCCTCGCGCTCATATGGGCTAATCTGCTGGATGTAGAACGGCAGGAAGATGTAGACGTACGTCCAGGAAAACGCCGTGATGAACTGGGTTAGAACGACGACACGGGTGTCGCGCGACTCCGAGGTTGCGCTACTCACGGCTCATGTCTGTCACCCTGAGCGAACGCGAAGGGACTCGTGAGCGGAAGGCGCATCGAGGCGTCTAGCTCTATTGAAGCACGAGCAGGAGATTCTTCACTACGCTTTGCTTCGTTCAGAACGACAGGAGTAAGATACACGAGGTGGGGGAGGCCGCATGCCCCTCTATTATCGTGTCCTGGCAGCGACGGAGGCGCGGGTCAGTGCCCGCTCCAGGGCCGCCTGGGCCCGGGTAAAATCGACCGTTTCATCCCCCCAACGCCGCAGACGTTCCTCGGCCCTCGCCTTAGCCTGCTCGGCACGGGCCGCATCGATCTCCTCGGAACGCTCGGCGGTCTCCACCAGAATGATCGCCTTCTCCGAGCGAACCTCGGCGTATCCCCAGCTCACGGCGAGAAACCGCTCCTCTCCTCGTCTCTTGTAGGAGAGCTCCCCGATCTTTAAGGTGGTCATGAACGGGGTGTGGCCCGGCCAGACGCCGAAGTACCCTTCCTTTCCCGGCGCCACCAGCTCCTCCACCTCCTCGCTGACGATCAGGCGCTGAGGCGTTACGACCTCGAGCTGAAACGTATGACGGTCTCTGTCTGCCATGACCCTATCGTGTGCGGGAGATAGAACCTATTTTCGCCCGGTGAGTCTCTCCGCCTTCTCGCGGGCCTCTTCGATGCTCCCGACCATGTAGAATGCCTGCTCCGGGAGGTCATCCGCCTTCCCGTCAATCAATTCCTTAAACCCCTTGATCGAGTCCTTCAGCTTCACGTAGCGGCCCGGCTGACCCGTGAACTGCTCCGCCACGAAAAAGGGCTGGGAGAGGAATCGCTGAATCTTCCTGGCCCGCGCCACGACGAGCTTGTCGTCTTCCGACAGCTCGTCCATCCCCAGGATCGCGATGATGTCCTGAAGGTCTTTGTATCGCTGCAGGATCTTCTGCACCGACCTGGCAACCGCATAGTGCTCTTCGCCGACGATGCGAGGATCGAGGATGCGCGAGGTGGAGGCCAACGGATCAACCGCGGGGTAGATCCCCAGCTCGGTGAGCTGCCTGGACAGGACCGTCGTCGCATCCAGGTGGGCAAAGGTCGTCGCCGGCGCAGGATCGGTGATGTCGTCGGCCGGCACGTAGATCGCCTGAACCGAGGTGATCGACCCGGTCTTCGTGGACGTGATCCGCTCCTGCAGCTCGCCCATCTCCGTGCCGAGCGTCGGCTGGTACCCGACCGCCGACGGCATCCGCCCCAGCAGCGCCGAGACCTCCGATCCGGCCTGCGTGAAGCGGAAGATGTTGTCGATGAACAGGAGCACGTCTTGCTTCTCCTCATCCCGGAAATACTCGGCGACGGTCAGCCCGGTCAGCCCCACGCGCAACCGCGAGCCGGGCGGCTCGGTCATCTGGCCATAGATCAGCGCGGTCTTCTCGAGCACGCCGGATTCCTTCATCTCCAGCCAGAGGTCATTCCCCTCGCGGGTCCGCTCCCCCACGCCGGAGAAGACCGAAATGCCCCCATGCTCCATGGCGATATTACGAATCAGCTCCATGATGACGACGGTCTTGCCGACCCCGGCGCCGCCGAACAGGCCGGTCTTGCCGCCCTTGGTATAGGGCTCCAGGAGATCGACGACCTTGATCCCGGTCTCCAGGATCTCCACCTTGGTCGCCTGCTCATCAAAGGCCGGGGCAGCACGGTGAATAGGGTAGCGTTTCTTCGCTTCCACCGGCCCCATCTTATCGACCGGCTCCCCGATCACATTAATGATCCGACCGAGGGTGGGTCGGCCGACCGGTACGGTGATCGGCGCGCCGGTGTCAAGAACCTCCATTCCACGGACGAGCCCGTCGGTCGAGGAGAGGGCGATGGTCCGGACCCGGCTTTCGCCCAGATGCTGGGCCACTTCTAAGACCAGCCGCTCGCTGTAGGAGAAGATATCCTGAGCCTGCTTCGCCTTGACCTCCAGGGCGCTGTAGATGGCCGGCAGCTTCCCCGGATCGAACTCGACATCGACGACCGGCCCGATCACCTGCACGATCTTCCCTGCATTCATCGCTTTGCCCCCACGATCCCCTGTCCCGCGATTAGCCCGTCTCTCTGAAATTGCCCACTCAGCATGGCTTCATTGCTGGCATGCTTGCGCTGCCCGAGACCCCGTGCTCCCGTGCCCCCCTTCTCGTCCTTCGCACCTCGCACTCCGCACGTCGCACCCTCACCCACGCGCCTGTCGCAGGGCCTCTGCCCCGCCGACCACCTCGAGCAGCTCCTTCGTGATCCGTTCCTGGCGAGCCTTGTTGAACTGCAACGTGAGCAGGTCGATCATCTCCGAGGCGTTCTTCGTCGCCGCCTCCATGGCCGTCATCCGGGCCCCGTACTCTCCGGCCAGCGACTCCATCAGCGCCCTGTAGACCTGGACCTCCACATGCTTGGGCAGCAGGCTCTCCAGGATCGCCGCCGGCGACGGCTCGTAGATGAAGTCGATGGCGGCCAACTCCTCCGGGGGCTGCAAGGGCTCGATGGGAAGCAGCCGCTCCACCACGACCCGCTGAGTTGCCACCGACTTGAACTCGTTGTAGACCAACTGGATCTCGTCCGCCTCCCCGGCCACGTAGGCCTTCGCGAGCTCTTGCCCTAAAGCGGCCGCATGAGCATACGCCAGTTTGTCGAAGAACCCGACCTGCTCCGACCGGATCGTATAGGGGCGGCGCCTGTAAAAGTCGCGGGTCTTCCGTCCAACCACAATCAGGGTCATCGCAACCTCGCCGTCCGTTGCGCGGAGCAGCTCCAGGGACCGGCGCATGATATTGCTGTTAAAGGCGCCGCAGAGCCCCTTGTCAGCCGCGATGACCACGAGCGTCTTCCTGCCCGCGTCCCGCCGCTGAAGCAGCGGGTGGGATTGGGGGTCGGCCCTGAGGGCCAGGCTGCCCAACACCTCCTGCATCTTGAAGGCGTAGGGGCGTGCCTCCAGGATGCGCTCCTGAGCCCGGCGCAGCTTCGCGGCCGCCACCAGCTTCATCGCCTTGGTGATCTGCTGGGTGCTCTTGACCGACGCGATGCGCCGCTTAATATCCCGTAGTGTCGCCATTGCTCAGTTTGATGATGCCCACACCAGATCGCGAGACGAGCGAGTCATCGCACCCCGCACCTTTACGCCGCCTTCCTGGCCGCCAAGAACTCCGCCCTGCACTCCTCGATCGCCTTGTCCATCTCGCCGCGGAGGGCATCGTTGATCTCTCGCTTCTCCCGGATCTCCTGGAAGATGGTCGGATACCGACCCTCGACGAAGATGTAGAGCGCGTCCTCGAAGGCCGCGACCGCCTCGACGGGAAGCTCGTCCAGGTGGCCAGCCGTCCCGGCATGAATGATCAGGATCTGTCGCTCCACGGGAAGCGGCGCGTACTGCCCCTGCTTCAAGACCTCGACCATCCGGGCGCCCCGGTTGAGCTGGGCCTGGGTCGCCTTGTCGAGCTCGCTCCCGAACTGAGCGAACGCGGCCATCTCCCGATATTGGGCGAGGTCCAGCCGGAGCTTGCCCGCCACCTGCCGCATCGCCTTGATCTGGGCTGACCCGCCGACCCGCGAGACAGACAATCCCACGTTGATGGCCGGCCGAATACCGGCGAAGAATAGGTCGTTCTCCAGATAGATCTGCCCGTCGGTGATGGAGATGACGTTGGTCGGGATGTAGGCGGAGACGTCGCCGAGCTGTGTCTCGATGATCGGCAGCGAGGTAAGCGAGCCGCCCCCCAGCTCGTCGTTGAGCTTGGCCGCACGCTCCAGTAGGCGTGAGTGAAGGTAGAAGACGTCGCCGGGGTACGCCTCCCTGCCGGGTGGCCTACGCAGCAGCAGCGACAGTTGACGGTAGGCCTGGGCGTGCTTGGACAGGTCGTCGTAGATGCACAGGGCATGACGCCTGGAGTCGCGGAAGAACTCGCCCATGGCACAGCCCGCGTACGGGGCGATGTACTGCAGCGGGGCCAGCTCTGACGCCGTTGCCGCAACGACGGTCGTGTAGGCCATGGCACCGGCATCCTCCAGCGTCTTCACCACCTGAGCCACCGTGGAGCGCTTCTGTCCGACCGCGACATAGATACAGAAGACCTCCTTGCCCTTCTGGTTGATGATCGTATCGATGGCGATCGCGGTCTTGCCGGTCTGCCGGTCGCCGATGATCAACTCTCGCTGACCGCGGCCGATCGGAATCATGGCGTCGATCGCCTTGATCCCGGTCTGGAGCGCCTCCTTGACCGGCCGCCGGTCCACAACGCCGGGGGCGAACCGCTCGATGGGCCGAGATTCCTTCGCGTCGATCGGCCCCTTGCCGTCGATCGCCTGGCCCAGAGCGTTCACCACCCGCCCGACCAGCGCATCGCCGACCGGCACGGCGGCGATCCGGCCCGTCCGCTTTACGAGGTCTCCCTCTTTGATCGCCTCGGCCTCGCCGAGCAGGACGGCGCCGACGTTGTCCTCCTCGAGGTTCAGGACCAGGCCGAAGACCTCGTGGGGGAACTCCAAAAGCTCGCCGGCCATCGCCTTTTCCAGCCCATAAATGCGGGCAATCCCGTCACCCGTTTCGATGACGGAACCGACCTCGGCCACATCGACGGCCGACTCGTAGCCGACCAGT
The DNA here is from genome assembly GCA_016207095.1 of Candidatus Methylomirabilota bacterium. GTDB lineage: Bacteria > Methylomirabilota > Methylomirabilia > Methylomirabilales > Methylomirabilaceae > Methylomirabilis. Next base: position 25,035 of record JACQQF010000085.1, on the reverse strand, counting down.
TGCTTTTTAATGATTTCGCTGATCTCTCCCGCACTGATCTGCGCCATGGTCACCCTTTCAGCAATTGCTCCCGCATCCGCCTCAGTTGGGTTCTGAGAGAGCCATCGTAGATCGTGCTGCCGACCTGAGCCACCACCCCACCCATGATCTCGGAATCAACCCGCGTCTCCAAATAGACCTCCTTCCCGATCGCCATCCCCAGACGGGTCCGGAGCCCCTCCATCGTCGGCTCCGGCAACGGCGTGGCGGAGGTCACCGTCGCCTTCGCCCGGTTGAGCCGTTCGTCGGTCAGCTCCTCGTAGGCGAGGACGATCTCCGGAAGATCGGGGAGCCGTCTCTTCTCCAAGATCAAGCCGAGAAAGCTGGCGCTGAGCGGCTGGACCTCCGCCCGCTCCGCCAACGACTGGAGGACGCGGCGTTTATCGGCCAGCGGGATCCCGGGATTCGCAAAGAAGGACGCCGCTTCCCGATTCTGCTTGAACAGCCCCGCGATGGCGTGAAGGTCACGCCCAACCGGTTCCAAGATGCCTCTCTCGGCCGCAACGTCGCCCAGGGCCCTGGCATATCGCCTGGAGACGCCACCACCGGCCCTCACCGGCCGGCCCCGATCTCTTGAACGACCTGCTCGGCGAGGCGACGGTCATCCTCGGTCGTGAGGCTCCGCCCAATCAGGCGCTCCGCGACCCCAAGCGAGAGCCCGACCACCTCCGCCCGGAGCTCGGCCTTGGCCCTTTTCACCTCCTGCTCTATCTGGGCCTTGGCCTCCGTCAGGAGGCGTGCGGCCTCGTCGCGCGACACCTTCAGGAGCCGTTGTCGCTCTTCTTCTACCTCACGGACCGCCGATTCCCGCAACGCAGCCGCCTCGCGCCGGGTGGCCGCGATTCGCGCCTCGTACTCCTGCTGCGCCTTGGCCGCCGCCTCTCTAGCCGCCTTGGCCTCCTCCAGGGAGCGCTTGATGCCATCGGCGCGCGTTGCCAGGAACTGGGTGAGCGGCTTGTAGAGGAACCGATGGAGGAGGACGATCAGGATGAGGAAGTTCACCATCTGCACGACCAAGGTCATGTTCAGATTGATGATCCCGCCCTCGCCCTCCCCCTTGGCCCCTTCCGAGGCCAGCGACGGGAAGGCCACCAGAAGCGCCAGGCCCAGGAACGTGGCCGCTATCACGATCAAGGTCGTCCGATCCTTCATCATGGCTTTCGATCCTCCATCCCTTCATCCCTATTGTCGGGGGACAACGAACGCACCAGAAGATAGCCACCCATGCCGATCTGAACGGCCAGGAGACCCAGGGCCAGGCCGATCAGATTCACCGGCAGGTAACGAACCACGAGGAAAAGAAGGACTGCTGCCCCCAACAGCCTGACGAGCGACCCGACCCACCAGCTCCGCTGGCCACGCCGCTCGGAACTTGGCTGCTCCGTGAAGCGGGCAACAGTGGCGACGATGAGCCGGAGGCTGCCGAGGCTCACCAGGGCGCCGGCGGCAAAACCCAGGGCCCACCCCCATAGCCTGAAGAACCCGAATGCGGCAAGTCCGGAGGCGACAACGCCGCCCGTGGCCACGAGGGTGCCTCGGACGAACCGCTCCCGCTCCTCCATTGGATTCACAGGCAACAGGGCAAAAAAAGAGGCCGGTCCGCCCTCGGCGGACCGGACAGCTCCCGGGATCGTGAAAAGCGGCTCAAGCTTGCCCGATGGACTGCGGTTTGTCAAGCCTTTTTCGTCCACGAAAAGTGCCAGAAGGCAAGGCTCGAGGATGGTCGTTATTGTGCCACGATGCCGCCGCCCACCACCAGGTCGGGGTCCGAGGCGTCGTAGAAGACCGCCGCTTGCCCGGGCGACGCCAACCGCTGCGGCTCCCGCCACCGGACCCGTATGCGGCCATCATTTAGGGGGGCGAGATCGGCCGGAGCGGCCGCCTGTCGATACCTGACCATCACCCGAGATGGCCGCTCCTCCGTCAGGCGGTCCCAGGCGACAAAGTTGGGCCTCTCGGCCGTAAACTCCCGGCCCATCAACTGGTGCGCTTTCCCAACCACGACATCGTTGGTCTCGGGTTCAAGCCGGATGACATAAAAGGGGCCATCGCCTCCGATGCCCAGGCCGCCACGCTGGCCCACCGTGTACATCGCCAGCCCCTGGTGCCTGCCGAGAACCCTTCCCGTGTCGTCCTTGATGGCACCCGGCTGAAGGCGGTCACCGCAGCGCTCTTTCAAGAAGGTCCGATAGTCCCCAGGGACGAAGCAGATCTCCTGGCTGTCGGGCTTCGCGGCCACCTTCAGCCCAATGGCTGCGGCCCGCTCCCGAACCTGTTCCTTGGTCATCTCCCCGACCGGAAATCGCGTCCGCGCAAGCTGGGCCTGCGTCAAGTTGTAGAGAAAATAGCTCTGGTCCTTCCCGGGGTCCCGGGCGCGACGGAGAAGATGGCGGCCGGTCTTGCTGTCGCGGTCTATTCGAGCGTAATGCCCGGTCGCGAGAAACTCCGCCCCCAGCCCCAGCGCCCTGCGGAGCAGCGAGCCGAACTTCACGCGCCCATTGCAGAGCACACAGGGGTTGGGCGTCCGGCCTTCAACGTAGGCCGTGGAGAACTCCTCGATCACCTCGCGGTCGAACTCCCGCTCGTAGTTCAACACATAGTGAGGGATCCCAAGCTGGGCAGCCACGAGCCTGGCGTCCTCCACGTCCCTTGGAGAACAGCAGGTCTCAAAGCGCTCCCGGCCGTTGCCCGACCGTTGTGACGGCAGGAGGCGGAGGCTGATCCCGACCACCTCGAACCCGTCTTCGTGAAGGAGCGCCGCGGCCAGCGAGCTGTCCACCCCCCCGCTCATCGCCACCACGACCCGCCGCTTCCGCTTCATGGTGATCTCCCGCTCAGGCGAGCGCCAGGGCGGGCTCGGTGTGCCCGGCGGCTGCGGCCCGGATCCGCTCCACCACTGCTGGCAGGAGATCGATGAGTCGCTCGATGTCGTCCTGCGTCGTCCCGGAGCCCAGGGAGAACCGAAGGGCGCCCCCGTGGCTCTCCGGCTTCCACCCCATCGCCTGAAGGACGTGCGATGGTTCCAGGGACCCTGAGGTGCAGGCAGCCCCGGCCGCAACCGCGATCCCTTCGAGGTCGAGGGCAAGGATCAACGACTCCTCGTCCGCCCCCCGAAACGAGATATTGGAGGTGTTGGGCAGCCGCTGTTCCCGATGGCCATTGCGCCGCGTCCCCTCGATTCGGGAAAGGGTAGCCCCCTCCAGGCGATCCCTGAGCATGCTCAGGCGCTCGGTCTCAGCGGGCATAGACGCCAAACAGAGCTCCGCCGCGCGCGCCAATCCAACGGCCGCTGCAACATTCTCGGTCCCGGGCCGGCGACCGCGCTCTTGCTGGCCCCCGTGGAGATGAGGGACCATCCTTGTCCCGGGCCGGACGTAGAGGGCCCCGATCCCCTTGGGACCATAGATCTTGTGGCCGGAAATGGAGAGCAGATCTACACCAAGCGATTCGACGTCGATCGGAACCCGCCCGAATGTCTGGACCGCGTCGGTATGGAAGACGCTCCCTCGCGCGCGAGCGAGCTCTGCCACCTCGGCGATCGGGGAGACCACCCCGGTCTCGTTATTCGCGTGCATCAGCGAGACCACCGTGGTGTCCGCGCGCAGCGACCGCCGTAGCGTCTCGGAGTCGATCAGCCCCTCTTCATCAACCGGCAGAAGGGTGACATCGAACCCCTGCTCCTCGAGAGACTTACAGGTGTTGATCACGGCGTGGTGCTCGACCGTAGAGGTGACGAGATGCCGCCCGCGATCCCGGGCAGCCCAAGCCGCTCCCTTCAGGGCCAGATTATCCGCCTCGGTCCCGCTTGAGACGAACACGATGCTGTCCTTGTCCTTTGCGCCCAAGGCAGACGCCACAACCTCGCGCGCCTGCTCCAGCGCCTGCTTCGCCTCCCGTCCCCACCCGTGGATCGAGTTGGCGTTGCCGAATCGCCCTTGGAGGTAGGGCAACATCGCCTCCAGGACCTCCGGCCGCATCGGAGTCGTCGCATTGTGATCGAGATAGATCTTCATGGTTCAGGGGTTAGGGGTTAGGGTACAGGGTCTAGGGAGGGCCCTACCAAACCCTGAACCCTAACCCCCATACCCTGCCTTCTAACGTTGCTCGGCACCCTTCAGCTCCTCCTCTTCCCGCTTCTGGCCGAGGCGGACCACCTTGGTCTCCTCGCGCCGCATCTCGCATGTGCCGTTGAACACCGCCCCGTCGCTCACAGCGAGGGTCGGGGTCTTGATGGTGCCCGAGACCTGCGCTGTCGCCAGCAGCTCCACCCGCTTTCTGGCCACGATGTTCCCCTCTACCCGTCCGTTCACAACGAGGGATCCAACCTGAATCTCCGCCCGGACCGCCGCCGATGGCCCGATGATCAGCAGATCGCCCCCTGAGACATCCCCCTCGAACCGTCCGTCAAGGCGGACCGCCCCCTCGAATTGAAGGGTCCCGCTGAAGCTGGTCCCTTCGCCCAGAAACGCCCGAATGTCGCCGAAATCCTGAGATGGTGTCGCTCGCTTAGAAAACACAGGCCCCTCCTTCCGAAATCGTCTTGTGACAGCTTTATCTCAATTCCATAAGGTGCGGCCAACAGTAGCACGTGCAGCCAAGAGGTGTCAAACGCCCCTCGGCGGAGGGGGGCGCGTCCTCGCGTGATGGCCCTCCTCATGCATCAGCTTGTTTACACGCCAGAGGCCATCGCCCCCCCACCCAGCTTTCCTCCCCCCCCGCGGGGGAGGATTCAGGAGGGGGTCTTCGCTGAATTCACCCCCCATCCTGGCCCCTTCGACTTCGCTCAGGGCGGGCTTCCCCCACAAGGGAGGGAAGGGATGAGGAGGCAAGCGGGGCGAGGGGAGAGGCGCAGGGCTCTGGTCCTCACCGGCGAGCGGCATCCAATGCCGCCCGCCTGCGAGGATGTCACCGTGCAGAGTGCCAAATGGCCAAAGGCGGACGACTAGTGCCGTGCGTCAGAAGTGTGTATACAAACCGTTCGCGGCGAGCCCGCTTCGACAGAGCTCAGCGCAGGCTTCGGCGGGGCTCAGGCTGCGCACTGAGCCCTTCGATATGGCTCAGGACAGGCCTGTCGAAGTGACAGGCCCGCTTCGGTGGAACATATTGAAAACATTGACCATTCAGCTGGCTCTGGGTGAACGGAATTTGTAAAAATAGTGTTAGGCGCATCACGCTGGCGTCCAGGGCGGGCCCGCTGTGGCGTGGAGGCAATCCCTCCTATGCGGCCCCGGAGCAGACCCCCCCAAACAGGCGCGCGCAGGCGACCAAGAGGTAAAACGTCAGAAAGGGCCACGCCAGGACGCCAAGGTATGGAATGGTCCCCACCAATCCCGCGACGATGAACGATCCCATGCTGAGCAGATACGCCGCCGCGTACTCCGCCAGGACCTTGGTGATCCTCGACCAGACCACCACCGGATTGAAGGCGGCTTCCACGCGCCGCTCCCTGAGGTATCGAGCCACCCCCATCGGGAGAAAGAAGCCGAGCATGAGCGCCGCAAGCATCCCAAGCAGCATCATGACCAGTCCCAAGACCAGCGCCACCCCCCCACTCACCACAAGCCCGAAGCCCACGATGATCAGCAGAAGGGGCAGGCTCCCATAGCCCAGGCCCAATACAAACAGGACCAAGCCCCGCAAGCAGAGACCAGGCCATCGCCTCCACTCGGGCATCGCGTCCGACTGGGGGGCCGTAAGGGCGCCCTGGAAGACCAGAAGCACGAAGCCAAGGGAGGGGAAGTTGGCCGCTTGCGCCAGGGGCGAGACCTCAAAGGCCAGTTCGCGAGTGAAAAGATAGCTAAAGCCCACGAAGAGGGCCTCCAGGGCAAGCCCGACGGCGCCCCCGATCGCGATCTTTGTGAGCCAATCCCGATCCTCGAAAGGAAAGGCCAACGCCGCTGCCAGGCGCTTACGCATGCCCCTCCCTGCACTGTTTCACGTGAAACAACACGCCTGGTCGGTTCACAGCTAACGGTTCACCGTTCACGGATAATGCGTTTAATCCATGTCGTGCGAACATAAAGCCCCTTCTGTCCGTCAACCGTGAACCGTGAACGACCACTAGTGCCCCTCCAACGGTTTTCCCCTACGTTTGTGGGCAGCCCCTGCCGGGCCAAGAAACGAGCCGGGAACCCACCAAAGGTGGGTGCAGGCGCGGTCCTCGGGGCCGCACCCACTGCGCGGGTACCCGGCGTACGTTTCCGAGTACGTCGCAGGAAGCGCCCCGGGGTGAAGCCTGGCCGCTAGGCGAATGTTGATTGGCCCGGCACTAGCCGCGCCCGCAGATCCGCTCATAGATCCGATCGAGGTCCTCCGTCGAGTAAAACTCCACCTCGATCGTCCCCCCCGCCCCCTTTCGGGCGATGCGGACCTTGGTCCCCAGCGCCTGTCGAAGGGCCTCCTCCGCGGCTCGGACTGCCGGCTGGCCAAGGGGGGCGCGACGCTTCACCCTCACGGGCCGCTTCATCCGGCGAACCAGTGCTTCGGTGCCCCGCACGGACAGCCCAAGGCGGATGGCCTGATCGCGGGCTTTCACCTGGTCGGCGCTCCGCTCCAAACCCAACAGCGCGCGGGCATGTCCTTCGGACAGGACACCCGCAACGACATCGGCCCGGATCTGCTTGGGGAGCCGCAGTAGCCTGAGCGCGTTCGCCACCGAGGAGCGATCTCGCCCCACCCTGCGGGCCACCTCTTCCTGCGTCAGCCCGAACTCCTCCTGGAGACGGAGGTAGGCCTCGGCCTGTTCGATCGGGTTGAGGTCCTCTCGCTGCAGGTTCTCAACCAGCGCGATCTCCAGCGCCTCTCCACCGGAGAGCTCTTTCACGACAGCAGGCACGGCGGAGAGTCCCGCCATGCGGGCTGCCCTGAGACGCCGCTCCCCCGCCACGACCTCCAGCCGCCCCTCTTCCCTGCGGAGGATAATGGGGGAAAGCACTCCGTGGGCCGCGATGGAAGCCGCCAACTCCTTCAGCCTTGCCTTGTCGATAGAGCGGCGGGGCTGGAATTGGCCCAGAGCGATCTCCTCCACGGGAATCTGCATGATCCCGGAGGCGTCGGCTCCGGGGATCAGCGCTTCAAGTCCCCTGCCGAGAGCTCTTCGCTGCGCCATCGATGATCTCCTTGGCCAGGCGGAGGTACCCTTCGGCCCCGGCCGAGCGAATGTCGTACAGGATCACGGGCTTGCCGAAGCTGGACGCCTCGCTCAAGCGGACGTTACGGGGAATCACCGTTCGGAAGACCTCGCGCGGGAAGTGGCGCCGCACCTCCTGTTCCACCTGCTCGCAAAGATTCAGCCTGGCGTCATACATGGTCAGGACGATGCCCTCGATCGCCAGGCCGGGGTTCAGCCTCATGCGGCACAGGCGGACAGCATCGATGATCCGCGCCAGCCCCTCAAGCGCGTAGTATTCGCACTGAAGCGGGATCAGGACCGAGTGTGCAGCGGTTAGGGCGTTGACGGTGAGGAGGCCAAGGGAAGGCGGGCAGTCGATCACGACGTAGGCGTACCCCTCGGCCTCGACGTTGAGCGCCTCCTTGAGTCGAGCCTCCCGCCGCGGGGCAGAGGCCAACTCAAGCTCCGCCCCGATGAGGCGGTCGCTCGCAGGGACCAGGTCAAGCCCGGGGACGGAAGTTGGCCGCGCCGCCTCGGCCACCTTCGCCTCCCCGGCGAGCAGCTCATAGACGCCTGGCCCCGCCGCCTGCGCGAACCCCAGGCCGCTGGTGGCGTTGCCCTGTGGGTCGATGTCAAGGAGCAGCGTCCGCCGCTCCGCCGCCGCAAGGCACGCGGCCAGGTTCACGGCCGTGGTGGTCTTACCGACCCCGCCCTTCTGATTCGCGATGGCAATGATGCGCGTCGTCGCCCTCTCTCTTTGGATGGGAAGGATACCACGGCCCGAGGACGGAACAAAGCAGAAAGGCGCGGCGTGTTTCACGTGAAACACTGCGGCACTACCGAAGCGACTTCTCCAACGCCAGGAGTTGAGTCGGGGGGCTGCCCACATCGACGCCCGGCGCCTGCACCACCAGCGCCCTCATGCCCAACGCGGTGAGGTGCGCACGCATCGCCTGAAGCGACGGCGCTGTCTCTTGTCCACACTGGATGACCAGGCGTCCCCCCGGCGCTAGAAGGGGCTCCGCCAGCGCGACCACCTCGGGCAGCGCCCCAACCGCCCGCGCGAAGGCGAGGTGATACCTCCCGCGATGCTCCGTCTCGCCCTGGAGGCTTTCCGCCCGAGCCCACAAGCAGCGAACCCCGTTAAGCCCGAGCTGTCGAATAATGTGCCTCATGAAGGTGACTCGGCGGCGCGTAGCGTCTACGAGAAGCATTCCGATCTCGGGATAGCAGATCTTCAGCGCCAGACCTGGCAGGCCGGCCCCAGAGCCGATGTCCACCGCGACCAGCCCCGGCGCGGGTTCGAACGCCGCCTTATAGGTCAATGAGCGAAGAAATCCTTCGCGGACAATCGCTTCCTCGGACTTGAACCCGGTCAGGTTGACATGCGCGGCCCATCGGAGCAGCTCCGAGCGGTAGACCGCGAAGGCGTGAAGCTGTGCCGGCGTCGCGCGAATCCCAAGACGGCTCAGCCCTTGCCGCAAGAGGTGGTTGGCGATTTCCCCATTGTCGCCGGCGACTCGGCCGGTCGCCATGCGCATACTAGTACCGTCCCAGCTTGTTGCGGCTAATCGCCGACAAGGCCCCTGCAAGAACTATGGCTTCCCCTGGCCTCATCATTTTGGCGTAAGTAGTTGGAACGGCACTAGTCCGCTGCGGCCACACGAGGCGCCAGCTTTCCTCGCTTTTCCAGCCAGTACTGCTGCCCGATCTGAAGGATGTTATTGACAAGCCAGTACAGGACAAGCCCTGAGGGGAAACTCCAAAACATGAAGGTGAATACGGTGGGCATCACGTAAAGCATCATCTTCGCCTGTCGAGGATCGCCGGTAGCGGGGGCCATCTTCTGCTGGACAAACTGCGTGGCTCCCATCAACAGCGCCAGGAGATTGAAGGGGTAGTTCTTGAGGCCCCAGACATCGATGGTAAAAAGCGCGTCGGGCTGGGAGAGGTCTTTGATCCAAAGGAAGCTCGCTCCCCGCATCTCCACCGAGCTTGCAAGGGCATTGTAGAGGGCGATGAAGATCGGGATCTGCAAGAGCATCGGAAGGCAGCCCCCCATGGGGTTCACCCCATGTTTCTTATAGAGCTCCATCGTCTCTTGTTGCTTCTTCTGTGGGTTGTTCTTGAACCGCTCCTGAACGGCGGCGATCTTCGGCTGCAGGGCCTGCATCGCTTGCATTGACCGGAGGCTCTTGGCCGTCAGCGGGTGAAAGGCCACCTTCTGCAGCACGGTGATCAAGATGATCGCGAGGCCGTAGTTGCCGCTGAATTGATACAGGAGCCGCAACAGATAGAGTGCCGGGCGAGCGAGAAAGTCAAACCACCCAAGGTCCACAATGCTGTCCAGATCAGGGCCCGCCGCTTTCAGCCGATCGATTTCCTTCGGTCCAGCATAGAGAACAAACCCTTGCGTCGCCTCTTGCCCGGGCTTTACGGTCTGGGCAGGTGCGGCCAGGGCAATAAGCGGCTGCCCGCTCGCGTCTTTTCGTACGGTGGCCGCGGCACCTCTAGCCTCCGGCAGAAGCGCCGCGGTGAAGTAGAGGTCGTGCAGTGCCGTCCACGACACTGCTCCACTATGGCTGGCCACCCCCTGAAGCTTCTCGACCTCATCTGTGACGCGCCGACCATCCACCCAACTCGTTGGGGGCAGCAGGCCTGAGGGTTGCTTGCTGACGCTGTCATGGAAGCCCGGTCCCCATGCGAGCTCCGACAAGACAACAGCCGGCCTTGTGCCGGTGTTCTTCCAAGACAGCTTGACGTCAACGCGATAGCTGTCGCCCTTGAAGGTCAAGCGCTTCACGAGCCGAAGGGGCCCGCCTGGGCGGGAGGAGAAGGTGATTGTTCCCGTCTCTGCTGCAGACTTCAGCGTCAGCTCGCGTTTGTCCGGCTCAAAATCCAGCGGGGTGGCGTCTTCCAGCCTCCCGCTCCATGCCAGAAGGGGACCCCAAGGGCCTGCCGCCGGCGCCACAAGATCGACGGCTCGCCCATCTGCAGCGGTGTACCGCTTGAGCTGCCAGCTCTTCAGGGTTCCCCCCTTCGTTGTGAAGACTGCGCGCACGAGATCGGTGTCCACGACCACCTCGCGCTCCGGCGCCTCGGGCAGTGCCGGTTTGCCTCGGCGCGGCGCCGGGGTCAAGCGGACCGCGGCTGGCTGAGGGACACCTGGCGTCGCTCCCTGGGAGGATGTGGCCGGCTTCGGGGGCGCCGGCGGCTCCCCATGCCGCAGAAAGATGTACTGGTAGCCGATGAAGATCAGCACCACAAGGACGGTTGCAAGCAGCGCACGCTGTTCTGTAGACATGAACCCTCTTGTTCCCGGGGCCTATGCGCCAAGCGAATGGCGTTGCATCGTAATCCTCTGGCTGGCCCTAACTTGGTGGGCTTCTTGCCGGGCCAAGAAACGAGCCGGGAACCCACCAAAGGTGGGTGCAGGCGCGGCCCCCGCGGGCCGCACCCGCTTCGCGGGTACCCGGCGTACATCCTCGCGTACGTCGCAGGAAGTGCCCCGGGGTGGAGCCTGGCCGCTAGGCGAAGTTAATTGGCCCGGCACTATCTCACGGGATCGTACCCGCCCGGGTGCCATGGGTGACATCGGGCAAGACGACCCAGGGCCTGAAGAAGCCCTCGTGCCAGTCCGTTTCGATTGATTGCCTCGTAGGCGTAATCGGCGCACGAGGGGTAGAACCTGCAGGCGGGAGGAAGGAGCCTGGAGACGGTACTCTTATAGATCCGGAGGAGCGATTGAGTGGTGCCGGCTAGCGCCATCATCTTATTGTTGTAGGCTTGGCGCCTCGCGGCGGCGGGGAGGAAGCCGTTGCCCGCGCGAAGAGCTCCACAATCTGATCTCTTATGGCTCGTCGCCTCAGCCTGTCTATGCTTCCCTTGGTGGTGAGAATGATCTCTCTCGTTTCGAGGGGTTTCTGACGATTCAGTCGATAGGCCTCCCGGGCCTGTCTCTTCGCCCTGTTCCGGACTGTCGAGCGCCCCGCGCGCGCGCCAAAAGCGAGCCTGAGCCCCTGTTTTTTAGTTGACGCAGGTCTCGCGTAAAGAGTAAAATGTCTTGTCGCAATAGCGACTCCGGGGCGAACTGCGAGGCCGGAGCCAGCCGCGCTCGGGGCCTGAGTCGTCTTTGTAGAATGCTGCGGGCTGGCGTGGTCCTTGGCAGGTGGGGATGTTGCGTCAGACGGTGAGCCTCTTGCGGCCCTTCGCCCTTCGGCGCTTGATGATGTTTTGGCCATTTGGAGTGCTCATTCGAGCAAGGAAGCCATGCGCTCTTTTCCGCTTGCTTCGGTTGGGTTGATAGGTTCGTTTCATGGTCGATCTTTATCCTCGGCTGGGGCTCGACTTCGGTCGTTGTGTTTGAACAAACGCGGTGCAGTATAACTGGCGAGGGCTCTGCTGTCAAGGCGCAAATGGTTTTGGCTGGCCCACGGGCGGCCCTCCATTCTTGGTCCTCCTTCTGGATCGAAAAAAGTCGCGCAACATCCTGGTTTCTATGTGGTTCTTTCGCTTTCCACAGGTGTGGAAAAGGTGTGCGTAAGTTATGTTGTGGTGAGACTTCCGGTGCTCGATGTATAAAGTTGTGGATTCTCAGCGGTGCGGCATCGATTTTCAAACTCAACCACATTTTGCCCACATCGCTATCACGCATGTAAGTGCATCAGGATCAAGGCGTTAATCGACTTATCCCGATATCAAGCCTCTACTACTATTACTACTATTCTTAATTAAATCTTCTATATATAGAATAGAATAAGAGTAGTGTCCTTTCGCCCTTCCGCCAAACTGGGGGATTCATGCACATCAGGATATCCCGGGATGAACTGTATAGCGGTGTAGGACCAATTCAGGCGGTTGTTGAAACCAAGAGAAGCCTCCCAATCCTTTCGCATCTCCTCCTTGAAGCTTCCTCGAATCGCTTGTCGGTATTTGGAACAGACCTGGATGTTGGAGTGCGAAAGAGACTTGATGGAGAAGTCCTCAAAGAGGGATCAATCGCGCTGTCCGCCAGAAAACTTTATGAGATCATTCGCGAGCTCCCGGCTGCGACCGTAGAATTGAATGTCGATGCCGACCTGACGGCAACGATCACCTGCGGAAAGTCCGAATTCAGAATGAAAGGTCTGCCACGGGACGATTTTCCGTCTATGCGCGAGTCAAAGGAGGGCGGCATCCTCCTGGAGCGCCGGCTGTTTCGCGATATGATTCGGCGGACGGTATTCGCCGTCTCTTCCGACCAGACGCGCTATACGCTGAACGGGATCCTTTTCAGGGTAACGCAAAAGGATGCCAAGATGGTGGCCACCGACGGACACCGGCTAGCCATCACCACCCACGACGGCGACCTGCTCAAAGACAGAAAGCCCGTCGAGGCGATCATCCCAAGGAAGGCGGCCACTGAGGCGCTAAAATTGTTGAAGGAAGAGCCGGGCGAGGTCGAGATCGAGGCCGGAGAGAACCACCTCCTATTGAGCAGCGACAACACCCTGATCGACGCGCGTCTTATCGAAGGACAGTTCCCCAACTATGAACAGGTCATCCCGACAATGGCGACCAAGCAGGTGACGATTGATCGCGACGCGCTTCTCGCCGGGCTTCGCCGCACCTCCACCATCATTGGTGAGCGGACGATCCCCACCACGATGGAGTTCAAGCCTGGGCAGCTTCTCTTGAGCTGCGTCAACCTCGATCTCGGGGAGGCGCGGGAGCGCCTTGACGTCGAGTATCAGCAGGAGGAGATGACGGTAGGGTTCAATGCGCGCTACATCCTCGACTTCTTAAGTGTCGTGGAGGCGGGGCAGGTCACGATGCATCTTCAGGATGCGCTTAGCCCGGCCCTCTTCCGCGCCAAGGACGACAAGAGGTACACGTGCGTTATCATGCCGATGAGGATATGAAGATAGCGTTGTGGTTCGGAACCTCACCGAAGGAGGAACATGAGCAGAGACGATAGAGACCTCACCGACCAAGTGGGCCTGTCGGATGGTGCAGAGGTGGAGGTGTACAGGGCTGAGCAGATCCGGGTCCTGGAGGGTCTCGAGGCCGTGCGAAAGCGGCCCGCGATGTACATTGGCGGCACCGGCCCGGAGGGGCTCCACCACCTCGTCTACGAAGTCGTGGACAACAGCGTTGACGAAGCGTTGGCGGGGTTCTGCGACCATGTCGACGTGACCATCCACTCCGACAACAGCGTCACCGTTGTGGACAACGGGCGTGGCATCCCGGTGGACATCCACGAGCCGACGGGCCGGCCGGCCCTGGAGGTAGTGATGACCACCCTCCATGCCGGGGGCAAGTTCGACCACTCGGCGTATAAGGTGTCGGGCGGCCTGCACGGGGTCGGGCTCTCCGTGGTCAATGCGCTGTCGGAGTGGCTTGACGTGGAGATCTGGCGCGACGGGAAGAAGCACCTGCAGCGGTATGAGCGCGGCAAACCCGCTGGCGACCTCGAAGAGGCGGGCAAGGCCAAAAAGACCGGAACGCGCGTGACGTTCCTCGCGGATTCGCAGATCTTCGAGGATCGGACCTTCAGCCTGGATACGCTCAGCAACCGGCTTCGCGAGTTGGCGTTCCTGAACAGGGGCCTGCGCATCCGGCTCGCCGACGAGCGGGTCAGCGAGACGCGCGAGTTTTATTACACGGGCGGCATCAAGTCGTTCGTCGAGCTGCTCAATGAAAACAAGACCGTTCTGCACCCGAAACCGATCTACATCGAGGCCCAGCGGGATGCGACCGTGGTCGAGGCGGCCATTCAGTACAACGACGGCTACGCCGAGACCGTCTTCTCCTTCGCAAATAATATCAACACCCATGATGGTGGCACCCATCTTATCGGCTTCCGGTCGGCGCTCACCCGCACCATTAACAATTATGCGGCCGCCCGAGACCTGCTAAAGAACCTGAAGGCGACGCTGACCGGCGACGACGTTCGCGAAGGGCTGACTGCGGTGATCAGCGTGAAACTCCAGAACCCCCAATTTGAGGGGCAGACCAAGGCCAGACTGAACAACCCGGACATCAAGGGTCTGGTCGAAACCATCATCAACGAGAAGCTGGGGGAATACCTGGAAGAGAACCCGGGGATCGGCCGGCGGATTATTGAGAAGGCGGCCGAGGCGGCGCATGCGCGCGAGGCGGCCCGCAAGGCGAAGGAGCTGGCGCGACGGAAGGGCCCGCTGGACGGCGACGACCTGCCGGGAAAGCTGGCCGATTGCTCCGAGAAGGATCCGGCCCTCTCCGAGATCTATATCGTCGAGGGCGATTCGGCTGGGGGCTCGGCCAAGCAGGGGCGCGACCGAAGGTTCCAGGCTATTCTGCCGCTCAGGGGTAAGATCCTGAACACCGAGCGCGCGCGCGTTGACAAGATGCTTTCCTCGGCGGAGATCCGCGTCCTCATTTCGGCCTTGGGGGCCGGCATATACCCCGAATTCGACCTCGGGCGGCTCCGCTATCATCGGGTGATCATCATGACCGACGCGGATGTCGATGGGGAGCACATCCGGACGCTGCTGCTGACCTTCTTCTTTAGGCACCTTCGCCAGGTCATCGAGGGAGGCCATCTGTATATCGCACAACCGCCCCTGTACAAGGTGAAGAAGGGGAAGGCCGAGCGGCATCTGAAAAACGACCGGGCGATGGAGGAGTTTCTGTTGGAGGTGGCCGCCGAGACGCTCCGGGTAGAGGGCAGCAACGGGGGGACGGCCTGGACCGGGCAGCGACTGGGCGGCATCCTGCGGAAGCTGATGACGTGGCAGAGCTGCCTTCGAGCGATGGAGCGTCGGGGGCGGCATCCAGGCGCCGTCGCGGCGCTGGTGCAATCCGGGGGGGTAAGTCGCGGGGCCCTGAAGGACGAGAACAAGGCGCGCCGGCTTCTGGCGCGGCTGCTGGAGGCGTTGCAGGCCGAAGGGCGCCTGGAGTGGGATGACGAGCAGGAGGCCTATCGGATCGCCCTTTCCTTTGGCGGAAATGGCCAGGATCAACGGAGCACTGCGGTGATCGATCCGGGGCTCGTCGGGTCGCCGGAGTACCGCGAGCTTGAGGCCGCGGCCGCCGCCCTGTCCGGGCTCGGGCCGCCGCCGTTCACTGTGGCCGCCGAAGGTGACAACGCCTCGGCGAAGTCTTGGGGCGAGCTGCTTGGGTGTTGCATGGAGTTGGCGAAGAAAGGCCTGGCGATCCAGCGGTATAAGGGCCTGGGCGAGATGAATCCTGAGCAGCTTTGGCAGACGACGATGAACCCCGACACGCGGACCTTGCTCCAGGTCAAGGTCGAGGATGCCGTCGCCGCCGAGCAGATCTTCACGACGCTGATGGGCGACCAGGTAGAGCCGAGGCGGCAGTTCATCGAGAGGCACGCGTTGGAAGTGAGCAACCTAGATATCTAGCTCAGAGTTCACAGTTCAGAGTTCATAGATGGAGAGAGGACCTCTGGTCTTCGCCAGACTCAGGTTGCCTTACTATGAACTATGAACCATCAACCATGAACTCCTATCGCGTCGAGGCCCGGGGATCGGGCCATTTTCGTTTGTGCGGATCGAGGAGGAGCGAATGCCTGACGAGCAGCGCGCCCCATTGAATCGGATCGGCGAGGTGAGGCCCACCGACATCCACGAAGAGATGCGGCGCTCGTACATGGACTACGCCATGAGCGTCATTATCGGGCGGGCCCTGCCGGATGTGCGAGACGGCCTGAAGCCGGTCCACCGCCGGGTTCTCTACGCCATGCAGGAGCTTGGACTCGCCTTCAACCGCGCCCACAAGAAGGCAGCCCGAGTTGTGGGTGAAGTCCTGGGGAAATACCACCCCCATGGGGAAACGGCGGTCTACGATACGATCGTCCGCCTGGCCCAGGGCTTTTCCATGAGGTGCCCACTCGTTGACGGCCAGGGCAATTTCGGCTCGGTGGACGGGGACGCGCCGGCCGCGATGCGGTACACCGAGGTCCGACTCTCGAGGATCGCCCAGGAGATGCTCCGCGACATCGACAAGGAGACGGTTGACTTTGCGCCCAACTTCGACGATACGCTTCAGGAGCCGACGCTCCTGCCGGCGGCCCTTCCGAACCTTCTCGTCAACGGTTCTTCCGGGATCGCGGTCGGCATGGCCACGAACATCCCGCCCCACAACCTGGGTGAGACCGTGGACACCCTGCTGCTGCAACTGGATGACCCGGAGGTGACGCCGGATCGGCTTATGGAGGCGCTGCCAGGGCCGGACTTTCCCACCGCCGCATACATCCACGGGAGGCAGGGGATCCGGGACGCATACATGACGGGCCGCGGCCTGATCCAGATGCGCGCGAAGGCGTTCGTCGAGAAAGGCAGGGGCGGGCGAGAGAGCATCATCGTCTCGGAGCTGCCGTATCAAGTCAACAAGGCCAAGCTGGTGGAGCGAATCGCCGAGCTGGTTCGAGATCGAAGGATCGAGGGGATCGCCGATCTGCGGGATGAGTCGGATCGGGAAGGGATGCGGATCGTCATCGAACTCAAGAAGGACGAGCCGGCCTCCCCGATCATCCATCAGCTCTACAAGCACACTCCGATGCAATCCACCTTTGGCGTCATCATGCTGGCCCTGGTGGACAACGAGCCGAAGGTGTTGGCGTTGAAGGAGATGCTCCACCACTTCATCGAGCACCGGAAGACCATCGTTCTCCGCAGGACACGCTTCGACCTCAGGAAAGCCGAAGAGCGTGCCCACATCCTGGAGGGGTATCGCATCGCGCTGGATCGCCTGGACGAGATTATCGCCCTCATTCGCCGGTCTCGCTCGGCGGATGATGCGCGGGCTGGCCTGATGGATCAGGTCGGACTCAGCCAGATCCAGGCCCAGGCGATCCTCGATCTACGCCTGCAGCGCCTGACGCAGCTTGAGCGGCAGAAGATCCAGGACGAATATCGCGAGACAATTCAGGCCATCGAGCGGTACCGCGCCATCTTGGCAAGCGATGCCCTCGTTCGTCAGATCATCAAGGACGAGCTGCTGGCCTTGAAGGAGGCGTATGGCGACGCGCGCCGCACGCAGATCCTGGAAGAGACCGCCGACATCCAGCTGGAGGATATGCTGGCCGACGAAGAGATGGTGATTACCATTACCCACAGCGGCTACATCAAGCGGAGCAACCTGAACGTGTATCGAAGCCAGCGCCGAGGAGGCAAGGGGACGACCGGGATGGTGACGAAAGAAGAGGACTACGTCGAGCACCTCTTCGTCGCTACCACGCACAGCTATATCCTGCTCTTCACCAATCAGGGGAGGGTCCACTGGCTCAAGGTCCATGAGCTCCCTCAGCTCGGACGGGCGGCGAAGGGCAAGGCCCTCGCCAACTTCTTGCAGCTCGGCGGCGGCGAGACAATCACCACCATGATCCCGATCCGCCAGTTCGAGGTCGATCGTTACCTCCTGATGGCGACGAAGCGCGGGATCATCAAGAAGACCGAACTGAACGCCTATGGTAACCCGCGGGCCGGCGGCATCATCGCGATCACGCTGGACGAAGGAGACGAGTTGATTGTGGTCCGCATGACGAAGGGGGACGACGAGGTCCTGCTCGGGACGAGACAGGGGATGGCCATCCGCTTCAAAGAGGAAGAGGCAAGGCCGGTGGGCCGCGCCGCACGCGGCGTCATCGGCATTTCTCTGGAGGATGGCGACGAGGTGGTCGGGGTCGAGGTGGTCTCGCCGGGCGCAGCGGCCCTCACCGTGACCGAGCGGGGGTACGGCAAGCGGACCGAGCTGGAGGAGTATCGCCTGCAGGGACGGGGGGGCAAGGGGATCATCAACATTCGGACCACGGAGAGAAACGGCGCCGTCGTCGGGGTGATGCAGGTGCAGCCAGGCGATCAGATCATGATGATCTCTCATGAGGGCAAGATCACCCGGCTGCGGGTGGACGAGATCAGCCTGATTGGCAGGGCCACCCAAGGCGTGCGGCTCCAGGGGCTGGAACCCACCGATCGCGTGGCGGCGGTCACGCGGCTCGTCAGCGACGAAGTGGGCGGAGAAGAGGCCGAGGAGCCGGAGTCGCCTCGCGCACCGGAGGGTGGAGGGGAGCCGGCTGACGAGGCTTGAGGGTTGTCGGGGGGAGTGGTATAGTTCAAGTTCACGGTTCAAGGTTCACCGTTCACAGGGAAGGAAGGGTGAACTCCTAAGCCCTTGTCGGTCAACGGCTCGTTCTGTCAGTCAACGGTCAACCGTGAACTGTCAGCGCGCTTTTCACGGGGGGCATCGTGCTGGACCTGAAATTTATTCGTGACAACGTGCAGATGGCGAAGGAGCGACTCGCATCCCGCGGGGAGGCTCCCGCAGCCCTTGATGAGCTGATTCAGATTGATGTCGAACGGAGGGGTCTGTTGGTCGAAGCGGAACTCCTGAAACAGAAGCGGAACGACCTGTCAAAACGAGTCGCTGAACTGAAGCGGCAAGGCAAGAGCGTCGGCGATGCGCTTGCACTCGTCTATGCGGACGCGCCGCAGCTTGTCGGCTTGGACCAACAGCTTCAGGAGAAAGAGGCAGTCTTGCAGAAAATCGAGGAGCAGGTGCCGGGTCTCCTTCTGGGCATCCCGAATCTGCCCCATGAGTCAACCCCGGTCGGGCAATCGCCAGAGGACAATGTCGAGGTCAGGCGGTGGGGTACCG
The DNA here is from genome assembly GCA_016207095.1 of Candidatus Methylomirabilota bacterium. Classification (GTDB taxonomy): domain Bacteria; phylum Methylomirabilota; class Methylomirabilia; order Methylomirabilales; family Methylomirabilaceae; genus Methylomirabilis. The sequence continues at coordinate 6,248 of JACQQF010000085.1, read as the reverse complement.
TGCGGCGGTTTGCCTTCGAACCGAAGTCTCACTGGGAGCTGGGCGAGACGCTGGGCATTCTGGACTTCGAGCGGGCAGCCAGGATCGCGCAGTCGCGGTTTGCTGTCCTCAAGGGCCTTGGGGCAAGGCTGGAGCGAGCGCTGATCGGTTTCATGCTTGATCTCCACGTGAGGGAGCATGGCTACACAGAGGTCCTTCCCCCGTTCCTCGTGAATGCCGACGCCATGCGGGGGACAGGCCAGCTCCCCAAGTTTGACGAAGAGCTGTTCAAGACCAAGGACGAGGGGCTGTACATGATCCCGACGGCGGAGGTCCCGTTGACCAACTATCACCGCGAGGAGATCCTGCCGCCCGGGTCGCTTCCCCTCTCCTATGTTGCCTACACCCCGTGCTTTCGGCGTGAGGCCGGCTCCTATGGCAAAGACACGCGGGGCCTCATGCGGCAACACCAGTTCGATAAGGTGGAACTGGTGAAGTTCACGGAGCCCGAGCACTCGTATGACGCGCTGGAGCAGATGACCCGGCACGCGGAGACCGTCCTTCAGCGGCTGAACTTGCCCTACCGGGTGGTCGCCCTCTGTGCTGCGGAGCTGGGATTTGCCGCGGCCAAGACATACGATATCGAGGTCTGGATCCCAAGCCACGGGGCGTATCGAGAGGTCTCGTCGATCAGCAACTGCGAGGCGTTTCAAGCCAGGCGGGCCAATATCCGCTATAGGCCATCGCCCAAGGCGCCACCGCGTTTCGTGCACACGCTGAACGGCTCCGGAGTCGCCGTTGGGCGCACCTGGCTGGCGATACTTGAGAACTACCAGGAGGCCGACGGCACCATCGCCATCCCGGAGGCGCTCCGATCCTGCATGGGCGGTCTCGACCGCATCACAGGAATGTAAAAGAAGTGCGACGTGCGACGTGCGAGGTGCGGAGTGCGAAGGGACCTTAGCGCTGCAACGCACATCGCACCTCGGACCTCGCACCCCGCACGACCAGCGGAGGGGTGGCCGAGTGGTTGAAGGCGGCGGTCTTGAAAACCGTTAGGCGAAAGCCTCGTGGGTTCGAATCCTACCCCCTCCGCCATTGTAAAGACCAGGGTATAGGGTTGAGGGTGTAGGGTTCAGGATGAAGCGCGCGGCGTCGTGGCCCTGTTTTTACCCTGCACCCTGTACCCTAACCCCTAGACGCTGTTTTGTCACGGAGAGGTGACCGAGTGGCCGAAGGTGCTCGCCTGCTAAGCGAGTCTGTGCCGAAAGGTGCAGCCCGGGTTCAAATCCCGGCCTCTCCGCCATATTCTTCCGCCGACAGATAAGTTGAGGCAGCTTGAGGATCACCTGCTGGGCCCATAGAGTCTGGCGGCATGTTCGGTGAAGGATTTCTCGGTCGTGGCGCCACATTTGGCGCCGACCTGAACCTGCTGGTCCAGATCGGCCTCGGCCTCCTGCTCCTGATCGGCATGGTGTTTGCGCGTCGCGGCTCGTATCGGGCCCACGGAGCGTGTCAGTCGTCGGCGCTCGCCCTGGCCATCGTCATGACCCTGGTCTGGATGTGGCCGTCGTTCCATGAGATATACGTCCCCGATCTTGCCCGTGGCATCGCCAACCGAACCACCGTTGCGGTGGTGGCCCATGCAACGCTCGGCGGCGCCGCCTTGCTGCTCGGCGTGTACGTCGTCCTGGTCGCCGGGACAGCCGTGATCCCGCCGCGGTTCCGCTTCCAGAACTACAGCGCGTGGATGCGGACGCTGCTCGTCCTTTGGTGGATCACGATCGGTCTTGGGGTGCTCACCTATTGGTTCGCGAACGGCTGACCGACTTTTCGAGCTTTGAGGGATGGAGAGGTGCGAGAGTGGCTGAATCGGGCGGTCTCGAAAACCGCTGAGCGGGTAACTGCTCCGGGGGTTCGAATCCCCCCCTCTCCGCCATGCCGTACAAGCAGGTCTCGGGTTGCGAGTTTGGAGTTTCGGGTTAACGCGAGACCCGTAACCGCGAAGCGCTGAGTCATGTGTGCCAATCAGGTATCAAGGGGGCGAAACAGAAAACATTCGGCGTTCGGAAACTCAAAACCCGAAACCCGAAACGCGAAACTCCAAACGTGGAGAGGTGCAGGAGCGGTTTAACTGGCACGCCTGGAGAGCGTGTGCGGGGGAAACCCTGCCCCGGGTTCGAATCCCGGCCTCTCCGCCACAACAAAACCAGGGCATAGGGTAGAGGGTTTGGGGTGGAGGAGCCGAGAGATGCGGGTCTTACTAAACCCCATACCCTTGACCCTAGACCCCGTATTGTGAGCCCATGGACAGCATTCTGATCACCGGTGGCGCCGGATTCATTGGCTCAAATCTCGCCCTGGAACTGGAGAGGCGACACCCGGATATTCGAGTCACGATCATCGATGACTTCCGCTCCGGGGAGTTCAGCAACCTGGTCGCGTTTCGTGGCGATCTCGTGGCCGTGGACCTCTCCTCAATGGACCTCCGCGAGCGATTTCGACCGGGTGAATTTCAGCAGATCTTCCACCTCGCCTCCATCACCGACACCACCGTGGCCGATCCGCGCCGGATGATCTTTAATAATCTGGAGGGCTTTCGGCGAGTGGCGGAGTTCGCTCGGGCCTCTCGCACCCCGCTCGTCTTTGCCTCGTCAGCCGCCGTGTATGGTGTCTGCGCGTCGGGGCGGATGGCCGAGGACCAGCCCGCCCGCCCTGCGAATGTCTACGGCTTTTCAAAGGCGCTCATGGAGAATCTGGCGCGGCGCCACGCCGCCGCCTCTCCCGATTTCAGGGTCGTCGGCCTCCGATACTTCAATGTGTACGGGCCACGCGAAACCCACAAGGGTGCGGCGGCCAGCATGGTGTATCAACTGGCGGCGCAAATCCGGGCGGGCAAGCGGCCGCGGATCTTCAAGCACGGGGAGCAGAAGCGCGATTTCGTCTACGTCAGGGACGTGGTGAGAGCGACCCTGACGGCCGCGAGCGCACAGCGGAGCGGCATATACAATATCGGCTCCGGGCGCGCGACCTCTTTCAATGAGATCATCGCGCTGCTGAATAAGACCCTCGCCACCGAATATGAGCCGGAGTACTTCGAGAACCCATACACGTTCTATCAGCCACACACCGAGGCCGACCTGGTTCGCTCGTCTTCGGAGCTCGGATACACGGTGCACTATCCTATCGATCGAGGCATTGCGGAATACGTCAAGGAGCTGATGGAGGCTGACACCATCCAGGATGGGTTGTCATGCTAGAGACCTTGGCCGTGCTAGATGGGGAGTTAGCGGTGCCCTGTACCCGCAATCCGCTCTAGCGGGATCGAACTCCCGCCCGAGGTCATAAGCCGTTGGGCGTCGGCCTGCGATCGGGGCGATGATGGTTGGGTCCCGCGCAAGGAGAGTTTGTGAACCCCGCCAGATCCGGAAGGAAGCAACGGTAAACAGACGGACTCCTGTGCCGCGGGGAAGCTCAGCCGGAGCCTCGATCGCCGGCACAGTCCGGAGGCAGCGATCGACGGTGGGTGCACGGCCAAGAAATTTGTTGACGGTTTACGGTTCACGGTTGACGGACAGAATGATGAAGATTGGTCAAACCTGTTTCTGTCTTCTCCGTGAACTGTGAACTGTGAACTGTGAACCGTGAGCCAACTATGTCCTATCTAGTCCTCGCCCGGCGATGGCGGCCACAAAGCTTCGAAGAGATCGTAGGCCAGCAGCCGGTCACGCAGACCCTGAAGAACGCCATCGTCAAGGACCGCATCGCCCACGCCCTGCTCTTCGCGGGCCCGCGCGGGGTCGGCAAGACCACAACCGCGCGCATTGTCGCGAAGGCCCTCAACTGCGAGCAGGGCCGCACCCCCGACCCCTGCAACCGATGCGCGAGCTGCAAGGAGATCGCCGAGGGCCGGTCGGTCGATTGCCTGGAGATCGACGGCGCCTCCAACCGCGGGATCGATGAGGTTCGGGAGCTCCGCGAGATCGTTCGATACGCCCCGTCGCTCAAGAAGTTCAAAGTGATCATTATCGACGAAGTCCACATGCTGACCGAGCCGGCCTTCAATGCCCTGCTCAAGACGCTCGAGGAGCCGCCCCCAGGGGTCGTATTCATCCTGGCCACAACCGATGCGCACAAGATCCCGCCGACCATCCTGTCCCGCTGCCAGCGGCACGATTTCCGAAAGTTGGGGCAGGCGGAGATCGTGGAGCGACTTCAAGAGATCGTGCGCGAGGAGCACGCGAAGGCTGCGGACGGCGCGCTGAAAGCGATCGCAGGTGCCGCGGAGGGCAGCCTGCGCGATGCCCAGAGCCTCCTGGATCAGGTCATCGCCTACAGCGGCGCCGAGGTGAGCGAGGCCGACGTCGGGGTCGTCATGGGGCTGGTGGAGGGAGAGCAGCTTGCGCGGGCCACGCAGGCGATCATCGGGCGGGACGGCGGCGAGGCGCTGGCCATCGTCGAGTCGCTCAGCGCGAGGGGATACGACCTCCAACGGTTCTGCCAGGAGATGCTCTCCCACCTACGCGACCTGATGGTGGCCAAGGTGGTCAAGGACCCTGCCCCCCTGCTGCAGGCCAGCCGCGTGTCCCCGGAGACGATTCGCTCGCAGGCGCAGGCCATTAAGCTCGCAGACCTTGAAGCGATCTTTCACGCATTGAGCCGAGCCGAATTCGAGATGCGCCGAGCCCCGCACCCTCGCTTTGTGCTGGAAATGGCGCTGGTCGAGGCGGCAGAAGCCCGGCCGCTCCAATCGCTTGAGGCCCTGCTGCAGCGGCTATCGACCCTGGAGGAGCGGTTGTTGGCGGAACGGGGCCCCGCCGCGCCCACGGGGACGTCGGAGCTTCCTTTGTTCGCGGGCGCCTCCTATGGACTGGGGGAGGAGCAGAAGGATGTTCGGAGGAGGGGTGCCCGACGGGATGATCCTCCGCGGGTCGCGGAGCAGAGCGCGCCACTCCAGGACCAGCCATCGAGACCGGATCCGCAGCCCGAGACATCGCTTCCACCTCCGGGGCGTCCCGTCTCGGCGGGAGCGGAAGAAGGCTGGGCCCACATCAAACGGCTGGTGGAGGGGAAAAAGCCGACCCTCGCTGCGGTGCTCGCCGGGCCCAAGAGCGTGACCCTCGAGGGGGAGACCCTCATTGTTACCCTCGAGAACGGGACACCCTTCGCGCGATCGACGCTGGCGGATGGCGAGAATAGGCTGCTTGTGGCGGCCGCAGCGTTCGAGGCGTTTGGGCGTCGGCTCAAGGTCGAATATCGATTCCAGAGTCCATCCGCCGCGCCTGCCGTGAGCCGGGTCGAACCGCCGCAGTATTCGCGGCTCGGCGGGACTCAGCATGGGCCCCCCGACCCCGCGCAGGCCAAGCCGGACGACCTCCGGCGGCATCCCCTCGTGCAGCGGGCGCTGGAGTTGTTCGACGGCCAGGTCGTGCGGGTGAGCGAGCAGCAGCCTTGATTGGGGCGTGACGGGAGAGGCAGATGAAGAACCTCGGAAACCTGGTCAAACAGGCGCAGCGAATGAAGGCCGAGATGGAGAAGATTCAGGAGGAGGCCGGCGCCAGACGGATCGAGGGGACCGCCGGCGGCGGCATGGTCACGGTCGTGTGTAATGGTCGCGGTGAGGTGATCGAGGTGAAGATCGAGCGCGAGGTCGCCGGGCCGGACGATCTGGAGATGCTCCAGGATCTGATTGTGGCCGCCGCCAACGACGCGCTCCGCAGGTCCCGCGAGCAGCTCACCCAGGAGATGGGTCGGCTGGCGGGGGGCCTCGGCCTGCCGCCGGGGCTGCTGTAGAGGGCGCCGTGTCCCGCTACGCACCCACCCTGGTCAGGCTGGTCAGCGAGCTCGTCCGCCTTCCTGGGATCGGCCCCAAGGGCGCTCAGCGTCTGACGTTTCATCTCCTCAAGGCCTCCAAGGAGGAAGCCCTGGGGCTTGCCCAGGCGATCATCGACCTGAAGGAGCGGACGCAGAGCTGCGCTGTCTGTCACAATATCTCTGAGGACGAGCGGTGCAATGTCTGCGCCGACCCAGTTCGGGACGAGTCGCTGTTGTGCGTCGTGGAGGAAGCCAACGACCTCTGGGCCATCGAGAAGACCGGCAGCTTCAAGGGCAGGTACCACGTCCTGGGGGGCTCTCTTTCACCCCTCGATGGCCGCGGCCCCGAGCGACTGACGGCCAAGTCGCTGCTGCACCGACTTGAGACGGAGGGAGTCAAAGAGGTCATCCTGGCCACCAACCCTAATGTTGAGGGTGAGGCGACGGCGATGTAC
>JACQQF010000084.1 GCA_016207095.1 Candidatus Methylomirabilota bacterium | reverse complement strand
TACCATGAAAAGCGAGGTGACCCCGCGCTCGGTGCGCCGCTCGAGGACCCGCGTCAGACGGCCGAGCATGTCGAGCATCCGACGATTCTCGGCGAGGACGTCTGCTCTGAAGCGGCGGATTCCCTTTGCCTCCGCGTATCTCAGCACTTCTGCCAGCAGGATTGTGCCGATCCTCTTCCCCTGCCATTGGTCTTGGACGACGATGGCGATCTCAGCCTCGTTGCCCGCTTCGTCGAGGTCATAGCGCGCCACAGCGATCAACTCGTTGTCGGGGCCGACAGCGACGATCGCCATACGTCGCTCGTAATCCACGTTGGCCAAGATGTCCGCCCAGGAGGGAGGGAGTCGCGCCGTGACCGTGAAGAAGCGCTGATAGGCGGTCTCCGGGCTGAGTCTAGCGTAGAGAGCAGACAGCTCGGGCTCGTCCGCGGGACGGATCGGTCGCACCCTGACTGTTGTGCCGTCCTTGAGCGTGACGCTTCTCATGGGTGGGCTGCGCGCCGCCCGGGACAGGAGGCCGCCCCGCGAGCGAGCGCGTGCTCGCCTCTCTGTTCCGACATAGCAGTTCCGATCTTAACCGATGAGGAGGAGATTCCAAACATGATTCGAATTGCTCGCAGCGCCGCCCTCATCCTTGCCGCCCTCGTTGTCGTCGGCGCGGCCGTCTTCTTCGTGGCCACCAGACCACCCCAGCTCCCGGTCAACGGCCGGGAGCTGTACGTGCGATACTGCGCCTCGTGCCATGGGATGGGGGGAAGGGGGGACGGCCCGGCCTCGAAGGCCTTTCGGCGACGGCCGAGCGATCTGACGCGCGTGAGGGCGCGCTACGCAGGACAGTATCCAATCCGGGAGGTCATGGCCGCCATTGACGGCCGCTACCCGGTTCGGGCGCACGGGGACTCCGCCATGCCGGTCTGGGGGATCGTGTTCGAGCAAGAGAAAGAGGAGAAGGAGGCTCGTTGGCCCAAGCGGACCACGCTCCTTCAGGTGCGGCTGATCGCCGACTATGTCCTGACCCTTCAGTAGAGTAGAGGGCCGATGAACTGGCACCTGATGTCGGTCGAAGCGGTCGTAGAGGCTCTCAACACCTCCAGGCAGGGCATCAACGCAGAGGAGGTCCGGCGTCGCCTTGCAACGCACGGTCCCAACATGCTTACGGAGGGAAGGCGGCGGAGCCCTCTGAGGATGTTCCTCGACCAGTTCACGGACTTTATGATCCTCGTCCTCCTGGCCGCTGCTGTCGTCTCAGGACTGATCGGCGAGGCCAAGGACACGATCGCGATTATGGTGATCGTGGTTCTGAATGCCGTGATAGGTTTCGTCCAGGAGTATCGAGCCGAACGGGCCCTGGAGGCCCTGAAGGCGATGACGGCCCCCACCGCCATGGTTTTCCGGGACGGAGCCTCTGTCCTTATCCCGGCCGCGGAGGTTGTGCCGGGGGACATCGCCCTCTTGGAAGCGGGCGCGATGGTGCCTGCGGACCTCAGGCTCCTCGAGGCGGTCCAACTCAGAGCAGATGAGGCCGCCCTCACGGGGGAGTCCATTCCTATTGCAAAGGTCACGGAACCCCTGCCTGAAGAAGCACTTGCCGTCGGCGATCGGAAGAACATGGCCTACAGGGGGACCATTGTGACCTACGGCCGGGGCAGCGGGGTGGTGGTGGCCACCGGCATGAAGACCGAGTTCGGCAAGATCGCCACCCTGCTCCAGGAGACGGGTGACGTCAGGACGCCTCTGCAGCGGCGTCTGGCCGGCTTCGGGCGGCGCCTGGCACTTGCGGCCCTGGCGATCTGCACCATTGTGTTTGTGGCAGGGATCATGCGAGGCGAGGCGCCGCTCCTCATGTTCCTGACCGCGGTGAGTTTGGCCGTGGCAGCCATTCCCGAGGCCTTCCCCACGGTTGTCACCATTTCACTGGCTCTTGGCGCGAGAAAGATGGTGCAGAGGAGAGCCCTGGTCCGGAGGCTTCCCGCTGTAGAGACTCTTGGATCCGTGACCTACATTTGCTCGGACAAGACCGGCACGCTGACCATGAATCGGATGAGGGTCGAGGAGTTCTACTGTGACACCTCGATCGAGCGTGCTCCCAAATCAGGCGGCCCGTGGGACCGGCTCCTCCGGGCTATGGCGCTCAGCAACGATGCCCGCGGCAATGCTGCGGGAACGATCGCAGGCGATCCGACGGAGGTCGCGCTATTCACGGCCGCCTATGAGGCGGGAGTTGACAAGCCGGAGGTCGAAAAGGGGTATCCACGGGTGGCGGAGATTCCCTTCGATTCGGAGCGAAAGTGCATGACGACCATGCACCGGGATCCGGAGGGCGGCTTCGTCTCCTTCACCAAGGGAGCGATCGAGGTCATCCTGGATAGATCTACGCAGATGTTGACCTCCTCCGGCCTCGTCGAGATCCAACCCGAAGATCTTGTGAACGTCAGCGAGCGGATGGCGGCGGATGGCTTGAGAGTGCTCGCCCTCGGAATGCGGCAGTGGCCGACTGTGCCGGCAATGATAACTCCAGAGACGGTGGAGCGCGAGCTGATATTGCTCGGCTTCGTTGGAATTCTGGATCCGCCCCGGGAAGAGGCCAGGGAAGCCGTCGAGATGTGCAGGGCCGCTGGCATCGTGCCAGTCATGATCACGGGAGACCATCCCATCACAGCGATGGCGATCGCCAAGCGGCTGGGGATACTCAGGGGTGGAGACGCTATTCTGACCGGGCGCGAATTGGCCGCACTCTCGCAGGTGGAATTTGACGCGCGGGTCGAGAAGATCCGGGTCTATGCCAGGGTTGCTCCGGAGCAGAAGCTCAAGATCGTCCGGGCTCTGCAAGCCAGGGGGGAGATCGTGGCCATGACCGGGGACGGGGTCAATGACGCGCCGGCGTTGAAGCAGGCCGACATCGGCGTGGCCATGGGTATAGCGGGGACCGACGTGGCAAAAGAGGCGAGCTCGATGATCCTCTTGGATGACAACTTCGCCACAATCGTCCGCGCAGTACGGGAAGGGCGGAGGATCTACGACAACATGCGGAGGTTCATCAAGTACGCGCTCGCCACCAATTCGGGCGAGATATGGACCATCTTCCTGGCCCCCTTCTTCGGGTTGCCAATTCCGCTCGTACCAATCCAGATTCTCTGGGTGAACCTGGTCACGGATGGGCTGCCCGGCCTGGCCCTGGCGGCGGAGCCGGAGGAGAGGGACATCATGCAACGCTCCCCGCGGCCGCCTCAGGAAGGCGTGTTCGCCCATGGGCTGGGGATCCATGTCATCTGGATTGGCCTTCTCATGGGAGCCCTGACCATCGGAACACAGGCATGGTTTCTCTCCTTGGGCTCTGCTCATTGGCAAACGATGGTCTTTATGGTCCTGTCCCTGTCCCAGTTGGCCAACGTGCTTGCGGTCCGATCGGAGCGGGAATCGTTCTTCGCCCAAGGGCCGCTTTCAAACAAACCGCTCCTGGTTGTTGTGACGCTGATGTTTCTTCTGCAATTGGCCACCATCTACCTGCCGATCCTCAACGGCATCTTCAAGACCGAACCCCTCAGCCCATCGGAACTCGCTGTCACCCTTGTGATTTCCTCCATGGTCTTCTTCGCTGTCGAGGCAGAGAAATGGTGGAGGCGGAGACTTGCCAGACGGTAGAAACTGATCTCTCTGAACCTAGATTTCCAATTCAATGCAGTGTTCTGGATGGTCGCCACTGGGGTGGGGAAGGCGTTGCCCTTTGCGCTTGACGGGGGCTCACGTTCAGGAGTTCTGCGAGGGCGAGCAAGAAGGAGCCCGTGGCACCAGGCCGAGGAGATCGCAATGCAGCTTCCACTGCAAGTGACACTACGCGACATCTCTCCTTCCGAGGCGATTGAGGTCTATATCCGAGAGAGGGCTGCCAAGCTGGAGCAGTTTTACGATAGGATCATGAGCTGCCGGGTCGTGGTGGAGGCCCCGGTTCGCCACCACCGCAAAGGGGGGCCTTACAAGGTGCGTATCGACCTGACCGTGCCCGGCGACGAGCTCGTGGTCGATCGCCAGGTGGACGAGGACCTCTATGTGGCGATCCGGGACGCCTTTCATGTCGCCCGACGCCGACTGGAGGATCATGCGCGCCGTCAGCGGGGCGCCGTAAAGGTCCACGAAGCCGCCCCCCGTGCTCATGTGGGCAAGCTGTTTCCAGACGAGGGGCATGGGTTCCTTGAGACGCCCGATGGCCGCGAGATCTATTTCCATCGCAACAGTGTTAAAGACTCGGGCTTCGACCGTCTCGAGATCGGGACGGAGGTGCGCTTCACCGAAGAACCCGGTGAGCAGGGCCCTCAGGCCAGCACGGTGACCATCGTGGGCAAACGTCACGTGTGAGCGTCAACCCTGTTAGCACCCCCATCTGTGATGACGAGCAACGGTGAGGAATGGCATTTCGACATCCGCTCCGGTTTCCTCTGATGGCGATGGGGATGGTCGCCCTGTTGGCGGCACTGTGGGGTGGCCTGTTGCGCCTGGGCTGGGACTGGCCGATCATGCGTCCCACGCTGCCCGTCGCCCACGGTCCGCTGATGATCTCTGGGTTTCTGGGGACGCTCATCGGCTTGGAACGGGCCGTGGCGTTGGGACAGCGGTGGACCTACGCCGGGCCATTGCTGAGCGGATTGGGAGCCCTGGCCCTGGTCGTGGGTCTGCCCGGGGCGGCTGGCCCGATGTTGATGGCCATGGGCAGTCTAGCCCTGGTGGTTGTTTTCGCCATCATCATCCGGCGTCAGCCCGGTCTCCCGGAGATGACCATGGGGGTCGGAGCGCTCGCCTGGCTGGTGGGAAACGGTCTCTGGCTGTCAGGGTGGCCGGTCTTCAGGGTGGTTGGCTGGTGGGCCGGATTCCTGGTGCTGACCATTGCCGGGGAACGTTTGGAGCTGAGCCGCTTTCTCCCGACCTCTCGGGCAGCTCGGGCGGTTTTTGTGAGCGGCGTCGGTCTGTTCGCGGCCGGACTCGTTCTTGCCTGTGCGGCCTTCGACATGGGGGCGCGGCTCAGCGGTTTGGGCTTGCTCGTCCTGACCTTCTGGCTTCTGCGCTTCGACATCGCCCGGCGGTCGCTGCAGAAGGCTGGGCTCGCCCGATTCGTCGCGGTGAGTCTGCTCTCGGGCTATCTCTGGCTGGGCGTCGCGGGGCTACTCGGCCTTCGCTTAGGCGGACTGGCGCCCGGTCTGCACTACGACGCCTGGCTCCACGCCATCTTTCTCGGGTTTGTCTTCGCCATGATCTTCGGGCATGCGCCTATCATCCTCCCAGCGGTGCTGGGTGTGCCTATGCCCTTTCGGCCGGCCTTCTATGCGCACCTAGCCGTGCTCCACGTTTCCCTCGTGCTTCGGGTAAGCGGCGATCTGGCAGCGTGGTGGCCAGGGAGGCAATGGGGCGGTCTGCTCAATGTCGTGGCCGTGCTCCTCTTCCTGGGGAATACGGTCCTTTCCGGAGTGCGAGGGAAGCTGCGTGACCCGGCCGTGGTCTCTGGAGGCCAGACGGTGCACGTTGATAAAGGAAGCGCTTGATGATTGTGAATCGACATTCCAGCGTAGAGCCGCGTATACACACCGACGCAGTGCCCCAGCAGCGGGGTCCCGCTGCCGACCGCGTGCGCATCGCGCGGCTTCCGATCCATTTCTTCGCTGTTGCGGTTGCATTTTTTGCGCTCGCCGTAGTGGCGGCGCCATGGGTCGTCGGCGATCTCATCGACTACTTCTATCAGCCTCTGGTTCTGGCCTTGACCCACACCATTACGCTGGGGTGGATCACCGCGGCGATGATGGGAGTCATGTATCGCTACGTTCCGGCGCTGACGAAACGGCCGCTTCGGTTCCCGCGGCTGGCGCTCCTTCAACTCTGGCTCTTCGTCGTCGGCGTGATGGGCATGGTCGCGCACTTTGTCATTGGGTACTGGATAGCGACCTGGCTCGCGGCAGCGGTGGTCGTGGTGAGTGTGGCGCTCTTCGCGTTGAACATGCTTCTGTGCCTGGCACCGGCTGGCCGCCGCGGTGTGGCCGAGACGGGCATGCTACTGGCCGTCCTGTACCTGTTGGTCGCTGCGATTCTGGGCCTGCTTCTCGCCGTGGACAAGACATTCGGTTTCCTGCACGGCAGCGTGATCACGAACCTGGCAGGCCATGCTCATCTCGCGGCGCTGGGGTGGGTGAGTCTTACCATCTGCGCCGTCTCCTACCGAATGGTTCCGGCGTTTCTTTTGCCTGAGATCGAGCTGCCGCGGGCGGCGACGTGGCAACTCTATGGTCTGGCCGTTTCTGTTGCCGGTCTCGCTATCGTGCTCCTCGGCGGGATCGGCGGGGCTGCCATCTGGAGTACGGCCATTCTCCTGGCTCTCCTTACGTATGTCGCGGTGCTCGGAAGTCTGGTGCGCAAGCGGCGGATGCCGATCGATTGGACGATGCGGCATGCACTGGCAGGCGTTGTGAGTTTGGTGTTGGCTGCTGGGCTCGGACTCTCGCTCATGCTGATTGGCGCCGGTAGCGCGGTCGGCAGTCGTGTTGCGGGGGCATACGGTGTCGTCGGGTTGCTCGGCTGGGTGACGAACTTCATCGTCGGGATGTCCTACAAGCTCTTCCCGGGGTTCATCGCCGGGCTACGTGAAACCGCCGGCTGGCCAAAGCTGGCCATCACAGAGCTCTCCCTTCCTCGTTACCGTCCGTTCGTATTCTTTTCCCTGAATGTCGGGGTCCTGGCGCTGACCATCGGCCTGATCGCGGCGCAGGCGACGCTGGCTCGATTCGGCACGATCATCATCGCATTGGGGGGCCTGCTCTACGTCTCGGTTATGGCATGGAGCCTGAGCTATGCCTATCGTCCATCCGTTCCCCGGACCGCGGGCGATCCTCTCCGCATCCTTCCCGGTGGCCCATCGAGACCGTGAAGAGGTCCTGCGCCTTGATGTCCGTGATGGACCCGACGCTTTCCTTCCTGGCCCCACAGGTGATCCCCTCTCTCAGGCTGACGGATCGTGGACTCGTCGATGTGGACCACTTCCGCCTCGCGCTCCCCTATCTGGCCGCCCTTGATCGCGAAGAAAGTTGACGGTTGACAGTTGACAGTCTACGGACGAAAAGAAGGCATTCTGTGAACCGTGAACTGTCAACAGTGAACAGACGAGCCTGAGACACCACCCCCCATAATGGGATCACAGTGCCCCACCTATATATCTCAATGATAACAATGAGTTGGATTGCTTCCATGACCTGAACTGAGGCGGGATTGCCCCACGCCTCGTTTCATTGCCTGTTCCCTTGTCCGGACGGCTGAAAATTCCATTTATAAACGACCTTAAAATCAATAAGATACAAGGTCTTTCCTTTTGTGTTGGGAAGGTCTCTTTGGCACCTCTATTGCTCACATTCCCAGCGGAGAACCTCAACCTGAAAAGGAGTTTGGTTGATTTTGCAGTGATCTGCGTTGAGTTGTTGGCTTGCCATAATCGATGATCCGGCCGTTGAGGTCATCGGCCGGCACAGTAGTGAGGGTTGTGACAATGGGTGAGATTGTCGTTTGTGAGGGTAAGCCTGCAATCGGCCCGAAGCTGCTCTTGGGTCTGATCCACAATGCCTTTGTCAGCCCCTTCGGTCTTACCGAATGCGGTAGGCTGGGGCTGGGTCGATGAGGCCCGGCGCCCCGCTGACGCGACTGTTTGCCCCGCGCGCCGTCGCCGTTGTCGGTGCCTCTCGCGATCCTGACAAGGTCGGTTACCGAGTCGTGGAGAACCTCCTGAAAGGGGGGTTTGAGGGGGCGATCTATCCCATCAACCCGACTGCGACGGAGATCTTGGGACGTCGGGTCTACCCGTCGCTTTCCGACATCGGCGCTCCGGTCGATCTTGCGGTGATCGTGCTCCCGGCGCCTCGGGTGCTCCCTGCACTGGAGACCTGCGCGGCGCAAGGGATCGGTGCGGCGATCGTGATCTCCGCCGGCTTTAAGGAGGTCGGCGGAAAGGGAGCTGAGCTCGAAGCCGCTCTGAAAAAAAGGGTTCGGGAGCTCGGGATCAGGGTCCTTGGCCCGAACTGTCTCGGTTTGATCGTTACCGACGCGAAGCTCAATGCGACGTTCGCGAAGGACATGCCGCCATCAGGCGGCATCGCGTTTGTCTCGCAGTCGGGCGCCCTGTGCACAGCCGCGCTCGACTGGGCAGTCGGGCTCGGGATCGGTTTTTCCGCCCTCGTCAGCGTCGGGAACAAGGCCGACCTGTCAGAGGCTGAGATCATCGAGGTCCTGGCCGATGATCCCAAGACCCGAGTGATCGTGGGTTACCTGGAAGCGGTGGAGGATGGGCAGCGCTTCCTGGCCGTTGTCGAGAAGGCCTCGAGAAAAAAACCGGTGGTGTTCTTCAAGGCAGGGACCACAGAGGGAGGAGCTAGAGCTGCGTCGTCTCATACCGGTGCCTTGGCCGGCGCTGACCGGGCGTACGAGGCGGCATTCAAGCAGGCTGGCGTGATCCGGGCCAGGAGCCTGCATGAGCTGTTCGACTTTGCGAGGGTCTTCGCCTCTCTTCCGCTTCCGCGCGGCAACCGAATCGCCATCGTGACCAACGCAGGCGGACCAGGAATCGTCGCGGCGGACGCTTGCGAAGGCGGGGCGTTGCAGCTTGCCGCCCTGTCAGAGTCCACGGTGACCGCCCTGAAGCGGGTCCTGCCTTCCACCGCGTCGCTTCATAATCCTGTGGACGTCATTGGCGATGCGACAGCGGAGCGGTATCAGGCGGCGCTTGAAGCGGTGGTCGCGGATCCCGGCGTGGACGGCGTCCTGGCCTTGGCCACCCCTCAAGCGATGACCAATCTGGAAAAATTCGCCCATGCCGTGGTGGAGGTCGGCAGCGGCGCCCGCAAGCCGGTCCTCGCGGTCTTCATGGCCGAGGCCAGCCTCAAGGAAGCGAACAGGATTCTTCTGCGTGGCGGCATTCCCGACTTCCCCTTCCCTGATGAGGCGGTCAAGGCACTTGACGCGATGGTTCGGCATGCGGCAGGACGAGGGCGCGCTCCCCTCCCGGATCGGCTGCCGGCGGACCGGGCTGGTGTCGCTATCCTGGTCAAGCGGGCCTTCGATCGCGGGGTCATCACCCTCGGCGAGGCGGAGGCACGAGAGGTCATCGCAGCCTACGGATTTCGCGGTCCGAAGAGCGTGCGCGCCTCAAGTGCGTCCGAAGCTTCGGACGCGGCCGGGCGGATCGGTTATCCGGTTGTGCTGAAGATCGTCTCGCCGCAGATTCTCCACAAGAGCGACGTGGGCGGCGTCCGAGTCGGGCTGGCAAGCAAAGAGGCGATTCATGAGGCATACGCGCAGATGGTGGCGAGGGCCGAAACCGCGGCCCCCCATGCCCGGATTGAGGGGGTCCTTGTGCAGGAGCAGGTGACGGGCGGACGGGAGGTGATCCTGGGGATGGCGCGGGACCCGCAATTTGGCCCCCTCCTGATGTTCGGTCTGGGTGGGATCTATGTGGAAGCGCTCAAGGATGTGACCTTCCGGATTGCCCCGCTGGCTCGGGCGGAGGCTGAGGCGATGATCCGGGAAGTCCGCGCATTTCCGATTCTCCAAGGCGTCCGTGGTGAGGCGCCGGCCGACGTGGCGGCACTGGTGGAGGATATTCTGCGTCTCTCCCAGTTGGTCACCGATTTTCCTGAGATCGCTGAAATCGACATCAATCCTCTGTTTGTGAAACCGGAAGGAGAAGGGACGGTGGCCCTTGACGCCAGGATCCGCCTGGCGAGGAACGGTGATCCTTCCTCTTAGCGACGGGCTGAGTCAAACCGTGCCCCAGGTCGAGGAGATGATGGAGGGCGACGCCTCGAGCAGGCGCATCATCGTTGTCGAGGATGATACCGATCTGCGAGAGACGCTCTGGCGAGCCCTCTCGCGGGAAGGGTATCAGGTCAGTCAGGCGGGCGACGGGACCGAGGCCCTCAGCGCCCTCAGGATGCGGCCGTATGACCTTGTGATCATCGATCTGGTGCTACCGCGAATGGGAGGGATTCAGATTCTCGAACAGTTGAGAAGCCTCGGGCTGGCGATCCCTGCGATCGTCATTACCGCCTATGGAGACCGCTTCTCCTATAACCGGGCAACGGACCTGGGTGCCTCGGAGTTTCTGGTGAAGCCGGTGAAGCTGGTTGAGCTGTATCGGGCCGTGCGAAGGGTGCTGGCTGGCGGGTAAGCAATGGCGATGAGGTGACACGGGTGGAAGCGTTCGAACGGCGCCACTGGTCGAAGCAGAAGAGGGTCGAGGCGGGCAAGCGTCCCCCCGGGGAGCGGGCCCGCGACTTCCGCGAGATCTATCTGGAGTATGCCGCCGAGGAGGCGGTCATGATCGAGGCCCAGCGGTGCCTCGAGTGCAAGGAGCCTTCGTGCGAAAGCGCCTGCCCGCTCGGCAACCGGATCCGCGACTGGCTCCGGCTCGCATCGGAGGGGAAGTTCCTGGAGGCCGCGGCCGTCTCGCGCGAGACCAGCAACCTGCCGGAGATCTGCGGCCGGGTCTGCCCCCAGGACCGACTCTGCGAGGAGGGGTGCATCCTGGTGCAAAAGCGCGAGCCGGTCTCGATCGGCGCCATCGAACGCTTCATCAACGAATATGCCTTCAGGGTCGAGGGACTCCCGCACCCGGCGCTACCGGCCCCAAGCGGATATCGCGGGGCGATCGTGGGCTCCGGTCCCGCGGGCCTCGCATGCGCCGACGAACTGGCCAAGATGGGGCACCAGGTGACGGCATTCGAGGCCTGGCCGGCCCCCGGTGGCTTGCTCGTCTACGGAATCCCCGGGTTCAAGCTGGAGAAGCACGTTGTCGAGCGGCGGATTGCGTATCTGGAAGCGCTCGGCGTGCGGTTCGTCTGCAATACCCGGATAGGCGTGGACCGGACGATCGACGATCTGTTCCGCGAGGGGTACCATGCCATCTTCCTGGGGACAGGTTCGCAGAAGACCAAGAATCCTCACATCGAGGGAGATCAGCTCACCGGTGTCCTCGAAGCGCTCCCGTTCTTGATCCGCAACAACACCGAGCCGAAGCTGTTGCCGATGGGATTCCCACCGAAGGATGATCTCACCGGCAAGCGGGTCGTGGTCCTGGGTGGCGGGGATACCGCGATGGACTGCCTGCGGACCGCGGTGAGACTGGGTGCGGCGAAGGTCACATGCGCTTACCGCCGCGACGAAGAGAATATGCCCGGCAGCCGGCGAGAGGTCAAGAGCGCCAAGGAGGAAGGGGTCGAATTCCACTGGCTCACGGCGCCGGTCAGGTTCATCGGAGATGAACAGGGCAAGCTCCGATCGATCGAATGCGTTCAGATGGAGCTGGGCGAACCGGATAAGGATGGACGGCGGAAGCCGGTCGAGGTCAAGGGGAGCAACTACTTGATCGAGGCCGACCTAGTCATCATGGCCTTCGGCTTCGACGCCTCGCCGGTTCAGGGCGAGGATGCCTCCAAGCTGCAGACGACGAAGTGGGGCACCTATCAGGTCGATCGGATCAAGAT
>JACQQF010000082.1 GCA_016207095.1 Candidatus Methylomirabilota bacterium | reverse complement strand
TTTGCCATGATGTTGGCAAGCCCGATCCAGCCATCAGGGTCTTCGGGATGCAGTTCGGTGAGGGTCTGGAACTCCATGTAGGCAAGTTCGAAGCGGCCCAGACGCAACTCCATCGTTGCGAGTTGGCGGCGCGCCTCAGCGTTGCCTGGTTGCAGCCGAAGCGCGGCGCGGTACTCAGCCCGTGATTGGTCAAACTCGCCGGAGGCCAGATGTGCCTGTGCCCGTTTCAGATTGAAGGCGGCCCGGCGCTCCGTCACAACACGGGTGGACCAGAGCTGCGGCAGCCAAACCACGGCCCCCACGATCAGGCAGAAGGCGATCCAGCCCCTGAGCTTCAGCCGGTCGTGCATCAAGCGGAATGCATTGCGCATCCGTCTTGGTCGATAGAGAGCCTAGCGCGCCAGCCGTACGAGTGTGTAACGCCCGCCCGCCAAAGCTAAGCCTTCCAGAGCGGAGGAGTCGCCATCCGGCCACACGACCTTGATCGAGGCGACAGCAGGCCAGTTTCCGAGCCCGAAAAACGCCAGCGGTGCGTCGAATGATGCATAGCCTCCGCTGGCCTTGATCTCACGTACCTGCAGACGGCCGTCCGGCGCACGAATTTCGATGCGAGCGCCGATGCCGTAACGGTTCGGCGAGCGGCGATCGTCCAGCACGAGCTGGAATCCCGGCCCTTTCGGCGAATCGTTGCGCCACAGCACCGGCGTCAACTGGAATGGGTACGTGATAATGTCCAGGTCGCCGTCGAGGTCGTAATCCAGATACAGGTACGCGCCGGTGGGAACGTGATCCTCGAGGCCGAAGCGCTTGGTCGCTTCCTCAAAGGTCCTTCCATACCGGTTGTGGTAGAACGTGGCGGACACGCTGCCCGGACGCAGCCGCGAGCCCTGCGCGACGTAGAGATCCTGCCACGTGTCGTTGTCCAGGTCCGCGAATTTGGCGTTCCAGGTCCAGCCGCCGAAGGCGGCATGCCAGTCTCCCGTCACATCCCGGAAGCCTTTCCCCTCCGGCGTAAAGAGGAGGTTGGTGTGCTTGACCGAAGGCAGCTCATCCGCGTAGGTGACCTCGGATTCCTCGTTGTCCATTTCGCTTAGGGCGATGGTCCCGCAGACGTCATGCATGGTCCCGAAGTCGGGCGGAATCTTCGCGCACTCGCCCAGCACTTTCGCCTTATCGGCGCCAAGCGCCGGCAGGCGCGCAAGTACCCGGAACCAATGATGGGACGTCACCACGCAGTCCCGCCGTTGCACCGGATCGGTCAGCTCAACACAGGGTTCGACGCTGTTCAGGTTTCGTGCCTTGACGGACGTGAGCTGGAAGCGGGCCGCAACGTTGCAGCGCGACCGTTCCGCCACGTCCGCGTAGATGTCGCAGCTTCCAACCGGCTGCGCCAGACGTTTGGCCATTTCGCTCGGGGTGCCCATGGCGATCTGGCCGATGTAGAGTTCGTAGCGGCCGTCGTTGTTCAGGTCGCCTGCGTCCGCCGACATGGTTGTCGTAGTGGAGCGCGGGATCGGGTTTGTGGCTGCCTTGACGGGACGTAGCTTGCCATGGTCGTTCAGATATATGCGGTCCGGCTCGTCGAAATCATTGCCGACGAACAGGTCAGGCCACCCGTCGCCGTTTAGATCGGTGAACAACAGGGTCAGGGTGTCGCCTTCCGGGCCCGCCAGCGCTTCCAGCTCGAACTTTCCTCCACCCTTGTTGTGCCACAGGCGGTTGACGGCCGACGCCGGATAGAAGAACCGGGGCTCGGAAGTGCTGGCCCCCGTCACAATGTCCAGATAGCCGTCACGGTCCAGGTCCGCGAACGCCACGGCGGTGACAGCCGTTTCGTCGAACCGCGGCAGCTCCACGTGCGCTGCACTGGAGAACGAACCGCCACGGTTGAAAAGGATGTGGCAGCCGTGCATCCAAGCGCAGAAGAAAAGATCCAATGCACCATCCCCATCCAGATCCATCAACGCGTCGACAGAGATGATCCAGTCGCGCATCGGCGGGAAGTCAATCTGCTGCAGTGCAAAATGGCCACCCAGATTCAGATACAAAAACAGGCCGAAATTTGTCCCGACCGCAACATCCGGCCAGCCGTCGCCATTGATGTCGCCGGCCGCCATGCCGCCCAAGTGCATCGGGCCTGGCTGCATCAACTGGTATGGCCGCGGCAGCGCCAGCCGATCGAATCCGACGAGCGCGCCCTCAACTCGGGTGAAGGGCGTCGGGCCACCTTTTGCCGCGACAGCGACGAAGGGGGCGCCCCATAATTCAAGCTCATTCGTCGCCGCCACCCGTTTTGAGGCCGGCAATGCCGGGGCGAGACCCCGCAGCTCCGCGCCGGGACGACCCGGCGGCAGGACCATGCGTTGCGGCTTGGAAGCCGGCAGTTCCCCCAATATCGCGGCCGCTTGACGAATGGTGCTTAGGTCATGCCAGCGATACACCACGCCAGCCGTCGCTCCGGCCGCGACGCCCAGCGTCAAGACCGCCGCGCCAGCGAGAGTTGCAATCCTCCACGAAAGCGTCGTGCCGATCAGGCTCCAGGGATAGACGCTGTAGATGCCCAGCGTGACCAGGAGCGTAGCCACCACATACATCGGCACGCCGGCATCCCAGAGCACCGCGCAGACGATCACATCGAACGCGATCGGCACCGGCAGGAGCGTGCCGAACCCGGCGACGAGGAGAAGGACTGCCGCATTCGGTATCCAGCCTTCGACCTGGGCGATTTGTGCGATGCGCGACCATGGCAGCAATTCCACCAGCGCGGCGCCCATCAGGCCGGCAAGCACCATGAGGGGCAGCGACAGGCGGATCACCGTCCAGAGATTCTTCGAGTACCGCATCAGGACCCAGCCCAGCGTATGGAACAATCCCTTGGGCCGGTCTCCCGCCGGCGTCAACAAGGCTTCCGACATCTTCCCGAAGGCCGATTCCATCCACTGAAAAATGCGCAGGCCCGGGAGCAGCGCGGGCGTTTGGAGAGGCTTTCGCCATCCGGGTCGGTCGGCCTGCCGTGACAGTTGCGGCACCACGACCAACACCATCAGCACACTGGTCGCGAGCTTCAGCCACACCAAATACCATGGGAACAACGTGAACAGCATGCCCAGCACGATCACGTTGAAACTGGGTGAGGAGAACATTGTCGCCAGGGCGACTTCGACGCGACTACCGCCCTTAAGCATGGCCTGGCCAATCGGCGCCGCGCAGTTCACGCACACGCCCAAGGGCGCGCCAATCAGCATGCCCTGCACCGAGCCGGCGAATTTCCCGCCCCGCGGCCGTGGCAGCAGCGGCACCACCGTCAGCAGCCCGGCAGCCAGCAGCACGCCAAACGTCATTCCCTGCTTGTTGGTAACGGCCCATTCCGCTGCGGTCCAGATGATGCGCTTGAACTTCTGGTCAGCCCTCGGCTCAGGAAAGTGGCTCTCGAAACCGAGCGGCGTCGACAGGGATTCATCCGGATCGGCGCCAGCCTTGCTCTGCAGAGAAGGATACCGCGAGCCCAGCCAGAAAATCGCGCATATCGTGGCGATCAGGGCGCCCGTAATCACTACGCGCGCATTAATGCGGCGATTAGTAAGTAGGGGTGGCCTAACAGCTAGGGTTGACATAAGTGGAATTCTTCCTTGCACGGTCGGCCTGAACAAAGTCGAGTCCGTGCCCGCCGTCTTCGCCTATGCCTGTGCGCGCCTTCCGATGAGGTTGGTCAAAGACATTGGGCGGCGGGTTGGGCTCCAAGGGATTCCCGTCAGATTCTCATCGCGCGCCACGAATGAGCGTGTAGCGCCCAGGCTTCAGCGCTGCTCCCGCCAATTCCTGGGTCTTCCCATCCGGCCACACGACCCTGATGGAAGCCACTGAGGGCCAGTCGCCAAGTCCGAATCGCGCGACGAGAACATCGTGCGATTGGTAGCCGCCGCTGGCCTTGATCTCGCGGACCTGCTGCCGGCCATCCGGCGCGCGGATCTCCACGCGGGCGCCTATACCGTAGCGGTTGGGCGTGCGCCGGTCATCCAGCCTCATCTCGAATCCAGGGCCCGCGGGCGAATCGTTGCGCCACGCGACAGGCGTCAACTGGAAGGGGTACGTAATGAGGTCCAGATCGCCGTCGAGGTCGTAATCCAGGAGCAGGGATGCGCCGGTCGGCGAGTGATCCTGCAGCCCGGCCGCGCGCGTCGTTTCCTCAAAGCCGCCGCCAGCCTTGTTGTGGTAGAGAACGATCGAAGGATTGCGTAGGCGCAGCCGCGTACCCTGCGCGATAAACAGGTCCTGCCAGCCGTCGTTGTCCAGATCGGCGAACTTGGCGTTCCAGGTCCATCCGCCGTACCCGGCACGCCACTTCCCCGTCACGTCCCGGTAAGCGTTGCCGTCTGGAGTAAAGAGCAGATTGGTATGAGCGACGGAGGGCAGTTCGTCGGGAAGCGTCTTGTGGGACTTATTGTAGTCCATGGGACTTGCGGCCATGGCGACACATACGTCATGCATGGTCACGAAGTCCGACGGAATCTTCGCGCATTCGGCCATGATCGCTGCCTTGTCCGCGCCGACCGCCGGCAGCCGCACCAGGATACGCTGCCAGTGGTAGGCAGTCACCGCGCAGTCCCGCTGCTCGGCGGGGTCGGTCAGCTCTTTGCAGGAGCCGATGCTCCAGGTATCACGGCCACGGGTGACGGCAGCCTGGAAACGGACGAGCGCGTCGCACCGCGCCCGGTCCGCCATCTCGGGAAAGATGCCGCAGCTCGACACCGGCGGCGCTAGCCGTTTGGGCAATTCAGTCATACGTCCCATGGCGATCTGGCCGATGTAGAGCTCGAGACGGCCGTCGTTGTCGAGATCCCCCGAATCGAAGGTCATAGTCGTCGTGGTCGAGTAAGGAATGGGACTCTCGCGCGTTTTCAGCGGGACCAATGTGCCGGACTGGTTCATGAAAATGCGGTCGGGTTCGTCGAAATCGTTGCCGACGAGCAGGTCCGGCCAGCCGTCGCCGTTCAAGTCCGTGAACAGCAGGCTGAGCGTGTCACCCTCCGGGCCGGGCAGGGTCTCCGGTGTGAACACTCCCCCGTTGTTCCGCCACAGGCGGTTGACGGCCGGCGACGGATAGAAGAACCACGACTGGAAGGTTGCGGCGCCGGTCACGATGTCCAGATCGCCGTCGCGATCCACATCGGCGAACGCCGCGGCGGCCACGCACGTCTCGCTGGATCGGGGCAGCTCGACGTGCGCTGCACCGGAGAACTCGCCGCGCCGGTTGTAAAGAATGTGGCTGCCCTGCATCCACGCTGAAAAGAACAGGTCCAGCGCGCCGTCGCCATCGAGGTCCACCAGCGCCACGTCGCAGATGGCCCAATCGCGCATCGGCGGGAAATCGATCTGCTGCAAGGCGAAGCGACCGCCGAGGTTTTCGTACAGAAGCACGCCGGATGCGGTGCCGACCGCCACGTCCGGCCAGCCGTCACCGTTGACGTCGCCCGCCGCCAGGGCGCCGAGATGCATGACGCCCGGCTGCATTGTCTGGTAAGGCCGCGGCAAGGCCAGCCGTTTGAAGCCCAGAAGCGAACCGTCAATCCGGGTGAATGGCTTCTCACCGCGCTTCGCGCTGGCGCCCTCGAAGGGGGCGTACCAAAGTTCGAGACCATCGGCCGCCATGATTCGTTGCATCGGCGTCGCAGGACGCGCCATCCTCCGCAATTCGCTCGCCGCGAGGCCGGATGGCGGCACCAGCCGTTGTGGCTTCGGCGTAGGCAGGGCCGCCAACTGCCCGGTCTGCTGCGCCTGGCGTATCTCATGCCACTGGTCCAGCACGCCTGCGGCCGCGCCTGCGGCAATGCCCATCGCGAACACTACCACCGCCGCGAGGCCTGCAATGCGCCAGGACAATGTCGCGCCCAGCAGGCTCCACGCGTACACGCTGTAGACCCCAAGCGTGACCAACAGCGCTGCCACGATGTGAACCGGCATGCCGGAGTTCAGCAGCACCGAGCAGACGATCACATCAAAGGCCATGGGCACCGGCAGGAGCACGCCGAAGGCCGTCGCCACCAGCAGCAACGCCCCGTTCTTCACCCAGCCGTCGAGCCGGGCCAGATGCAACAGAGAGTTCCACGGCAGCAGCTCGGCCAGCACGGCACCGAAGAGCCCGGCAAGCAGCATCAGAGGCAGCGCCACGACGGTGACGCACCACAGGTTCCTGGGAAAGTGCAGCAGCACCCAGACGAGCGCCCGGAAGAATCCCTGCGGCCGCTGGCTCGCGCTTGATTCGCGAAGAGTTGGCGTGCCCAGGACCGACTCGAGCCACCGGAAGACCCTCAGGCCAGGAAGGCGCGGAGGCTCATGAATCGGCCGGCTCCAACCCGGCCGATCGGCGAGCCTCGCGAGCCATGGGGCGACCACCAGCACCATCAGCAAACCGGTCACGATCTTCAGCGTCGCCAGGTACCATGGAAAGATCGAGACCACGATGCCGAGCACGATGACGTTGAAAGTAGGCGAGCTGAAGAGTGTCGCCAGTGCGACCTCGATCCGGCTGCCGGCCTTGAGCATGCCCTGGCTGATGGGCGCCGCGCAGTTGACGCAGACGCCGAGTGGCGTCCCGATCGCCATCCCCTGGATAGCCCCCGCCAGCTTCCCACCGCGCGGACGCGGAAGCAGGGGGATGATGGTCAGCATGCCGGCGGCGAGGAGCAGGCCGAAGGTCATGCCCTGGCGGTTGGTCACCGCCCATTCCATGGTCGTCCAGCCGATGTGCCTGAGCGTCTGATCGGGCGGCGGCTCGGGGAAGAACCGCTCGAAGCCAAGCGGTGTAGAGAGCGCTTCGTTGGGGTCTCCGCTGGCCTTGCCCTGCAGCGAGGGATAGCGCGATCCCAGCCAGAACGAACCGGACACCCAGGCAATCAGCGCGCCGGTGATCAGGATCCTGAAGTCGAACCGTCGAACAGCAGCAAGGATGCGGATGGGGAACCTCTTTCGGCCGTTGAACCGGTGGATTCTCCCTTCGTTAGCTCTAGCTCTCTGTTTCTAGCTTCTGAACCGCTGAATCGCGCCCCCGTGATTCGGCACAGTGTCCTACCAAGTTAGGGCGAAATAGTTGGAGGAGCACTAGACGCGCTCACCTCGGGATCCCCGCCGCGATCGGCAGCGAGAGCACCCAGAGCCCGATCGCCGTATACAGGACCATCAGAAGGAGCATCGGGATCTGGCTCGCCACGGCCCGCCGCTGGGTCGGGAAGACCCGCAGGGCGATCACGTGCGCCAGGTAGACGCTCACGATGTGCCCGCCCAGGATCAAGGCGACCTGCGTGTGCCAGATGAAGCCCATGCCGATCGGCAGCCGGTCGACGGGCGGGGCGAGCCTGAGCAGGTTCCAGCCGAAGCCGAACGGATCCGAGAAGAGCCGCGGCAGGTTCGGTCCCTGGTCCAGCACGAGCGTGAAGTAGTGCGTGACGTGATAGACGAACGCGATGGGGATGAGCGAGTAGGCGAACTCGAGCGCGAGCGTGCGGAGCGGGATCGGGCTGCGCGCGGCCGCCTTCGCCCAGGCAAGGATGGCCAGATAGAGCCCGAGGTAAACGAACGGCGACAGCAGCAGGCCCAGACGCTGGTAGACGAAGTACCACTTCAGCAGCCTGGGGTAGGCCTGCATCAGGCTGATGCCCCAGAACGGCTGGAGCAGCGCCCAGAGGTGCTTCCAAAAGAGGGTGACCCAGATGATCGTATCGCGGATGCCGTCATAGGTGGTCGATGAGAGCATGAAGAGGACGAAAAGGACGAGGCTCATGTGCTCGGGGCGCTGCTCGAGGGCGCCGGCGAACGGCCACCGCAGCCGCACCCCGAAGGCCTGACCCGGCGCCGGGTTGGACCGGTACTCCACCGGCGCCAGCCTGCCCACCAAGCCGAGGAAGACGCTGAAGAGCTCGCCATAGCGGAACCAGGCCTGCTGGCCGAAGAGCCACGCCCCCGCGACTGTGAGGAGGGTGTAGACCAGGAGCGCAAGCGACAGCCTGTACGTGGTCACGTTGGCGAACAACTCGATCCAGATGAGCGCCACGTAGAAGAGGAACGCCGGGTAGTAGCCCAGGTCCTCGGGGTAGGTCATGCGAGGCTTCGAGAGGTCCAGGCCTAGCCGCTCCGCCCAGCGGACCAGACTCCTCCACGGGTTGATCAGCTCGTAGACGTTCCCGATGACGGCCGTCAGATACGTGAACCCGAGCAGGAATACGATCCAGAAGAGGGTCATGTTGATGTTCGTGAGCGAATTTTGCGTGCCGATGAGCCCGGCGACGATCGTGAGGAGCAGGCAGCCGACCGCGATTACCCTCGCGAGGCCCAGGACCGGCCGTCCGAGGACGCCGTTCACGTTCGCGACAGGCGGTGCGGCGACTGTCGGGTGTACCGACCCTGTTACCGGGACACCGATGAAGTAGCAGATGATGGCGAACGAGACGACAAGGGTGGCCACCGACCCATAGAGGTACATCCAGACCGGCACCGGCAGGATGTACGGCTGGACGAAGAGATGGGCGAGCGCCGCGTCGGGGACGAGCAGCGCCGCCAGGGTGACCCAGGCCGCACGGGCGACAGCGTGTTTCATCGCGGTTGGACTTCCAGGGCGGCGACCTCTGTGTGGGAATTGTCGGCGCCGTGCAGGTCTACGGCGTAGCGTCCGGCGCGGTCCGCCGTGAACGCAAGCGTCACGGGCTGGCCCGGCTTCACATCAACCATCTGCTCGTAGCCGTGGATGGAGATCATCCCGGCGCTGTCGGTCGTCACGCCGATGGTGATGGGGTCGCCCTGCCTCGCCTCGAGCACGGTTGACCCGGATGCCACACGCCGGCTGCGGATGGCAAGCTGATAGGCCCTTGGCTGCGGCGGGACATTGCCGTTTCCCGACGAGCGGAAGACGAGGTAGAGGCCTGCGAGGACGAGTATGGCGATCGCCGCCGACACGATGGCGCGACGCCTGAGCATGGGTGTCCTTTGCGCGGTGACGCAAACGGGAGGGGCCGGGGTAGCCCCGGCCCCTCCCGCGGCGTTTAATGCGACGCCGTGTAAGCCTACAGCCGCAGCGCGCTAGTTTTGGTTGCCCGGATGATCCTGCTCGAACTTATCCAGCCCAGTGAGCGCCAAGAGCCGGTCCGTCAACCGCACGATCTGGAAGCCGTTGTCCTGGCTGGTGAACCAGATCTGGTAGTCCCCGGGGCTGTTGTGCACGAACCGGACGTTTGACGTCGCCCAGTCCGTCGTCCGATCGCGGATTACTCCCGTGGTCGCATTTGCTCGGCCCAACTGCGAGCCCGGCCGGAGCACGGTGCCTTGCGCGGGCGGCTTGTAGTAGGCGATCTCCTTCGGGTGGGAAGGATCGCGGATGTCGAACACCCGCAGGCCCGACGCGAAGTGCCCGCAGGCGGCCAGCTTCGCGTTGTTCGGATCGTCCACCGTGCAGTAGTGGCTGTCGTACGAGAAGCCGCCGAACGCCTGATCGAGCAGCCCCACCGTGCAATTGACCGGGTCGTTGATCTCGAGCATGAGCGTCGAGACGGTTGTCGGGTTCGTCTCGTCGCTGATATCAATGATCCGTGCCATGCCGAATGGCGACCAGCCCAGCGGGCAGGAGGCGGCCCGATTGCCGTTCTCGTCCGCGAAGACTACGTACGGCTTGCCCTTGATCCGCACCGGCTGGCCCACTTGCGCGGCGCGGCTCCCGTCGGCCCAGAAGAGCGTGCTGACGATGTGGATCTGCGGATTGGGGAGCCGGTTCTGGATTTCGCTCACGTCCACGATCACGAGCCCGTTGGGACGGCCACCGAGCGCATTGCCAAAATTCGCCGCGTAGAGCCGGTTGCCGTCGTCGCTGATCGTGATGTCATGGAAAACGTAGTAGCCGGGGGTTGGGGATGGCCCTGGCGGGACATCGGCCGCGGTGTTGTTCAGCCGAATGGTCGGCATCAGCGGCTGTGGGTTGGTGGGGTCAGAGATGTCCATTGCGGTGAAGTGGCCCGCGAGGGACGTCCCGTAGTACGTCTTCCCATCCGGCGCGAATTCACCGGCGTGCCCAATGTGCCCCGGCACGTCCACATCGGACAGCAGCTTCGGGTGGCGGCAGTCGGTTTTGATGTCGTAGAAGCTGAACTGCGAGTCCGGGAACCCCCCCACTATCGTCGTCGCCCCGCCGGGGCCCTTGGTGGCACCGAGGAGCTTGCGCTTCTTGTTCACCTTCAAGGACTCCCAGGGATCGAGCATGGCGCGATCGGTGAGGTTCGCCGTCATTTGCGGGTTGGTCGGGTCCGACGCATCGATGACGATCGTCCCCGGGTGCACCATCGGGTTGAAGGTCGGGTTTGTGGCCGGGTTTGCGGCGTTGTTGGCCGTGTCGTAGTAGGCGCAGTCATCGAACCAGGCGAGCTGCCAGCTCGCCCCCTCGCCCGCGTACTGGCCGACCAGCTCCGTATTGCAGTTGTACGCCGTCTGCGAATCAAGGCTCAAGCGCTCGGCGATCGTGGTCTGCCCCTGCAGGCCGCTCTCCACATGGTCGGTCGGCCCGCAGTCGGCCTTCGGGACGTTGGCCGGCGGCGGATCGGCCACGGCCAACCCCGGGAGCAGGCCACCCGCGCCCCTGACCGACACGGACAGGAGCGACACGAGCCCCGCCACAAGGACGGTCAAGGCCGCGCCCGTTAGTCGAACTCTCCACTTCGTGCTCATGTAATCCTCCTCTCCCCACTAGGGTTGGGGTAGGGTTTAGGGTCGGTCCGCCCGACAGGGAGGGGCCGGGGGTGAACACCTCGCCCATCCGAGCTCTGAGCAGAGTTGATGAGAGATATTCTCTGTAGCTATAAGCAAAACCGATGCCACGTACTCCTTAAAGCGGAATACCTTGAAGAAAACCGGCGGAAGTTTTGTTATTAGTGAGATAGATTGATCAGAGAAGTGCGAGGGCTACCGGCCGGACAGCCAAGGCGGTGCACAATGAAACGCATTGAGTGATGTTCATCGTCTCATAATCGAACATTAATCAGGATCACTGATCCTGAAGACCTTCAGCTTTCTCCATAAGGTTGCCCGAGTGATCCCGAGCGCCTTGGCTGCTTTTGTCCTATTCCAGCCATGTTCGTGCAGAGCAGCCAAAACGTGGGACCTCTCCAACTCGACAAGTGTCAAACTCTTGTCGAAAGGTGAATTTTGGGGGGTGACCATGCCTAGCAGCCTCTGCGGAAGGTCCTCCGGTATGATGAAGTCTGAACGGCCAAAAACGATGGCGTGCTCGATGACCTTTTCAAGCTCCCGGACGTTCCCAGGCCAAGGATACGTGGCGAGTAGCTGCATTGCTCCGGCAGAGATCCCCCTCATCTCCCTCCCCGCGCGGGTGGTGTGTTGCCTTAGGAAATGGTTAGCTAAGGCAATGATGTCCTCTCCGCGCTCCCTCAACGGTGGGATCGTTAGGACAATGCCATTGATCCGATAGTAGAGGTCCTCTCGAAAAGCCCCCTTTTCGACCAGGTGCTTCAGGTCCCGGTTTGCTGCCGCCAAAATCCGGATGTTGATCTGGACGGGTTTCGTTCCTCCCACTCGTCGAATCACTTGGTCCTGAAGAACCCTGAGGAGCTTCACCTGAGTGGAGAGCGGCATGGCCTCCAGCTCGTCCAGGAAGATGGTTCCACCATCTCCTTCCTCGAAGAGGCCTTTCTTTGTTACTATGGCGCCGGTGAAAGCCCCTTTCATATGGCCGAACAGTTCGCTCTCCAAGAGGGGCTCCGGCAATGTGGCGCAGTCGATCGCGATGAAGGGGTGATCGGCCCGAGGGCTCCACATGTGGATCGCCCTGGCGAGGACCTCCTTCCCCGTCCCACTCTCGCCTTGGATCAGGACGGTAGCGTTGGTTCCGGCCACTTGGAGGGCCCTGTCTATAACTTGACGCATCTTCGGGTTAGATACGACGAAGCCAATCGGATCGTGCTGCTCTTGCACCTGATGGGGGGAGTGTTTGACCGTCTTCTGGAGACTTATCTGCTCTTGAGCCGTCCGGATCCTCTGAAGGAGTTTCGCCAGATCGACCGGCTTTGTCAGGTAATCGGAGGCGCCGAGCTTCATGGCCTCGACCGCCGAGTCAATGCTGCCATAGCCGGTGAGAACGATCACTAGGGCGTTTGGGTTGGCCCGCTTCACGGCTTTCAGGACATCGAGCCCGTCCTCTTCTCCCATCCTTAGGTCGATAATCGCAATATCGTGGAGTTTCTCCTCGGCCTTCTCCACGGCTTCTCGAACCCGCTCAGCCGTACAGACAGCGAAGCCCTCTTGTTCAAAAAGCTCGGAGAGCGTTGACCGCATCCCATGATCGTCATCGACGACTAAAACTGATCTCATGGTCTCTCCCAGGGTGAGTCAAGGGGTCCAGGTTTCGCATCGCCATTCGACCGGTCACGCATTGGAAGAATCTATCCCCATTTTGATAGCGCCACCGTGAATACCTCTTCCCCGGAATCCAGGAGGATCGCGGCGGAGTGGCGCACCAGTACAGCCGCCTGAGCTCAGACGCGAAAGAGATAGCCTAGGTGACGAGGCGGCTCTTCGGCGGGGATCGAGGGCAGAAGCCCAAACCGGCGGGCAGAGAAGGGCGCGGTAGGATCGGGCGGGTGCGGACGAATTCTCCAGGAAGCGCCAGGGGCAGGAGCCATCCTGTAGCGGGACCGAGCGTGAGGTTAGCGTCCTCGTGGCCGTCATCACCCTCGTCGAGCAGCAGCGGAGCGCTGGCGACGAGCACCAAGAGCGCGGCTGCGAATACCACCCCATTCATAGTCCGGGTCGGCACCGACGATGACTCTGGCATCCGGGCATCATACCGTCACAATATACCTGCTGCAACTCAAAGATCCTCCCCAAGTTGCCGCTCACTAAGAACAACCGCTGTGCCCACAGGCCGGTAAGTGCTTGAGACGAGCGCCTAGTCACGTCGAGACGATTGGGCAGATCAACGGAGAACGAAGTTCGGTGCAACGCCTATGCCACGAAACTCAACGATGAGGAGGGCTTCCAATCATCGGGGACAGGAATAAAGAAAGGCGTCTGAATCCGACGGGTTGCGCGGTCGTCAGGTCGCAAGTCCCCCCGCGCCCTTGGCTTCCGAGAGCGGTTCGATCCCCTGCGTGAGGAGTGTAAATGTGGCGTGGAAAATGGAAAAGGGGACACGAGGCCCAGGTTTCCCCTCCTGTCAAGCTTCCTTATTCAAGTCCACAGGTCTACGCAAATCTGGCGGCGATCGCCTCGCCTCTTCGGTCGCTCCTCCCGTCCAACCTGGCCAGTCTGTCTCCAGCACTATTACCTCACAGGATAGGGTACCGGGCGTTCACGTCCCGGGACCGATCAGTGTTCGGGAGTGCCTTGCAATATGTCATGCGCCGCACGAAGCAGTCTTTCAAAAACAGATCATTTCGTATCAGGAAGGAATCGAAGGGAGGGCTTTATTCGGGGAGCGTGCGCCGGTGCCGGTAAGCACCCGGGGTGGTGCCGTAGACACGTCGGAAGGCCGAGGTCAGGTGCGACTGGCTGGAGAAGCCGACCTCGTGCGCGAGCGCCTTGAGGCAGGCGTCTTGGTCCTTGAGGAGCGCCGCGGCGCGCTCGACTCGCCGTCTGAGCACGTACTGATGGGGGGAGAGACCGGCCAGCCGCTTGAACTGCCTGACGAAGTGCACCCGGCTCACGCCCGCTTCGACGGCGAGGTCCAGGAGCGATATGTCCTCGCCCAGGTGCGCCTCGATGTAGTCGATGACCCGGCGCAGGCGACGCGGAGCGATTCCATCCGATCGCGAAACCTCGGCGGGGCGGACCGCGTGATGCCGCGCGACCTCGGTCAGGATCACCAGCGCGAGGCTCTCAGCATAGGTCCGGCCCATGGGGCCGGGCTGCTGCGTCTCGCGCTCCAGGGCAACCATCGCTTCGACGATCAGCGGATTTCCGAGATCGGCGGACCATCTCAGCCCAAGGTGTGGGAGCTCAAACTCCCCGCCGCTCGCCCAAGCGATCCAGTCAGACTCGGCCAGGAGGAGCGCATTTCTGATGGTGGCGCCGCCACCCTGTATGTACCCTCGAACGCGCTCACCGGCGGGGATGAGCAGAACCTGGCCAGGGCGAAAGGTGAACCTTTCGGTCCGGCCGTCCTCCATTCGGAGCACGTCGTGCGTCGGCCCGCCTGAACGGAGGATCAACCCAAGCTCTGGGCCCTGATAGTCGATCTCGCGACGGCCGGACACGTCGTAGCTTGACGATATGACGCTGAAGCGGGGCCAGTCGGTGCTCGTCTCGTCGAGCACCGGGGCGTCGAATTGCATTGGCGGGCGACGCACATTCAATCCTTTCAATTCGATAGATTGTCTAGAAATGAACCCAGTCTTCGGGCATGTTTCCTCCGAAAAGGCGCCGGAGACCGCGACAGTCTATTCAGGACGTCGTTTTGTGTCAAGCAAAATCCCTAACGAGCCGCACCCTGGTCTCTCGCGGCGCCATGTCCCAAGTGCAATGTTCAGGTATGAAGTCTGGACTTGGTGAACCTAACACTTAGGGCCTCCGTCCTCATCATCTGAGGCGCTCGCAGAAGCGGGCGAAGACCGTCCGGGCCTGCCGATTCAGCTCGTCCATCCGCTGTGGAAGCCGCTCGAGGATCGCTTCTGGCCGAATAGACCCCTTCACGCCCCTCAACTCTTCTCCAAACGTGGCAACCCACTCCGCAACCATCGCGCTGGTCACTTCGAGGTGGAACAGCAGGCCATAGACATTCTGACCGATTGAGAAGGCCTGGCACGAATAGAGGTCCGAGCTGGCCAGGTTCACGGCACCCGGGGGCGTGTCGAAGTACTCCCCGTGCCACTGGAACACCTCGATCGTCTCGGGGGACTCGCGAAACAGTCGATCGTGCCGCGCCGCCGCCGTGAGCCGGACCGGGTACCAGCCGATCTCCTTGAGCGGCCCACGCCGGACTGCTCCCCCGGCTGCCTTTGCAATGAGCTGCGACCCGAGGCAGATACCAAGCGTGGGGACGTCGAGCGCCAGGGCCTCTTTCAGGATGCGATCCTCTGCCTTCAACCAGGGGTAGTCTGTCTCATCATTGACGCTCATCGGCCCGCCCATGACCAGGAGCCCAGCAAAGGGCGAGAGGTCATCAGGCGGCTGTTCGCCCTCGTACAGCTTCACCGTCTGGATCGGGCGCTTCTGCTCGCGGAGCAGATCGAGAAAGATGCCGGGCGTCTCGCACCAGATGTGCTGAAATACCAGGACCGGTTTCACTAGTGCTCCTCCAACTATTTCGGCCTAAGTTGGGGCGCAGTGTGCCGGGCCAAGAAACGAGCATAGCAAGGCGCTGGCCCCGGAGCCGACTGAGGTGTACAGCGTCAGGTACGTCGCAGGGAGCGCGCCGGGGCCAGCAACGAGGCTAGGCGAAGTTAGTTGGAACGGCACTAGAAGACCGCTCGCTCCGGAACTAGTCGTCCCATCCGGAACCGCTCAAGGCTGAGGGCCGAGATGTCGATCGTTGATGCCTTCCCGTCCAGGATCAGTTCGGCCATGACCTTGCCGATCGCGGGCGCGTGCATGAAGCCGTGGCCGGAGAAGCCGGCGGCGACAAAGAATCCCTGAGTTTCCGGAACCGGACCAACGATGGCCAGCTCATCGGGCGTCATCTCCCGTAGGCCGGCCCAGCCTCGCTGGAT
>JACQQF010000081.1 GCA_016207095.1 Candidatus Methylomirabilota bacterium | reverse complement strand
GGGTTGGACAGATGGGGGGGGGGGGGGTGAAGGCGGATGGGGCTTGTTGGAGAGGCGTTGAAGGGCTTAAGTCTAGGTACGTCTAGATGTGCGAAGGCGGGGGGGCGGGAGAATTAGATATTGTGCATAAATGTCATATAAGGAATGTTATGTAAACTATATAAATTACCTTCTCCACGAATCACCCCACTACCCCTCTGTACGCCCATCCCCTCTACTCCCCCGTAACACACCCTTCCCCAGACCCATCTCGATCGACTATTGCGGCGCTATTATGTTGTCAGATCTCTTGAGCCTGGCCTAAGTAACGCAAGCCGTGAATGTCGTCGTTCCCCTATTTACGCCAAAATGGTGAGGTTCTTGAACGCGGCGGTTCTTACCAGGACAAGCCGGACTGATCTGTACAAATGGCTTGCAGCGAGCCCTTGTAAAGCGCTTTGAAATGATACAAATGTCCCGTCGGATCTCCTGGGTTCTCGCGAGCAACAGGATTGTGCGATGGTGAGCCCACTCGTAATTCGATCTGTGGACTTGGCGGGGGTCACATCTTATATTTGCCGAAATCCTCCGGTTTAAGATTCTCGAGCCATTCTTTCCACCTATCTGTTTCTTCCTTCTCTTCGGACACCTCGATATTCTTTGCCTGCGCCACCACCTTCTCAGTAACAAAAATCGGCGCATTGACGCGCAAGGCCAAGGCGATCGCATCACTCGGTCGCGCGTCAATGGTAATCACGCTGCCGTTGTGATTTAGCTCGATCATTGCGTAGAAGGTATTCTCCTTTAGGTCGTTCACGATGACCTGCTTCACGGTGATTCCAAGGCCCTCCAAAATATTCTTGAGCAAATCGTGCGTCATCGGCCTAGGTGTGGACACCTTCTCAAGCTCCAGCGCGATGGCATTCGCCTCAAATATTCCTACCCAGATCGGGAGAGCACGCCGCTCATCTGGATCCTTCAAGATAATGATCGGCATGTTGGTGATGGGATCCAGGGCGATACCTCGCACCGTCATCTTGATCATCATGGCAGCCTCCTCAGCGCGAGGCCTCTCGATAACAGAATTCCACTTTTTGACAGCTCTCCATGATGTTTATCCACGCCTACGTTCTCCTCCATAATGAGCCACATTTGCAGCCCTACCCCACCGGCGGCACAGCCTCGACGAAAACAGGACTATCGATCGATTCCGCGCAAGGTCCGGAACCACGGGCCTTTATATTCCAATCTAACATCACGCAGATGCTCTCGCAAGACATATTTTGTAGCAGGACCTCACAGAATTTCAGAACGCCCGCACTCTATCAATACAACCATTCCCCGCGCGCTTCGCAACTGATCCCGCGGATGACGTATGAGCATACTCTTCACACCTGGTGCAACCTCCCCCCAAAAGGGGGCACCGCCAATCGCGAAGTTCCGGGGAAGGGGGTTTTCAGGAGTGCTTGTCCGACGTAACGCCGGGAGGAAGAAAATACAGTGGTAGATCGGTCGACAAAGCAAAAATGAGATCACGCACTTCTATGAGAAATGGCAAACCAGAAGAGACATTGACTGATCTCGGCGACGCTGGTGCTGGGCCACTCCGACTCCATCATTGGAGGGAAGAGTCGTCACACCGCTTGGCCGGCGTGGCTCACACAGAGGCATCCCCGGTCTTTGGGGGGGCTTCCCTGGTTAGCTGTCGACGAGCGCTTTCAGTTCTTTTCCCGGCTTAAAGAACGGAACTCGCTTCGGAGGGACTTGAACCGCTGCCCCACTCTGTGGGTTTCGACCTTGCCGGGCGCGGCGTTCGCGGACGCGAAAACTGCCGAATCCGCGAAGCTCTACCTTGCCATCATCTTTGGACGACAACGCCCTGGAGATGCTATCGAGGATGCTATCAATGACAACCTCCGTGTCTTTCTTTGTAAGATGAACACGGGCAGCGACCAGTTCCACGAGGTCGGCTTTCGTCATGGCTCATGTCTCCTTTGTACCTAATAATTGCATGCACGCAGTGACCCGGTCAGAAATCCATCACCGGAGAAGGTAGTCCAGGGAAAGGATCGAAAAGGGGTTGGCGGGTAAATCGATGTTAAAGAGCGCTGCCCGGTTTAGAAGATCCAAAGGGAGGAACCGTCGTTTTCGCTCCTGAATCACTATCGGCTTCCCTGGAATCCCGGCCAAATTCGCCGCCCGGTATATGGCATCTTGAAGATTTCCCAGCTGGTCTACCAATCCGAGCGATTTAGCTTCACGGCCACTGAAAATTCGCCCATCAGCGAGTGCCTCAACCTTCCTTCGATCCAACTTTCTGGTTTTTGCCACAACGTCGATAAACTGGCCGTGGACATCATCCAACAGCCGCTGGAGAATCTCTCGCTCCGCCTCAGTCATCTCTCTGGTTGGCGAGGCAAGGTCCTTGTGTTCACCGCTCTTGACCACCACCGACCGTACGCCGATCTTTTGTAAGAGCCCGGAGATGTTGGGGACCTGGATGAGAACCCCGATACTTCCGGTGACGGAGCCCGGATTCGCTACAATGACATCCGCGGCGCTGGCAATGTAATAGCCACCCGAGGCGGCAAGGCTTCCCATAGACGCAACCACGGGTTTCTTGCCGATCTCGCGGGCCTTTACGACTTCCTCATAAATCTCTTGAGAGGGGGCCACACCGCCGCCGGGACTGTTGATCCTCAGAACGATTGCCTTCACGGAGGGGTTCGTCTGATGTTTTTCGAGCTGTCCGATCACCTCCTTGGAATCTAGGATGACTCCTTCGATGGTGATCAGTGCGACCTTGCTCCCACCGAGATGCTGCCATTTTCCAAGCCAGAAGGCTAGACCGAATAGCAGCACGAGGCTCGTAAACGTCCCAAGGCTGACAACCAGCCACAACCGTTTCATCGTTGCCATCGACGGGGTGTTTAAGGTTCCTCTTCTCGGTGATCCTGGCGACGTCGACGCCGAAGAAGCGCATCGGCACTTCCGTCGGGCTCGCTCTGACCGTCTAGGTAGGCCCGGAGACTTAACCCGAGCTTGCGCTCCTCAGCATCCAGCTTGATGATCTTGAGAGTGAGCTCGTTACCGACGGAGACGATGTCTTCCGGCTTCGCCACGCGTTCATGACTCAACTCGGAGACGTGCAAAAGCCCCTCAACCCCGTCCTCCAACTCGACGAAAGCACCGAAGTCCGCGAGGCGAACCACTTTGGCCCTTACGTCCATGCCGACACGGTATTTGTCCGGGACCCTAGATTGCCAGGGATCTGGCTGGCTTTGCTTGAGACCGAGGGAGATTCGACGGTTGGTTTTGTCCACGTGCAGGACAACAGCCTCGACTTTGTCACCCCGCTTCAAGACCTCTGAAGGGTGACGAATCCGTTTGGTCCAGGACATATCTGAAACATGAATCAAGCCGTCGATCCCCTCTTCGAGTTCGACAAACGCCCCAAAGTCGGTCAGGTTCCGAATCGTTCCCTCAACCCGGGTCCCTACCGGGTACCGCTCCTCCACAAACAACCAGGGGTTCGGTTCGGTCTGTCGCATGCCAAGCGAGATGCGCTTGTTCACCTGATCCACATCTAGGATCATGACCTCTACAGGATCTCCCACGGACACTACCTTTGAAGGGTGTTTGACCCGTTGCGTCCATGACATCTCAGAGATATGGACCAACCCTTCGATTCCTTCCGCCAACTCGATGAAGGCGCCATAGTCGGTGAGGCTCACTACCTTGCCGCGAACCCGGGATCCGACAGGGAACATTTGCTCGACGCCCTCCCAGGGGTCTTTCGTCCGCTGTTTGTAGCCCAGGGAGACCCGCTCCGCGGCGCGATCAAACTTCAAGACCACGACTTCGACCTCATCGCCAACGACGAACAGCTCAGAAGGGTGACTCACGCGACCCCAGGACATATCGGTAATATGAAGGAGGCCGTCCAACCCACCGAGGTCGATGAAGGCTCCGTACTCGGTGATATTTTTGACCTTGCCCCTGATAACCTTCCCCTCCTGTAACGACTGAAGGGTCTTGTCCTTAAGGGCTCGCCTCTCCTCTTCCAATAGCTCCCGCCGAGACAGGACGATATTCCCCCGGCGTTGATTCAGCTTGATCACTTTCATCGGGAAGCTTTTCCCAATGAGTTTGTCGAGATCACGGACCGGCCTGAGATCTACCTGGGAACCGGGGAGAAACGCCCTCACACCAATATCCACCATCAAGCCGCCCTTGGTCCGACCCAAGATAGTTCCGGTGATTACCTCACCCTTCTCATAGGACCGGCGAATGTCATCCCAAACCTTAATCTTCTCTGCTTTCTCCCTGGAGAGGACAATGAGACCATCACTGTCCTCTTTCTGATCAAGGTAGACGTCGACAGCGTCGCCAACCTTGATGGGAAATTCCCCGGAGAGAGTCTGAAATTCCCTGAGTGGTATAGTGCCTTCGGACTTGTAGCCGATATCGATCAGGACCGTGTCGTTCTTGATCTCCAGCACGGTCCCCCTAACGATCTCCCCCTCAACGATCTCCCGTAGGCTCTGGGCGTAAAGCTCGACCATCTCCGGGGAACATTCCTGGACGTCGAGTTCACGATCCAGATCGTCCGTCGATGGGTAAACCGCCTCGTGCAATTTCTCCGCCTCAGGCATCATACCCGTTCGATCCTCCTTCTGTGAAGGTCATCATCTCTCTCGTTTTCTCTCCCTCGATTTCTCGTGCCTCGGTTGTTGTAGCGTCCCCGGCGATGTGCCCCATCGCTCGATCATACCACGCCGCCCTCCGACCCAGCTTTGAGGGCGGCGATCCGGTCCATAATCGTCTGGCTGAACCTCACGATTTGCTCCTGCCACTCCCCCGGCCGCTCTTCCGCGAAGTAGACCGGCTCACCGAATTTCACCAAGACCTGATGGGGCTTGGGAAACCAGGCGTCCCTTGGAAGTATCTTCTCCGTTCCGCGGTGCAACATCGGGATGACCGGTGCTTTCGATCGTGCCGCAATCAATCCGATGCCCGGCCTCGCGGGTCGCAATTGATCTCCGTCGCCCCGAGTGCCTTCCGGGAAGATAACAACAACCTCCCCCCTCTGCAAGAGGGAGATGGCACGTTTCATGGCCTGCAGGTCGGTGCGACGGCGGCTAACTGGAAAAACCTGATACTGCCGGAGCAACCAGCCAAACGGGCGAAAACGGAACAACTCCTCCTTGGCCATGAAGTGAACGGGACGCCGAATCGCAACCGCTACGATGATGGGATCAAGAAAACTCGTGTGGTTGGCCGCTACAATCGCGGCTCCCAATCGAGGAACATATTCTGCCCCATTGACACGGAGGCGAAAGATGACCTTGGCGATGACGAGGCAGAAGAGGCGACTTCCCCGATAGATAGCCACCTGCATCGCCTTTTCGACGGAGAAACCCAGTAAAAACGCGGAGTTCATAGTACACGCCTGCTTCTCACAAATGCAAGGAAAAAATGTATGGCCGTCACGCGGACCCCTCCGATCGCCTGACCCTGCGATTGATTTCGTTCTCCATCGCAGCAACGACCTGAACAACATTGAGATCCGTGGTATCGATGGTCACGGCGTCCTCCGCCTTCCGCAGCGGCGAGGCGCTTCGCCCCATGTCTCTGGCGTCCCGTATCTCGATCTCCTGGGTGAATTTCTCTAGGTCCCCTGCGACACCTGCCCTCCGTGCCTCCAGGTACCGGCGTTTGGCGCGCTCTTCTAAACGAGCCTCGAGGTAGAACTTTACATCGGCGTCTGGGAAGACGACGGTGCCGATGTCCCGGCCATCCATCACCACCCCACCCTGCGACGCCATTTCCCGCTGGCGGGCTACCATCACGCGACGGATGCTGGCCAGCGTCGAGATATTCGAAGAGGCCTGCTCCACCTCCGGCGTCCTGATCTCTCGACTGACCTCCTGCCCATCGACGAACACGATGTGGCCGTCACCCGAGCCCTCTAACGTGATGGAGGTATCGCCAATAAGGCGCATGAGGCATGGCTCATCCTGGAGATCGACGTTCATCTGAAGGGCCTTCCAGGCCAGGGCGCGATACATCGCGCCGCTATCGATGTAGCGACACCCAAGCCGCTCGGCCAGCAGGCGTGCGGCAGTGCTTTTTCCGGCCCCTACCGGGCCGTCGACGGCGATGACGAGCCGACCCTGCTTCCCTTCCCTTGTCATAGCCCCTCGGGCGGCCGGGAAGGCATTACCCCTCCAAGGAAACGGCGGCCCCTGGCAGGATCGAGTCTAGCCGTGCCCAAAAATCGGGGAACGAGCTGGAGACGCACAGTGGATCGGAGATGGTTGTGTTGCCCTTTGCTGCCAAGCCTGCCACAGCCAAGGCCATGGCCATTCTATGGTCGCCCCAACTCTCACACTCGCATCCGGAAAGGGACGCGCGTCCACGGAGCAACAGTCCATCCGATCGCTCCTCCACATCTACGCCGAAACGACGAAGCTCTTTCGCAAGCGCGGCAAGCCGGTCCACCTCCTTGACCCGAAGCTCTGCCGCATCCCGAATGATGGTGGGGCCTTTCGCGAGGGCCGCAGCCACGGCGAATGCTGGCACCTCGTCGAGCATTCGGGGTATCAGGTCACCGCGGATTTCAGTCCCTCGCAGTTCCTGGCTCCTGACAAACAGGTCGGCAACCGGCTCACCAGAAACGATACGCGGTGGGCTTGCCTCTATCGTCGCACCCATCAACCCCAAGGCGTCGAGCAGGCCCGTGCGGGTCGGGTTGATACCCACCCCCCGCAGCGTCAGCTCAGAGCCTGGTATGACCAGAGCGGCTACTAGAAAGAACGCAGCCGCTGAGAAGTCGCCTGGAACAGTCAGGTTGAAGGCCGAGATCGCCCTGGCGCCCCGCACTCGGACCGTCAACCCGTTTCGTTGAATCGGCAGGCCGATTCCCTCGAACATGCGCTCGGTATGATCCCGAGAGAGCGATGGTTCCGTGACCGCGGTCTCCCCCTCGGCAAACAGGCCTGCCAACAGGAGTGCCGATTTGACTTGGGCGCTGGCAATCGGACTCGTATAGTCGGTCCCCTTGAGGCGCGTCCCACGGATGGCGAGGGGCGGAAGGTTGCCGCCATCACGACCCATGATCGCGGCCCCCATCGACTTGAGAGGTGCGGTGATCCGGGCCATGGGCCGCTTGCGCAAGTATCGGTCCCCGGTCAGGACAGAGAAAAATGGTTGCCCGGCCAGCACCCCGGTGAGCAACCGCATCGTCGTCCCGGAGTTGCCGGCGTCGAGGACGTCTTCCGGCTCCTTCAACCCATAGAGCCCGCATCCCTGGATCCGCAGCCGGTCGTCCTCGATCCCTTCAACCTCGGCGCCCATAGCGACGAAAGCCCTTGCGGTGCTCCGGCAATCCTCGCTCTGTAATGCCCCGGTGATCTCGCTCACACCGTCGGCCAGCGACCCGAGGATAATCGCGCGGTGAGTGATGGATTTATCGCCGGGAAGCGTCACCGTTCCCTTCAGTGGGCCGGCCGGGCTGACCCGCATTCGGCGCCTTACACCGCGTTCGCCCATACCCCCTCGATTCGCTCGATGACGGCGCCCAAGGCCTGTTCGATGAAGGTAGACCCTTCCACGTAATGCCATTGAAGACCCGTCTCGTGGCGGAACCAGGTGAGCTGCCGCTTGGCGTACCGCCTGGTGTCGCGTTTGAAACAGCCGACGGCATCGTCCAGGGTCGTTGGCCCTTTCAGATGCTCGATCATGTGGCGATAACCAATGGCACGCAATGGCCTGAGAGCCGGAGAATAGCCGTGATCGAGCAACGTGCGAACCTCATCCAAGAATCCGCGGGCCATCATCTCTTCTACTCGCCGCTCGATCCTCTGATACAGCTCGTGACGATCACGCCCGAGACCGAACCGGAGCACAGGTTCGGGGACCGATTCGTGATTCCGGCGGGCCTCCGCCTTGAGTGCAGAAGGGGGACGACCAGTAAGAGTTACCACTTCAAGTGCCCGTATGATCCGGAACAGATCGTTCGGATGGATGGCAGCGGCAGCCCGAGGATCGAGAGCATGGAGCCGCCGGTGAAGAGGCGCGACACCCCCCTTTGCTGCTTCGCGACGGAATTCATCCCGAAGCGGCGTCTCCTCCCCGGGCCCCTCGAACAAGCCACATAAGAACGCTCTGACGTAGAGGCCGGTCCCGCCCACCATGATTGGAACATGCCCGCGGCGGCGGATATCAGCAACGGCAGTTCGCGCCAGTCGAGCGTAATCGGCAGCGGTGAACCGCTGATCTGGATTCACTAGGTCGAGAAGGTGATGAGGAACCCGTCGCTGCTCGTCGGCCCCCGACTTCGCTGTTCCGATATCAAGGCCCCGATATACCTGCATCGAGTCCGCGGCGACGATCTCACCACCTACCCTCTCCGCCAGCGCAAGGGCTAGACGCGACTTCCCGACCGCGGTCGGCCCGACAACGATGATCAGCGGTGGAGGTGTCGCCAAGCCACGCTCTCCATTCACTCGCTGCCCATAGGTGTATTCTACAATGGCCCGCAATGGCCGTTCATGATCTCAGTCTATCAGGCGCAAGAAGGCGCGTCTAGTGCCGTTCCAACTTGTTGTGGCTAATGCCGTTCCAACTTGTTGTGGCTAATGCCGTTCCAACTCGTTTCGGCTAATGCCGTTCCAACTTGTTGCGGCTAATCGCCAAGAGATGTTCTGTTACCCACATAGTTGAAACGGCACTAATCGCCAACAGGAGTTCTCCCAAAAACTATCGCTTTCCCCAGCCTCACCATTGTGGCGCAAATAGTTGGAATGGCACTAGTGGTACGCAGGGATCGAAAGAGTTTCATTTCGAACGGGTCACGGATGCAGGTTCAATGCCTGCAGGATCCTGCGTGGGGCCTCGGCCTTGTTGAGGACGTAAAAATGGAGCCCGGGGATGCCGGAGTCAAGCAACTCCTGGCATTGCCGGATTGCATAGTCCACCCCCACCTTCAACTGACCATCGGGATCGTTCCGATGTTGCTCCAAGTCAGCCAGAAATGATGGCGGCAGCCTGGCCCCGCACAAGGAAGCAATGCGCTGGATCTGGGCCACGTTGATGACCGGCAGGATGCCTGGAACGAGAGGGACGGTGATACCGGCCTCCCGGTAGCGCACGCGAAACTCAAAGAAATCACGGTTATCGTAGAAGAGCTGGGTGATGACCGCGTCGGCACCGGCCTTCACTTTCTGTTTCAGGTTGGCCAGGTCGATCTCCGCACTCGGGGCCTCCTGATGTGTTTCTGGGTAGCCTGCAACTGCGATGCTGAAGTGCGGGAACTCTCGACGAATCAGGCTGACCAGTTCATTGCCGTGCTCCAGTCCTCCCTCAGGCTTCTTGAACGCCGTCTCCCCCCTTGGAGGATCACCTCGCAAGGCGATGATGTTCTCGATGCCCAGGTTGGTGGCTTCCTTCAACCACTGGCGAATCCCCTCCTCAGTCGATTCCACACAGGTCCGATGGGCCGCTGTCGCAACGCCGAATGTCTGGCGGATCTTCACAACCAGCTCCAACGTCTTGTCGCGGGTCGAGCCTCCGGCGCCATAAGTACAGGAGACGAAGGAGGGTTGAAAATCCATCAGGGCATCGAGAGCCGCAATCAACTGCACCTCCCCGGCTTCGGTCTTGGGCGGATAGATCTCGAAGGAGAGACCGAACTTGTCCTCGCCGTATGCATCTGCGATCTTCACCGTGGTTGCACGAGGGTTGGTGGCTGTCATCGACCTTTTCTCTAGTCGCGCATCGCGAAGGTTCATGACAAATACAAAGGCCCTCGAGGGGTGCCACCCTTTCGCGAGGGCCTGTCGCGTGATGGGGCCAGACTATATGAATGGGGTGCGATCGGACCTCCGCGGTCAGTGTTTGCCGCGGCCCTTGATCCAGCTCATCATGGAGCGAAGTTCCTTTCCGACCTTCTCAATCGGGTGTTCTGCATCCTTCTTGCGCATCGCCAAGAAACTTGGACGACCGGCCTGGTTCTCGAGGATCCACTCTCGGGCGAACGTGCCATTTTGGATTTCGCCCAGTATCTTCTGCATCTCTGCCTTGACTCGTTCGTCAATGATCCGCGGTCCCCGGCTGTAGTCACCATACTCCGCGGTGTCGCTGATCGAGTAGCGCATGTAGGCCAAGCCACCCTGGTAAAAGAGGTCGACGATCAGCTTCAACTCGTGCATACACTCGAAATAGGCCACCTCCGGCTGGTAGCCTGCTTTGACGAGCGTCTCAAAGGCGGCCTTGACCAACGCAGAAACACCACCACACAGGACGGT
This sequence comes from Candidatus Methylomirabilota bacterium, assembly GCA_016207095.1. Classification (GTDB taxonomy): domain Bacteria; phylum Methylomirabilota; class Methylomirabilia; order Methylomirabilales; family Methylomirabilaceae; genus Methylomirabilis. The sequence continues at coordinate 39,469 of JACQQF010000081.1, read as the reverse complement.
CTGCTCGCCAAACAGGTCGGTCTCCGTCTCTTCCCGGAAGGTGGTCTCCAGGACACCTGCCCTGGTAGAGCCGATTCCCTTCGCATAGGCCAAGGCCGTTTGCCTTGCCTTTCCGGAAACGTCCTGGTGGACCGCCAGCAGAGCCGGGACGCCCGCACCTTCGGTGAAGACCTGGCGCATCAGGTGTCCTGGTGCCTTGGGGGCGATCATCGAGACGTCCACGGTCGGCGGTGGGACGATCTGATGAAAGTGGATATTGAAACCGTGAGCGAACATCAGGGTCTTTCCAGGTTTCAGCGCCTTCTCGATCGACTCCTGGTAGACCTGCTTGTGGGTCTGATCCGGGAGCAAGATCATAATGACGTCGCCGGTTTGAGCGGCCTCTTCACAGGTCCCAACCTTCAAGCCGTCAGATTTCACCTTATCCCAGGACTTGCTCCCCTTGTAGAGACCCACGATCACGTCAAGGCCACTGTCTTTGAAATTCAGGGCATGGGCGTGGCCCTGGCTCCCATATCCCATGATGGCGATCGTCTTGCCTTTCAGCAACTTCAGATCGGCGTCTTTGTCATAGTAGAGCGTAGCCATCTTCCCCCTCCCTGACGTACTCGTTTCCGAGGTCGACCAGTCGCCTCCTACAGGTAGGCTTGGGTCGTGAGGTTCAACAGTCGCGCGTTCAGCCCGACCACCTGCTCATTATCCACAGGGACATCAACCAGAATTGACTTGCCCGCCTGTGTGTAGCAGGCGTCCATAATCTCTTTCAAGTTGCTCAGATCGGGCTTCAGGTAGAAGCCATCCCAGCCGTGAGCCTTGGCTGCCGCAACGAAATCTATGCTGGGCAGCTTCGAGTGATACCGGCGCTTCTCCACCGTTGGGATAATGACCTCCAATCCTTTATCGACGATCCCGTAGGTTCCGTTATTGATGATAAACAGGCGCAGGTCCAGTTTCGCCGCATCGGCCAGACAACCACCGAAGAGTCGCCAACATCCATCCCCAGCGAAAATAAACGTGTGGAGACTCGGATCTGCCAGCTTGGCGCCAACCCCCAGTCCAAATGCCCCGCCCATCGCAGAGCCGTGATGCATAGTCCAGAATTTGATGCTCTGGTGGGGGCGTTGCGCCACGTACTGCCGGTCTTTATAGGCGATGCAGACGTCATCGAATCCGATGCTGTGGGGTTGCCAGTGCTTCGGCAATTCTTCATAGAAGGACATGAAGTCTACACAATCCTTTCGGACGTCTCGCCACACCTGCCGGAAGTTCAAATTGTCAGGTCTCTCGACCTTCGGCCTGTTCTTCCCCACGCCTAACGCCTTCAATCGAGGGAGGACCTCCTCCAGCGCAAAGGCGATGTCCCCACGGACTTTTCGGTAGTCCCCCTTGCACCGATGCCGGAAATCACCATTGATCTGGCCGTAGCCATGAAGGTACGATCCGAAGTGCCACGTGCATTTTGCCGGCAGGCTTTCGAGGTTCATCGAGTATTCGCCAGGGCAAAACCCGAGTGTGATGAGAATATCTTCCTGGTTCATACTCCGCCAGAGTTCCATGGCCTTATCGTTGCCGCCGAACATGATGTAGCCATAGCCGAACGGATTCTTGGGTGAAACAGCGTTGGCTCCATTGACGGACCAGACCGTTGGAGCTTGAAGGATCTCAGAGAGCTGCGTGCTGAGCTCTTGGATATTCGGGTAGAATGCCGCCTCCTCGCCTACGTAGATAATCACTCGTCGATTTTTCACCATATCCGGGAACTGTTTCAGAAACGCGTCCACATCCTCTTTGTGAAGGATGCGTGGTCTTTCAATTTTTGGAACATGTACTTGAATCTCCTTTGACAGGATGTCGGGGTGGAAGGCAATGGCAACTGGTCGGGATTCATAAAGAATGTTTTGTGCCTTCACCAGATCCTGCTCGAGCCGGTGAATATTGTCGATGACAATACACCCATCCCCCAACTCGGCTTGAAGTTGCGGGATGACATTCATGCCGTACTGCGAAACATCTTGCAGTGGCGCTTTCCCGATCGAGCCGGTCGAATTGAGCGCGATGAGAAACACAGCGGGGATATTGTGTAATTTGGCTTCAGTAATTCCGCTTGAGCCAAGTTTCGTCGCTGCGCCCGTCGTCGTGATTGACCCCGCAATGCGTCCGGTGGCCAGGTAATACCCCAGTGGCATGAAGCCTGACACATATTCACCCATCGTCAACATCCGTGGGATGCCATCCGCCGCTTGTGACAGATCTGTCAATGGAATCAAATACTTCGATACATGGACGACACCTCCACCATTGACTCCAGAATAGTGATAGATCCCCAGCTGACGAAGGGTGTCGATCAAGGCAAAGTTGCCGACATTCGTCTCCAGGCCAGGGCTTCCAGCTTCGTAACTCATGGTTTTTCCCCTCCGCTGCGAATGGATCTCTCGGTTAGGTTCTATGTTCAAAAAGGATGTAAGGCCGTATTTCTCCTACACCAGAAGCCAAAGAAGGATAACAGCTAAAATAGCCGCCCTCTCGCCCGCTTGTCAATAGAAATATCAGCATTTCAAACAGAACGTCGGTCCGTGGCGCACACCCACTGACTGAGCAAGAGCCTCTCCTGAGAGAACGCCAAGGAAACCCTACAACAGTTCAGAAGTTGGGGGTCCCAGGGGCTTACACCGGTCCCCCCATTGAACCAGGCATGGTGTATGTTAGCCTTCGGCCTGACCTGCCGGATCTGGGTGGGCTAGTGCCGTTCCAACCTATTTTGGCTAATCACCAACAGGTGTTCTGCTAAGAACTATCGCTTTCCCCAGCCTCACGATTTTGGCTCAAATAGTTGGAACGGCACTAGCCGCAACTTCTTGAGGGGTCTGAGCCCCCCCTTCCAGCGGGCTGACTCGAGGCCTCATCGCGCTAAGGAGGCCTTCTATCGGAGGAGGGCTCCACCTACTCGCTCAGATCGTCACCTGAGAGTGGGGTCGGGGACTGTCGCCTCAAGAGCGCGAACTTCTGAAATAAGGACTTTAGTTCCTCAGAGCCGAGGAGCGCGGCGCTCACCAGGAAGACCGCTAGGCTCGCAGCCAACTGCAGCACCACCACCATGGCTCGGCGCAATACAGGTTCCACCGTGAGGGGATCGTATAGATGTAGGAGGACAAGCCCGAACAGGCCCATTATAGTCGCGGCCAGTCCCGCCCGAGCGAGGGGAGGCCAGAGCGGATCCGCGCCCAATGTGCCCAAGCGTCGGCGAAGGGTGGTCACAAGAAGGCCGAGGTTCACAAAGGAGGAGAGCGCTGTCGCGAGAGCTAGGCCGCCAGCCCCCAATGGTCGCATCAGCAGCAGGCTGGAAAGAACGTTGACCAGCACCGCGACGGCGCCGATCTTCACGGGTGTCGCAGTATCCTGGATCGAATAGAAGGCGGGGACCAGAACCCGTGTCGAAACATATGCCCCGAGCCCGAGAGCATAGAAGAAGACCGCGTCTGCGGTCGCGAGGGTCACCGTTCGATCAAACGCACCGCGTTCGAAGAGAAGTTGGACGATCGGGACCCTGAAGACCAGCAGGCCCACCATGGATGGCAGGGTGACGAAAAGGACGAGGCGGAGAGCGTATGCCGCAGTCGACCCGACCTCTTCAAATGAGTGGTTTGAAGCTTGTCTTGCCATGGCCGGGAAGGCGGCGGTAGCGATCGCCACCCCGAAGATGCCGATGGGGAACTGGATGAGCCGGAAGGCGTAATAGAGAATCGAAATGCTCCCCTCCCCCAAGAAAGACGCCAGAAGGGTCCCAATGAAGACATTCAGTTGGGTCACCGCAAGCCCTGCAACCCCTGGCGCCATAAGGCGGGCGATCCGCCGGATGCTTGGATCGCTCAGATGGAGGCTGCGGTGCGTGCTCATTCCACGCCGCCATGCCACCGGCATCTGGATCAGGAGCTGGCCGGCGCCACCAAGCAGGACCCCGATCGCGAGGGATAGGATCGGCGGGTCAAGGTGTGGAGCCAGGTAGAGGGCGCATCCGATCATGGCGATATTGAGCATCGTGGGGGACAAGGCCGGGGTGGCAAAATGGCCCATGGCGTTGAGAATGGCCATCAAGAGGGCGGCCAGACCGACAAGCAAGATATACGGGAACATCACCCGCGCCAGGAGGATCGCAAGGTTCAATTTCGACGGGAGGGCTTGAAATCCGGGAGCGATAAGCCGCACGAGCCACGGCGCAAGTGCGATACCTGCGAGGGAAAGCAACACAAGAAGCGAGGCAAGGAGGGTGAAGACGGTCCAGACCAGTCGCCATGCAGCCTCGCGGCCGCGCTTTGTCAATGACTCGGTGAACACCGGGATGAACGCCGCCGAGAGGGCTCCCTCGCCCAGCAGCTCTCGCAACATGTTGGGAAGGCGGAAGGCGGCAAAGAAGGCATCGGTGGAGGTTCCGGCACCGAACGTCCTTGCGATGATCAGGTCACGGACAAATCCCAGGACCCGGCTCAATACGGTTGCGCCGCTCACCACTCCCGCCGCCCGTGCTATCCCTCCCGACTCTCCCGGTTCCATGAGAAATCCCTTGACAAGCTTGCGCTGCTCCTCTTTAATGGGCACCATTGCCCGCCCACGACAAATAGCATTCAGGTGGAAAAAAGGAGAAACACAGAGATGCCGATAACCAAGTCAGCGCAGAAGCAGTTGAGGAAGAGCCGCGAGCGGCGTCTGCGGAATCGGGGGGCGAAGAGCAGCCTGAAGACCGCCATCAAGAAAGTTCGGGAAGGGTTGGAAAGACGTGATCTGGAAGCGGCGGGAAAAGCCATGGAACTGGCTCTTCCGGTGATCGACAAGGCTGCGGGGAAGGGATTCATCCACAAGAACGCCGCCGCGCGATACAAGTCGAGACTCGCCCGCCAGCTCCACGCCCTCCCCCGATCGTCCTAAGCGTCACGCCCCGCAGAGGTCCCAAAGCAGTCGATGGAGGACGGCAGGCGCCCCCGCTCTGCCAGTCTTGATCGCAACGTCCGCCCGATAGAGAGAGTGAAAGGCGCCGGCAAGCTGCTGCCAGGAAAGCGAGAAGCCCTGCTCAGCCAAGGTTTCGACGACGCGAGGGGGCAAGGCGAGGGCCCGGGCCATCTCGCCCGATGGGGTTGCCATCTCCCGAAGTGCCTTGGCTCGCACGAGGAGGCGGATCTGGCGCGCCAGCATACCAAGGATCGCCAAGGGTTCTTCGCCGTTCTGCAACAATTTGGTCAGGCAGCCGAGCGCGTCCCCCAGGTTCTTCACCCCAACGGCATCGGTTAGCTGAAAAATCGATCGCGCCCGACTTTCGCCGACCAGGGATTCGACGTCCTGCGGCGTGATCTCTTCACGTTCCCCTACAAAGAGCGTTGCCTTCTCCACTCCATAGATCGCCTGGCGGAGATCGTCACCCGCCAGGGTAATAAGCAGGCTGACCGCTTCAGGCGAGAGGTGTTTGCCACGCGCCCGTGCCGCCGCCAGGAGCGAGTCTTTCATGGAGTCCGCCACCAGTCGCTCAAACCGCAACACAACGCCTTTCTGTTGAAGCGCTCCGGCCAGTCGCGTCCTGAGATCGAGGCGTCTCGCGGCGAGCACAAGAGACGTCGTCGGGGAGGGGTCGTCCAGATAACCAAGCAGTTCCTCCTGCTCCTGCTTCGAGAGAGCCTCGGCGCCTCGGATAAGAACGACGCGACGCGCCGCAAGAAACGGCAAGGTCCTTGCGCTTCCTAGGATCGACCCGCTCTCTGGCTCACCCGGTCGGAGTTGGTCAAGATTCAGCTCCCTCGCACCCTCTGGAAGCAAGGTATCGAGCAGGTGCGCGAGGGCTTCCTCTCGACGATAGTCATCCTCCCCGTACAGGCAGTAGGCGGGCGCAACCTTCCCCTTCTCTATCCGGTCCTTTGGTGACGGTGACCCCACCCTCCGGCTCATTAGATGCCGTCCATGACCCGATTAACCACCTGTCCGGCCAGGTCTGTCAACGCCCGGGATGTTGCCTCATCCTCAGCCGTCCTGGTGGACCCGATCCCAGGCCCGGCGCTGAAGTAGGCCACGCCTGTCACACCGTCCCGAAGGAGCACCGTGTCTTTCATCCGATCTTTAACGACAAAGGAGAACGAGATGGTCACCCGAAGGCGGCGGGCGGTATCCGCAGCATCAAAGGCGATGGCATCTTCACCGAAGCCTTCAATCGCCCCCTCCAGAATGGCGTCGGCCACCCCCTCTTCTACGACGCGAATCCGGGCGTCTGCCGCAAAGCGGCCGATGAGGGCTTCTTTCAAAGCGGGCTGAATGGTGGGACGGAGGGTCCGATTCTTCAGCCGACCCATAGCGATCGTCTTGACTGTCATCGGGAGGTTGCTGACCTCCCCCTGTCCCAGCGGTCGATAGCCGCATCCGGCCAACATCAGGAAGATCGCTATAGACGCGAACCGCTTCATCGATGCTCCCCGGTCACAATGTTCACGAGCCTCTTCGGCACGACCACCACCTTGCCGATTGACCTATCCCGGAGCCATCCCCTGACCCGCTCGTCCGCGAGTGCCGCCCCGCGCATGGCGTCTTCATCGGCGCTGGAGGGAAGGTAGACCCGACTCCGGACCTTTCCATCTACCTGGACGACGACCAAGATCTCTTCGGCCTGGATGATGGCGGCGTCGTAGGTCGGCCATGCCGTGCTAAAGATGCTCGTCTTCCTGTCGAGACACTCCCAGAGCTCTTCGCACAGGTGCGGCGCAAAGGGGGACAGGAGGATGACGAGGATCTCCAACGCATAGGTATAGGCGAAGCGGCGGTCTTCCTCTTCGTCCGGTTGCCCTACCGTGTCAAACCGTCCGATCTCGTTAGCCAACTCCATCAAAGCGCTGATTGCGGTATTAAAGTGAAACTCATTTTCGATATCTTGTGTCACACGCTGTATTGTCTGCTGGGCCTTTCGATACAGAGCGCGACCTGCCACGAGCTTCGCGAAGGGGATCGGACCGGAGGGGGATCTGAGAAACCCCTTGTGGTCCTCCACCAAGCGGACGATCCGGATGAGGAAGCGGAATGTTCCCTCCATGCCCTGATCAGACCATTCCAGGTCCTTCTCCGGTGGCGCGGCAAACAAGCAGAACAAGCGGGCCGTATCGGCCCCGTACTTGGCCAAAAGATCGTCGGGATCGATGATGTTTTTCTTGGATTTCGACATCTTCTCTGTCCGCCCGATCTCGGCCGGGCGGCCGCATTCACGGCACCGGCCTTCGGCATCGACCTCCTCAGGCAGGCGAAATCCATGCTCCGGGCAACGGTATGTTTCCTTACAAACCATCCCCTGGGTCAGAAGCCTAGCAAAGGGTTCATCAACGCTGACCAGGCCAAGGTCGCGCACCGCCTTCGTGAAGAAGCGAGCATACAACAGGTGGAGCACCGCGTGCTCGACGCCACCGATATACTGGTCCACCGGCATCCAGTAATTGACCTGAGACCGTTCAACCGGTGCATCCAGTGCGTGAGGGCTGGCAAACCTGAGGAAATACCAGGAAGAATCGACAAAGGTGTCCATCGTGTCGGTCTCCCGCCTGGCCGGACCGCCGCACCGCGGGCACGGGACATTGACGAACGAGGCCACCTTCGCCAGCGGAGAGCCGCCCTTCATTGTGATCTCGACATCCTGGGGAAGGATGACCGGCAGATCTTCGTAGGGGACCGGGACCGTGCCACACTTTTTGCAATAGATGATCGGGATCGGGTTTCCCCAGTAGCGCTGTCTCGAGATCCCCCAGTCGCGAAGCCGGTAGTTGACCGAGCGCGAGCCCATCCCTTTCTGCTCCAGGAAGTCGGCGATCGCCTCACGCGCCTCTCGGCTCCCCATGCCGGTGAAGGGACCGGAGTTGACTAACACCCCCTCCCCCTCGTATGCCTCTCCAATGGTGCTCTCGTCCATCTCGGCATCAATCGGCACCACCGCCAAGCGGATGGTGAGGCCGTACTTTGTGGCGAACTCGAAGTCCCGCTGATCATTGCTGGGAACCGCCATGATGGCCCCGGTCCCATACTCCAGAAGGACGAAGTTTCCCAGCCAGATCGGGATCCGCTCCTGCGTGAGCGGATTGATCGCGTATGCCCCGGTAAACACACCCTCCTTCTCCACGTCGGCCGCGGCCCGCCGCACCTTGTCTTCACGCTTCATTCGGTCAATAAAGGCAATGACCTCCTTCTCCTCCGAGGTCCCCTTCGACAAGCTCAGGGCGAGCGGATGCTCAGGAGCGAGAATCATGAAGGTTGCGCCGAAAATTGTGTCCTGCCGAGTGGTGAAGATCGTCAGTGCCTCCTGTCGGCCGGCGAGCGGAAATCGAACCTCCGCGCCGACGCTCTTGCCGATCCAGTTGCGTTGCATGACCTTGACCGGCTCGGGCCAGCCGGATAATCCATCCAAGCCGGAGAGCAACTCTTCGGCGTAGGCAGTGATCCTAAAGAACCATCCCACCAGATCCTTCTTGACCACCGGCGACTCGTCCCGCCAACAGAGGCCACCCTCAACCTGCTCGTTGGCGAGGACGGTCTGACACACATCACACCAATTTACAGTGGAAGACTTCCTGTAGGCCAGTCCCTTCTCATGCAGCTTGAGGAACAGCCACTGTCCCCATCGATAATAGTCCGGATCGCTGCAGGTGATCTCGCGGTCCCAGTCGTACGAGAAGCCCATCCGTTTGAGCTGGGCTCGCATGTAGGCGATATTCTCGTAGGTCCACCTTGCCGGGTGGATTCCATGTTCAATGGCGGCATTTTCCGCGGGCAGGCCAAAGGCGTCCCAGCCCATCGGGTGCAACACATTGTAGCCCCGCATCCGGAGAAACCGTGCCATCACGTCGCCAATGGCATAGTTTCGCACATGCCCCATGTGGATTCTTCCGGAGGGATACGGATACATCTCCAGGAGATAGAACTTGGGCTTGTCGGGATCCTCCTTCACGGAGAACACGCCGCTCTCCTCCCAGATCTGCTGCCACTTCGCTTCGATCGACTTGAAGTCGTAGCCCCGCGCCATCTGTTGCTCCTGACCTATTGCGCCCTGTAACCGATTGAGAACGTTAACACAGGCGATCGCATTGCGCAAGGAGCAAGCGACGGATGGGCGGGCCGTTCGAGTGAGATGGGGGGAGACGAGATCGGTGAGTTGAGATTACCGAGCCTGTTTCGTTCTAACCCTTGACGTCATTGTCTGGTGACCTCTTCCGTCCCTTTTTCCTTCCGTCTCTCCTGAGACGAGGAGGTCAGGTCGAGGGGTACAAACGGGCACCGACTATTTCGACCTTGCGCGGAGCTCGGCTTCGATGATCCTGCGGAAGCTCTCCAGCGGCTGGGCGCCGACCAACATCCGCCCGTTAATGAAAAAGGTCGGCGTTCCGGTGACCCCGAGACGGGCACCCTCCTGCACGTCCGCCTCGACCGCCGCCTGGTGTTTCCCGCTGTCCAGGCACTGCCCGAAGCTCTTGGGGTCGAGTTTCAACTGTTCAGCAGATCGCTTGAAATCGTCAACCGTCGCCTGGGATTTCCCCTCGAAGAGGAGATCATGGTACTCCCAGAACTTCCCCTGCTCGCCTGCGCATCTCGCGGCTTCGGCCGCCTTCCCCGCCATGGGGTGAAGGCTGGCGATGGGAAAGTCTCGGAACACCCACCTGATCTTGCCATCGTACTCCCGCATCACATTCTTGAGTGTGGCAACGGCTCTCCCACAGAACGGGCAATGGAAATCCGTGAACTCGACGAGAGTCACCGGAGCGTCCTTGCGGCCCTTCGCAAAACCTTCCGCCTTGACCGTGATCCGGATCGGTTCTGGTTCTTGCAGAAAGGTGGCCACCTTGGCGCCCTGGAGAAGGCCTGCCACATAGACGCGCCTTTGCCGGGCTTCCTTCTGGCTCGTGAGGTAGTCGCGGACCCTTGCCGAAATATCCGCACCCTCCCCCTTCAGTCGAGCCTTGTTCTCTTTGATGAAGGAGGCAACCTCCGTCTCGGTCACCTTGGGCGCCTTCGAGAGCACCTCAGCCTTGAGTAGAGCCTCCACCGTAACACCGCGCCGCTTGGCTTCCTGTCCGAGGAGACGCCCCTCGATCAACTCGTCTAACTTCGACTGCATAAGCTGATACTTCTGCTCTTGGAGCTTGGCAAGCTGGGGAGCGAGGGCACTCTCCAAATCTTGCATCGTGATCACCTGCTCATCAACTCTGGCGGCCACGCTCTGCCCCTTTGTCTTTTCTTGTCTCTCCTCCCCGATAGCGGCCTGGGCCCGCAAAAGCCCAAGGAGAAGAAGAGCCATGCCGGCAGCTACGGCTCTGCGTTTGGGTCCCATCATCTGCTGGATCATCAGTTTTCCCGTTCCTCTCTGTCAGCGGTGAGACAATGTCTCTTTGAGGAATCGAAAGACAAGCAAACCGCAGAGCACAGCGACTCCGATAGACGCGCCTGCGGTGGGAAGCCAGGACCAGATGGCGAGAGCTCGCTCTGGTTTCTCCCCTGAAGAATAGCCAGCCCGGACCTGAGACCCTACCTTCCCAGGGGTTGCTTCGCGCCGCACCTCCTTGGGAGCTTGAGCGCGGGCTAGTTTCGCGTCCTCGGCACTGGGAGGCCAGGCTCCAGTCGGCCCGGGCTCTCGGCGCGCTGTCCAGAGAGGAGTCGTCTGGGTGCCAAGAGACGGGTTGGCGCTCGATATGACCGTGGCCTCGTATCTGGCGTAAGTGATACCGCCCTCGGTATGGCCGTCGTAGACCATAGGATCGGGACTCAGCCTTTCACCGGGACTAACCCCGTCCGGCGCACAGACAATGACGCTCGTGATGTATGTGCTATTTGGGTCTACGACCAGGACGTTTTGGATTGGATAGGCCCCGCTCCTGCCATCACACGCCGTCGTAGTTGTCCTAATTGTGGGCGCGCCCTCAACGACAATCTCCTGACCAGGCGCACCGAGCTTCATGGAGTCAGCCTCGGTTTTCCGAAGAAGGATATCGACCGAAGCGGCATTTGCTGCATGCACGGGAACTGCGACGTAGCACGCGCCGATTGCAACGAGCATGATTAGTAAGCGACGCATGTGGCCGCTCTCCTACCCTGGGCTAGTCGTAGTGCAATGGACTACTGGACCTCGCCCGTGTACTTGTCGTAGGCACCGCCGTTGCAAGGCCCGTTCTGTACGATGTTCCTCAAACGGGTTCCTGGAGCGACCGGATCGGTCTGGGAGGTCGGGAGGATGCCGGTGATGCGCCGAAGCACCGCTTCCGCCGGGATCCACGACGACCGCCGTCTGCACGGGGCGCTCCCCAGCCGCGCAATCCCCGATACCGGCAGTTCCGGAAGATCTGCCGATGAACACGACGAGATCGGTGCCGGTGCCAATCGGCGCTCCGGCAGAGACCACGAAGCTGAGGGTGGTCACCTGCGCGTGCAAAGTTCCCACCCCAAAGGCAAGGACGTAGACGCCTGCCGTTAAAATTGCCACGGCACAAGTGATAGCCAGAGGTTTCTTGCAATCTTCGTCCTAAGCTGCTTCATCTTTCTTCGCCCCTTTCGCTGCGAGAGTGTAGCCGACATAAACGGCATTCTCGGGCGCACCGACCTTCCCTCCCCCACTCTACAGCGCGGATGAAGCGACACTACAGGGTGGATGAAGGCCTGTCAAGGCAAACAACCGGGCCGGTAGTAGCAAAGTAATTCTGTCAGGGGTTAATAGCCATATGATTCTATCAGGGTATGGACACCATAGCCCTGACGATGAGAGAACAGCAGAGAGTTGCCGTAGCTGAGTGCGTCTTTCGCTGGGAGCTGACGATGACAGAGGCGGCTCTGGCGCTTGGGGTCTCCGAGCGCCAGAGCTTTTGAGGGTAGCCGACATAAAGGCCCTTATCGGTCCTCCGGAACTTCCCCGCGGCCTTCGCGCAGGCCTTGGAGAACTTCACCTGCCCGTGGGTCCTGGAGTATCGTTGCGATCCGCGTCGTCGCTGTGTCGACGGGCAACTCTGCCGGTACCCAGACGGTGACGGTCGAGGAAGCGGCCGAGGCCATCGGCGCGCCCAGCAGGGCGCCGAGGCACGAGACGCTGAAGATGAGTCGTGTCACGTTCATCCTCAGTTGAGAGTGGCCGTGTAGAGCTTGAAGTCCGTGTTGCACGGAGCCGGACCGCCTGTGATCTCGTAGCGGGATCCGAGCGAGATTTCATGGTCGTGAAAAGCCAGGACGCCCGTGATCTGGGAAGCCGACCCGCCGCCAGGCTCGACGGCGACCACCGTCTGCGGGTTCGGTGTGCCCGGGGCGCAGGCGACGGGGCTCGTCGAGGTCGGGCGTCCGATGAAGACCACCGTATGGCTTCCGACGGTGATCGTCACGTTGGTCGGAATCGCGAGCTGGATCGTGGTCGGCGTGTCTGCTCGGGCCTGCTGCCAGAACGTGAAGGTCCCGATTCCAAGCGCGATCGCTGCCGTCACCACCACCACCAGTTTCTTCTTCATTTTCATCCCTCAGTGCTTCGACCGGGTGATCCTACGTCCGCACGTCGCCGTAGAGTGTAGGCGACATAAACGGCATTCTCGGGCCCACCGACCTTCCCTCCCCCACGCTACAGCGCGGATCGAGCGACACTACAGGGTGGATGAAGGCCTGTCAAGGCAAATAACTGGGCCTGTAGTAGCAAAGTAACATCCCCTCGACTACACTGTCAATCTTGCCGTAATCTTTGATGTCTGTTGCAGGGTCCCCCCGTCCCGACCTTCGCTCGACTGAACCTGCGGGAGCCCCCCCGAGGAGAAGGAACAGTCAGGGGTGAGCCCCAGAGGCTCACACCTCGAGGGGGCCCCTCTATGCTTCGTTGGATCGACGGCTTCCGGTGGGGTTCAGAAGGTCAATCCATCGGCACGCCGTCAGGCGTCTCTTCGGAGGATGAGGCATTGTTGCCGCTAAAGGCCATATAGCCGACTTCCAGCAAGCACAACGCATGGGGTGAGAGGGTTTTTGAAGCCTGGTTACGATCTCTAGCCTCAAGTATCGCTTTAAGGTCGTCCGGCGTAAGTTTTCCTCGCCCAACGTCTAGGAGCGTGCCCATGATGATCCGAATCATGTGGCGTAAGAAGCCGTCCGCGGCGATGTCAAAGAGAAGATGCTGTCCCTCTTGACGAAATTGGGCCAAAAACACCTGGCGGACTGGATGTTTCGCCGAGCTCTGCGCTGCCTGGAACGACGTGAAATCGTGCCGCCCCATCAACACCTTCGCCGCCTCAACCATTGCTTCGATCTGGAGCGGACGAGGGACGAAAAGGCTGGAACGCCGCTCAAGGGCGGAGGGGTACGGCCGCATGAGAAGGGTGTACCGATACCGCTTCCAGTGTGCCCAGTGTTGGGCATCGAAGCCGTCTGGCGCCTCTTCCACTCGCGTCACGACGATGTCAGGCGGTAGAAGACTGGTCAGGGCCCGCTGGAGGATGTCCGGTGGATATCTGAAATCAGCGCGGAGACTGGCCACCTGACCGGTGGCATGAACGCCGGCGTCGGTCCGACCTGCTCCTCTGACGTGGACGTGCGTCCCGATGATCCGTGCCATCGCATGCTCAAGCACGCCCTGAATAGTGCTCATTCCAGGCTGTACCTGCCAGCCGTGATAACCGGTCCCGTCATACTCGATCGTCAACCTAAAGGTTGGCATATGCGCCCAGAAAGACAAACAGAAGCGCACAGTGTGCGCTCCTGTTGTGAAGCCCTCTCACCCTCGCCCTCGCTCGACTGAGCTCGTCGCAGGCTCCCACGCAGGAGAGAGGGGATCTTATTCAGCGAATCAGCGACTCAGAACACTAGAGATGCCGGGCCACGAGCAGCTCGGCGATCTGAATGGCGTTCAGGGCCGCGCCCTTTCGAAGTTGGTCTCCTACCACCCACAGGTTCAGGGCATGGTCGTTCGAAAGATCTTCACGGAGGCGGCCCACAAAGCAATCATCCTTGCCGGCGGCAAGGATCGGCATCGGGTAAAGCCCCTGGTCCGGATCGTCGATCACTTGAAGGCCCGGCATCTTCGAAAGCAACTCGCGCGCTTTTACTACACTGATCTTGCGTTTCGTCTCAACGTTCATCGACACCGAGTGGGCGGTGAAAACGGGGACACGAACGGTTGTGGGCGAGACCCTGATCGATCCGTCACCCAGGATCTTTCGGGTCTCGAAGATGAGCTTTAACTCCTCCGTGGTGTAACCGTTCGGTTGGAACGCGTCGATGTGGGGAAAGAGATTGAACGCAATCTGATGGGGAAAGGCCTTGACCTCGATCGGCTCGCCCCTGACCCAGGCCGAGGTCTGTCGCCTGAGCTCTTCGATTCCCTTTTTCCCGGCGCCCGAGACCGCCTGGTAGCTCGAGGCAACCACGCGTGTCACCTGGCCGTAGTCGTGCAGCGGCTTCAGCGGCATGACCATGACGATCGTGGTGCAGTTCGGATTGGCGATGATCCCGCGAGCCTTGTAGCCGGCAACGGTGTCGGGGTTGATCTCCGGCACCACGAGCGGGACATCGGGCTCCATTCGAAAAGCAGAGCTGTTGTCGATGACGACCGCGCCGGCCTCGACGGCCATCGGGGCGAACTCCTTGCTGCGCGTAGCCCCCGCCGAGAAGAGCGCGATCTCCGTCCCGTGAAACGAGCCCGCCGTGAGCCGCTCAACCTTGGTCTCCTCACCTTTGAATGAGAGGACCTTCCCTTCTGAGCGCTCCGAGGCTAAGAGCTTCAGGCTTCGGACTGGAAAGTTACGCTCCTCGAGCAAGCGGAGCATCGTGTCGCCCACCGCGCCGGTGGCCCCTGCTACCGCTACCGCATATTCCTTCTTCGCTGTGCGTCGACCTTCGATGACAGTCATGCTTGGCCTTGAGTAACGAAAACCGTCGAGTTCGAATTTCCCTCCACCCTGAGATCAGACTCCTCGATGAGCGGCCTGGTCCTTGGGCGGTCCCTCCCGACCCACGATTTTATTGATCGCGTTCAGATAGGCCCTGACGCTGGCCTCGATGATGTCGGTGGACGTCCCCTTGCCCATGACGGTATGGCCATTGACCTCCAGCTTCAGGACTACTTCACCCATTGCGTCTTTTCCCGCGGTGACCGCCCTGATCGAATAGTCAGCCAGCCGGCCCTGGACCTTGGTGATCTGATCGATCGCTTTGTAGGCCGCGTCCACCGGGCCGTCACCCCATCCTGACTCTTGAAGTATATCATCCGCCCGCTTCAGTCGGACAGTGGCCGTCGGCACGATATTGGTGCCACTGGTGAACTGCAAATAGTCGAGGGAGTAGGTCTCGCTCGGAGTCATGACCTCCTCCTCCACAATGGCCAGGAGGTCGTCGTCGAAGACCTCTTTCTTCTTATCGGCAACGGCCTTGAACCGGATGAAGGCCTTGTTGAGGGCCTCTTCAGACAGCGTCATCCCAAGCTCCTCAAGCCGCTTCTTAAAGGCATGTCGCCCGGAGTGCTTGCCCAGGACAAGTCGGCTCTGGGGAACGCCGACCGATTCGGGGGTCATGATCTCGTAGGTCAGCGGCTTTTGCAGGACGCCGTGCTGGTGGATCCCCGCCTCGTGGGCAAAGGCGTTGGCACCGACGATCGCCTTGTTAGGCTGGACCGGGATCCCAATAATGCTGGTCAGGAGCTTGCTCGTGCGATAGATCTCCTCGGTGACGATCCCGGTCTCCCAGTCAACGAGGTCTTTTCGTGTGCGGAGGGCCATGACGATCTCTTCGAGTGAGGCGTTTCCGGCACGCTCGCCGATCCCGTTGATCGTGCATTCGACCTGCCGAGCACCGTTCCTGACCGCCTCCAGCGAGTTCGCCACCGCAAGCCCGAGGTCGTTGTGGCAGTGGCAGCTCACCACCACCTTGTCGATGTTCGGCACGCGATCGAACAGGTTCTTGATCCGAGCCCCGAACTCCCACGGCAGTCCGTAGCCGACCGTATCGGGGATATTGATCGTCGTGGCACCGGCCTTGATCACTTGCTCGACGACCTTGCAGAGGAAGTCCTGATCGCTCCGGTGGGCGTCCTCGGAAGAAAACTCCACATCCTCGGTATATCCCTTGGCGCGCTTCACTGCGGCGATTGCGGCTTGGAGGACCTCCTCTTGGGTCGATTTCAGCTTATACTTGATGTGAATCTCCGAGGTCGCGATGAAGGTGTGGATCCTCGGCCGGTCAGCGTATTTCAGGGCCTCCCAGGACCGGTCGATATCGATGTCGCGCGCCCGGGAGAGGCTGGCGATGATCGGACCCCCCTTCACGTTCTGCGAGATGGTCTTGACCGCCTCGAAAACGTCAACCGAGGCGATGGCGACGCAGGACTCGATCACGTCAACCATCAGGCGAGCCCATAGCCGGGCCATCTCCAGTTTCTCCTTGGTGTTCATGCTACAGCCCGGTGACTGCTCCCCATCCCTGAGCGTGGTGTCGAAGACTACAATCCGCTTGCCCATCCTCTCCTCCAGTGATGCCTACCGCCGCCTGTGCGGCGGCTGAACGGATGCTAGGTGTTGCCTTCCCCGCCGCCGGCCGGCTGCTCCACCGGCTCCGGAACCCGCCTCTTAATAAGGGGAATGCTGCGAACGATTCCCGAAAGCGCGTAACAAAAGAAAAACGAAAAGACGACCAGGCTCGGCTCCGAAGCGATGACCAAGACCACCAACGTCAGGCCGATGAGGAGCGTGAACGGTTGCCGCTTCTTGATTTCGATCCCCTTCAGGCTTCGATATCGGAACCGGCTGACCATCAGGAACGATAGCGCATAGACGGTCAGGACCACAAGCGCCGAGGTCAATCGATGGGAGAGCAGCTCGTGATGAAAGGCGACCAGCGAAGGTGACTCCCGTATAAAGAGCACAAAAGAGGCGATCACCGCCGCGGCTGCGGGGATTGGGAGGCCGACGAAGTAGCGCTTGTCCAGGTTTCGCGTCTGAACGTTGAACCTGGCCAATCTGAACGCTCCGCTCGACACGAAGAGCGCCGTTGGGATGATCGAGCCAAACAGCCAACCGATCTGGCTGAACGGTTTGATCGCCCATGCATACGATAGGATCGCCGGGGCGACCCCGAAGGACACCAGGTCTGCCAACGAATCGAGCTGCACGCCAAAGTCGCTCTGGCTGTTAGTAAGCCGGGCGACCGCTCCGTCGAGCCCATCAAGAATCAGGGCGACGAGGATGGCCGCCGCCGACCGGGTGTAGTCGTTATTATAGACGGCGACGATGGCGTAGACGCCGCACAGAAGGTTGCCGATCGTTAGGAGGCTCGGGAGGAGGTAGACGCCTCGACGGCGACTTCGCCTCATCGGACGGCCCCCATCACGCTGATCCCCCCCTTGACACGATCCCCTGGTTTCACATACACCTCAGCGCCAGCGGGGACGATAAGATCGACGCGCGATCCGAACCGAATCATGCCGATGCGCTCCCCGACCTCCAGTTTTTGCCCGGTGACCACCCTGCATACGATCCGTCTGGCGAGAAAGCCAGCAATCTGCTTCACCGCTAGCCGGCCTTCCGGCGCCTTCAACACGATCAGATTTTGCTCGTTAGTCACTGATGCCTCATTGTGCCAAGCCAGACGGAAGCCCCCTGCCCTGTAGTCTACCCTTTCAACGACTGCGGGAAACGGAGCGCGGTTGACATGGACGTCGAGAACTGACAGGAAGATACTGAGCTGGGTGGCCTTTCCGCCTAGCTCATCGCCAGAATACGGCATGACCTGAACAACGGTCCCATCGGCGGGCGCCACGATCAGCCCCTCCCCCCTCGGGATCTCGCGTGGGGGATCCCGGAAGAAGAGGGCGACAGCAACGGCCACTACGAGCACGGCTAACGCCGCCGCCTGCCACTCCAAGGCCCACAACATCACTGCCAGGCCAATGGGTGGAAGAATAAAGATCCAGCCCTCCCGAGCGATCGGCATCATCGGCCACACGCTGAACAGGAGGATGTTTGGTCAGTAGATACAGCCATTTATATCACGGTCACGGATGGCGCGCAAGAGAAATGAGGCGGGTCTAAGGTTTCGTCAGAAGTCGCTTGACCAACTCAGGGACTAGGCGCAACGCTTCATCCAATTGCTCAGGGTCCTTTCCACCCGCCTCGGCCAGATCTGCTCGACCCCCACCGCTCCCGCCGGTGATGGCTGCCACCTCTTTGACGAGTTTCCCGGCCTGCAGCCGCGAGGTGAGGTCAGGGGTGACCATCGCCACCCAGCTCACTCGTCGATCCGATGATGATCCTAATACAATGACGCCGCTGCCGATCTTGTCTTTCAGCCGGTCGGCCAGTTCCCGGAGCGCGCGCTGGTCAAATCCCTCGGCCCGCCCCATCACGACCGTGACACCGGAGACGTCCTTGGCCTTCTTGAGGAGCTCGTCTGCGATCCCCGCCCCGAGCCTCGCTCTGAGCTGCTGAACCTCCCGCTCGAGCGCGCGCGTCGCGTCAAAGAGGCGATCGACCTTTTCCGGAACGTCCAGGGGTTTCGTCTTTAACCGATCAGCAGATTCGTGGAGGACCTCCTCCTCCTGTTTGAGGTGCTGGAACGCGCCAGGTCCCGTCAACGCTTCGATGCGACGTATTCCGGCGGCGATCCCGGTCTCATGAGCGATCTTAAACAGGCCGATCTCCCCAGTCGCCTTGGTGTGTGTCCCACCACAAAGCTCGATGCTGAAATCGGGGACGCTGACCACCCGCACGTCGTCACCGTACTTATCCCCGAAGAAGGCCAGGGCACCCTTTGCGAGTGCGTCCTCCAACCTCATCTCTTCGACGAGAACCGGCAGGTTGGCCCAGAGCGTGTCATTCACCAGTCCCTCGATCCGATCGATCTCTTTGTCGCTCAGCGGCCCGTAATGGCGAAAATCGAAGCGCAACCGATCCGGGGCGACCAGGGAACCCTCTTGGCGCACATGATCCCCCAGGATCTGCCGCAAGGCGGCATGGACAAGATGGGTCGCGGTGTGGTTCTTGACCGTCGTGCTCCGGCGATCGCCATCAACCCTGGCGAGAACGCGTTGTCCCTTCCGAAGCTCTCCCCGCTTCACGCGAACCCGATGAATGATTAATCCCGGAAGAGGGCGTTTGGCGTCCAAGACCTCCGCAAGGACGCCATCGCCCCTGATGAAGCCGGTATCCCCAACCTGTCCCCCCGCCTCCGCATAGAAGGGTGTCGTATTAAGGACGACCTCGCCCTCCCGCCCCGTGTCGATTCGTTCGACGGGCGCTCCGTCAGATAGCACCGCTGCGACCGTCGCCTCGGCCTCCAAGCGACCGTATCCAAGAAAGGTCGTTCGGGTCCCTTTGGCAAGCTCACGATACGCCGTCGCGACCCCTTGCGCTTCCCCGAATGCCTTGAGATGCGCGCGCGACTTCTCCTGCTGATTCTTCAGCTCCACCTCGAAGCCGCCCCAATCGCACTCGACCGATTGCTCGATGGCGATCTCGTCGATCAGGTCCCGCGGCAGCCCGTAGGTATCGTACAGCTCGAAGAGCTTCTGTCCGGGCAGAATGGCCCGGTCCCTCTTCTGCGCTTTGACCGTCTGGATCAGGTCATGAAGTCGGGGCAGCGCTTCGCGGAGCAAGTGGCCGAACCGGTCCTCCTCGATCCGGGCGAGGCGGGCGACGTGCGCCCGGCTCCCTTCCAGCTCGGGATACGCGTCGGTCATCACATCGATCACTTTGTCGGTCACTGTGGCCAGGAACGGTTCATCAAGCCCTAAGAGCCGACCGTGGCGCAAACCGCGTCGCAGGATCCGGCGAAGGACGTAACCCCGGCCCTCGTTGTTCGGCAGGACGCCATCGGCCAAGAGGAAGGTCACCGCCCTGGCGTGGTCGGCGATCACCCGCATCGACACATCGCGCCTTTCGTCGGAGCCGTACGCCTTGCGCGACAATCCCTCCACCGTAGCGATCAGCGGCCGGATCAGGTCAGTCTCGAAATTGCTCCTGACCCCTTGGCAAGCCGCCGCGATCCGCTCCAGCCCCGCCCCGGTATCGATGCTCGGTTTAGGAAGAGGGGCGAGCGTCCCCGAGGCGTCGCGGTTATATTGCATGAAGACCAGGTTCCAGAGCTCCAGGTAGCGATCGCACCCGCACTCGATGCTGCAGGTCGGCCGACCGCAGCCGACCGTTGGCCCCTGGTCAATGATCAGCTCGGAGCAGGGCCCGCATGGGCCGGTGTCGCCCATGGCCCAGAAGTTGTCCTTCTCACCCAGACGGACGATCCGATCCTCTGGCAGGCCGGCCACCTTCTGCCACAATTTAAACGCTTCATCGTCGTCCTTGTAGATCGTTGCCCACAGGCGGTCTTCTGGCAACCCGAGTTCCCGAGTCAAAAACTCCCAGCCAAACTCGATCGCGCCCTCCTTGAAGTAGTCCCCGAACGAGAAGTTGCCGAGCATTTCGAAAAATGTGTGATGGCGGGCGGTCCGTCCGACGTTCTCCAGATCGTTGTGTTTGCCGCTAACCCGCAAGCACTTCTGAACCGTCGTTGCGCGGCGGTAGGGACGGGGATCGGTTCCCAGGAACACGCCTTTGAATTGCACCATCCCGGCGTTAGTAAAGAGGAGCGTCGGATCGTCGGCCGGGACCAGCGAGGAGCTGGGAACCATCGCATGCCCGTTCCGTTCAAAGAAGCGCAAGAAGCGCTCTCGTGTTTCCCCACCTGTCAGCCGGCGCACTCGTGGCCTCCATGGGCCTGACGGCCCTCACCGAGCAGCCGCCAGATCACCTGAGTCGAGAATCCCCTTCTCTGGAGGAACCGCGCGACCCGACCCGTCCGGGATGCCGCTGGAAGGTGCCGTAGCTCGGATACTTTGGCAGCCATGGCGCGGCGGGCCGCCACCTCTTCTCCGTTCTCGTACAACTCCCTCAGCACCTCACGCACAAGATGCTCCTCTACTCCCTTTGAATCGAGCTCCTGCCGCAGGCGATACGCACCCATCGGCTTGGCTCGGAGGCGGCTCTTCGCCCAGATGGTCGCGAGCCGTCGGTCGTTCAGGTACCCTTGCTCTTTCAAACGGTCGAGCGCCGACTCGAGCTCGACCTGGGGAAATCCCCTCGCCGCCAACAACCGGGACAGTTCGAACCGTGTTCGATCCCGCACGGCGAGCAGGGCCACTGCCGCCTGGTAGGCGGACCTCGGCGAGCGGCGCCTCACGAACGACGTCCTCCGAGAAGGCTTCCCTTCCGGTCTGCGGCCCAGGGCTGGTCTCCTGCGGGCTCGATTCCCCGAACCTTGAGGGCGAAGTCATTCGGATTGCTGCTCCACCGGAGCCCCTCCTCATAGCTGACCAGGCCACGCTGATAGAGGCTCATGAGCGATTGGTCGAAGGTCTGCATCCCGTATTCCGACCCGCCCGCCCCGATCACCTCAGGGATCTTTCGGGTCTTGTCGGCATCTGCGATACATTCCCGGATGGTGGCGGTCGCCACCATGACCTCGACCGCCGGCACTCGTCCGTTGCCGTCAGCGCGGGCGATCAGGCGCATCGAGATGATTCCACGAAGCACCGACGCCAACTGCAGTCGGATCTGCCTGTGCTGATAGGGCGGAAAGTTCGAGATAACGCGGTTGATCGTTTCCGCTGCGTCGATGGTATGCAACGTGCTCATGACCAAGTGGCCAGTCTCCGCAGCCACGATGGCAGTGTTCATCGTGTCAAAGTCGCGCATCTCTCCCACCAGAATGACATCCGGGTCTTGTCGGAGCGCGCTGCGCAGGGCTTCGGAAAACGATCTGGTGTCAACCCCGACCTCGCGCTGATTGATGAGACAGCGTTTATCCTTGTGAAGGAACTCGATCGGGTCTTCAATCGTCAGGATGTGGCCGCTGCCGTTATTGTTGACATGATCGATCATGGCCGCAAGAGTCGTGGATTTCCCGCTCCCCGCCGTGCCTGTGACTAATACCATTCCCCGAGGTTCCATCGCCAGCGTGCAGATGATCGGCGGAAGATTGAGCTGTTCGACGGTCTGGATATCGAGCGGGATCACGCGGAACGTGATACCGAGTGTCCCCCGTTGCTGAAACAGGTTGGCTCGGAACCGTCCCAACCCCTGAACGCCGTAGGCCAGGTCCAGTTCATGGCGTTCGGCAAAATGCTGCCGCTGCCGTTCGGTCGTCAGGAGGGCGACGATGGAGTCCAGGTCCGTTCGGTTGAGGCGGGGCCGCTCCTGCAAAGGGACGAGTGTGTGGTCGATTCGAAGGACCGGCGGTACCCCGACCTTCAGGTGCAGGTCCGAGGCTTGTCGTTGGACAGCTAACTTCAGCAGCTCATGCAGATCTACAGGCATTCCTGAAACCGCTATCTCCCTGAGAGATAGTACCATCCAGTCCTTGAGGTGTCAACGCGGGTCCGACGCCGCCTCTGTCACTCCAGCGCCTGTCATCCCAAGGGCGGCACGCAACTTCCCTTCGATTTCATTCGTAAGAGCAGGGTGTTCTTGGAGGAAGCGCTTGGCGTTCTCACGCCCCTGGCCGATCCTGTCGCCGGCATAGGAGAACCAGGATCCGCTCTTCTCAATGATCTTGTGCTCGACCCCAAGGTCTAATAGGCTGCCGACTCGCGAGATCCCCTCACCGTAGATGATGTCGAATTCCGCCTCTTTAAAGGGCGGCGCGACCTTATTCTTCACCACCTTGACCTTGACGCGAGAACCGATAATCTCCTCGCCCTCTTTGATGCTCGAGATCCTCCTGATATCGAGCCGGACCGACGCGTAGAACTTCAAGGCTCGGCCACCGGTCGTCGTTTCGGGATTCCCGAACATAACGCCGATCTTCTCCCGAAGTTGGTTGATAAAGATGACGCATGTCTTGGACTTGCTGATGGCCGCCGTCAATTTCCGGAGTGCCTGCGACATCAGGCGGGCCTGCAGCCCCATCGTCGGTTCTCCCATCTCGCCGTCGATCTCCGCGCGGGGCACCAAGGCGGCAACCGAGTCAATCACCACCACATCGATGGCCCCGCTGCGGACCAAGACCTCGGTGATCTCGAGCGCCTGCTCCCCGGTATCAGGCTGGGAGATCAGCAGGTCCTCGATGTTCGCACCGAGTGACCTGGCATAGGCGGGGTCCAGCGCGTGCTCGGCATCCACGAAAGCGGAAGAACCACCTCCCCTCTGCGCCTCGGCGATGATATGCAGAGCCAGGGTTGTCTTCCCTGAAGACTCTGGACCGAAGATTTCGATGACCCGGCCACGCGGCACCCCACCCACTCCAAGCGCAGCATCGAGTTCAAGCGAGCCGGTGGAAATAGCAGCAATCGGTATCAGGGCGCCCGAACTCCCCATCTTCATGATCGAGCCCCTGCCATACAGTTTTTCGATCTGGGCGATGGCCAGGTCAAGCGCGCGTTCCCGTTCTTTTCGATCTCCCCGTTCCGTCGTCTTCTCCGCCATGACTCGCCCTCCCTGGCCCGCAAAGCCTCTATTGACGGGCCGTTATTGTTTCCGACAACCCTATGCGATTTCAAGAGGGTTGTCAATAGCGCAAGGCTCTTTGGTAGCCACTCCCTCTTCTCTCCTCTGGACCCGGTCTCGACCTTTCCAGCAGACCTCCGGAGACCGTCCCGAAAATCATACGCCCCGTATCTGATAGGGATCAGACGTGGCGATTTTCATTGGGAACTCCGGTCTTCGGGAGCACGATGTAATTCCTCATCAGAACGTGACATTGGACCCCTCCCTTCTGACACAGGATGAGAAATCAACCGATTGGTACGGATTGTGCTCGGTTGGCGTCCATCAGTTACTGCATAGATCGTACCGCCTATAGTGCAGGTGGGGAGGTGGGAAATGAGCGAGATGGGCAATGGATTCGAATCCGTTGATACTACGGAGCACGTCTTCATTACGAGCGGTATTTCTCTCTCTTATCCTCGCCCTCGCTCGCCTATAGAATGAGGAGTGACTGGACATGATCTGGGAGGGCTTTTCGCTTGACAATGGCTTGAAATGAGGTTAACAGAAAAGGCATCCTCCGCCGGTCGGCACCGGTTTGCACCAGCATTTCAGGTCGTTCTTCCTCGGCTCGGTCGCCGGAGCAGCTCCATGACCCTTCGAGCGGTTCATGAAAGGTATCTTCGCATCGGCCTTCGGGACTTACTCGCCCTCCTTCTCATGTTGGCTCTCGCCCTCCTCCTTGGGATGCTGATCGCCAGCATCGCCGGCTGGGGGCGGCATGGGGCCGTCCTCGGCATCATCGCTCTCATCGCTCTCGCAATGCTCGCCATCTTCCTTGAACCAGCCAATCGGCCCACCGTCGGTATGGCAAAGACCGACTTCCGATCGGGGGAGCTGCGAGGACCTGAGATTTCCACCGTGCTGCTGGACATATCGCGGGCCGTCTCATCCACACTCAACCTGAAAGAACTTTTGAGGCTCCTGACTCAACGGACTGCTGCAGCGTGTGGCGCTGACGTGTGCTCGATCTTCCTGTGGGATCCGTCAGGTGATCGGGTCGTCCCGATGATATCTCAGACAGCATCAGGTGAGCAGCTTGAGGAGCTATGGGAACAGTTCAAGCACCTCGGGAGCCTCACCGGAGATCAGATACCTCCGCTCATCGCCACGATCGAGGGCCGCACCCCTATCGTCCTGAATGACCCGGCCACCAGCCCCCTGGTCCCGCGCCAATGGGTTGAAATGTTCCGCTTGAAGGCGGTCCTCTCCGTCCCGCTCATCCGCCAGGATAGGGTGATCGGGGGACTTATCCTGCATCAGATGACGGAAGGGAAGGGTTTCTCCGACGAACAGGTCTTTTTGGCCACCACGATCGCCAGCCAAGTGGCCCTGGCCATTGAGAACGCCAAGCTGTTTCAGGCGACACAGGAACGACTGCGCGAAAGCGAAACGCTGTTGGCGGTGAGCCAGTCGGTGAGCTCTACGCTGGATCTGAAGGAGACACTCCAGCGCGTGGCTCGGGAAGCCGCCATCGCGGCCGAGGCCGATAGCTCGGGCGCCTACCTCCTGGATCCGACTCAGGGGGTCATCCGCCCCTTCGCAAGTCATGGTCTCCCGGATTGGGTGTCGAAGCCCTTCCAGCGGACCCCTCTATCCCTTCGAGGCTTCCCGCTTGTACAGGAAGCCTTCGATCGAAGGGCTCCCGTGTACTCACGGGACGTGCCGACCGACCCACGTTGCGCGCACCCGGCGATTCGTCGCCTTGGATTCACATCGTGTCTCGTCGCCCCCATGATTGCGAAGGAAAAGTTCATCGGGGTCCTTTTCCTGGTGTGGTGGCAGAAATCCCATACCTTCACCCCGGAACAGCTTCGGCTGATGGATGGCGTTGCCCGCCAGGCGGCCATGGCCATCGACAACGCCTCCGCCTACCACGAGATCGAGGAGCTGAACATCGGTCTCGAAGAGAAGATCGCCAAGCGGACCCGTGAGCTATCGGAGATCAACACAGCGCTAGAGGAGTCCCATCGGAGGCTCCAAGAGCTCGATCGGGCAAAATCCGATTTCTTGCTCAATGTCTCCCACGAGCTTCGTACTCCATTAACGGCCATCAAGGGATCTCTTGACAATCTACTAGATGGGATCACCGGTCATCTGAGTGAGCCTCAACAGAGGTACCTCATCAGGATTCAAGCAAATGCTGATCGGTTGGTCCGGCTGATTAATGACCTGCTGGACCTGGCCAGAATCGAGGAGGGAAGATTTCAAGTGACCCCGACCCTTTTTTCCTTGGCGGGCCTTGCTGGCGAGCTTTTGGACTCGCTTCGGCCGGTTGCTGGGGGGAAGAGCCTTGAACTTCGTCTCACCGGCCGGCAAGATCCGCTATTGGTCCATGCGGACCGAGACAAGGTTGGGCAGGTGCTGATGAACCTCATCGGAAACGCGATCAAGTTCACGCCCTCGGGAGGAAGTGTTGAGGTCGAATTGACCGGCGAAGAAGAGGAGCTCGCCGCTGTTCGCATTACTGATACCGGCGATGGGATTCCGGCGGAGGAACTCCCCAGGATCTTCGACAAGTTCTATCAGGTTCAGCTCGGCTTGGAGACGAAGGCGAAGGGGACCGGGCTGGGGCTTTCCATCGCCAAGGGTCTTGTCGAGCTCCAGGGAGGACGTATCTGGGCCGAGAGCCAGGTTGGTCACGGGAGTACCTTCTTTTTCACCTTGCCACGGCGACCGCCGGCGGAGCTTCGTAACACAGGTCTCCTCGATGGACGTGGGGACGACCGATGACCCCTTACCGGACGAAGATCCTTATTGTAGATGACGACCCGGACATCCGGGAGGTGATTCGGGATCGGCTGAAGGCCATGAGGTTCGAGGTCATGGTGGCTTCGGACGGCATTGAAGCCCTGGCGAAACTGCGAGAGGACGCACCGTCGATCACGCTCCTCGACCTTCAGATGCCGAAGAAGGGGGGCCTGGAGGTGCTGAAAGAGGCCCGCGAGGAGGGGTTGGAGACGACAGCGATCGTCATCACCGCATACGGCACCATCGACAAGGCCGTAGAGGCGATGCGAGCTGGCGCGTACGACTTTCTCACAAAGCCGTTCAGTCCGGGGCACCTTGAAGTGGTCATCGGGAAGGCGCTGGAGCGGGAGGGATTGAGGCGGGAAAACCTCCTGTTGTCAGCGGAGGTGAAGGGAAAGGATCAGCCGATCATCGGCCACAGTCCGCTGATCCGGAACGCTGTCGAGCTGGTCAAGCGGGCCGCGGCCAGCCACTCAACTATTCTCCTGCTCGGGGAGACCGGGACCGGCAAGGAGGTGTTCGCCAGGGCGATTCACCAATGGAGTCCCAGGCGAGACAAGCCGTTCGTGGTGGTGAACTGCGTGGCATTATCCGAAGAACTGCTAGAGAGTGAGCTCTTCGGGCACGAGCGAGGCGCGTTCACAGGCGCGCACCGAATGAAACAGGGGAGGCTGGAGCTGGCGGATGGGGGAACCGCTTTCCTCGACGAGATCGGGGACCTCAAGCCACGCCTTCAGGCAAAACTGCTCCGTGTCCTTCAAGAGCACGAGTTTGAGCGGGTCGGTGGGACGAAGCCGATCCGGGTCGATCTCCGTTTTGTAGCCGCCACAAACCGCCGCCTCGACAAGGCGATGAGGGAAGGGTTGTTCCGTGAGGATCTTTTCTTTCGACTCAGTGTCGTCACTGTCCCGCTCCCGCCCCTCCGGGACCGCCCTGAGGATATCGTCCCTCTGGTAAATCACTTCCTTGCCCGCCTGTGCGGTGAGCTGGGCAAACGGATCAAGGAGATCACGCCTGAGGGGTGGGAGTTGCTGAAGCGATACCGCTGGCCAGGCAATGTCCGGGAGCTCGCGAATATCACCGAACGAGCCGTGGTCCTTAGCGAGGAAGACCGGATCACGTCGGACGATCTGCCGCTGGGTGGGATAATCGGCTCAAGCGGGTTTGCAGTGTTGGAGGCGCCTGCCGGCTTCCACGAGGCCGTGGTTGTGTACAAGCGACAGCTCATTCGCGAGACGCTGCAACGGTTTGGCGGAAATCAATCGAGGGCGGCTGGCGCACTCGGCCTTCAGCGGACCTACCTCTCCCGTCTGATCAAGGAATTGCACGTGCGCGAGAAGAACTGAACCCTGTTCACCCCAAACGCTCCGACGTTTCGAGTCTGATTCCACCGCCCAACGCAGGATCAAGGCAACACGGCAATCCCTTCGATCTCAATCATGACCCCCGCCCCCTCGTGGTAGAGGCCCTTGACCTCAATCAATGACATCGCCGGATAGTGGCGTCCAAAGTAGTCTCGGTAGACCTGACCGATCGCCTTTCCTTTGGCCTTGTAGTCTTCCCGATCAAGGATAAAGATGGTCAGCTTGACGACATCCTGAAGGGTGCCGCCCCGATCCTCTACAATGGTCTTCAAGTTCTCGCAGACTTGCCGGAACTGGGCCACGATGTCGCCGCGCCCTACGATGCTGCCCTGCTTGTCAAAGGCAACCTGCCCCGATAGGAAAAGCAGCCGGCCGCCCTTGACCTCAAATCCATGAGAGTAGCCTATCGCCTTTGCGAGCCCCGAGGGATTCACCACGATCTTTTCCATAGTCCCTCCCTTTTTTGAGGTTGCGGAGCCTGTCCTGAGTTACGTCGAAGGGCCTGTCACTTCGGCAGGCCTGTCCTGAGCCCAGTCGAAGGGCCTGTCCTGAGCCCCGTCGAAGGGCTCAGTGCGCAGCCTGAGTTACATCGAAGCCTGTCCTGAGCCCAGTCGAAGGGCCTGTGCTGAGCCCTGAGCCCGGTCGAAGGGTCGAAGCAGGCCTGTCCTGAGCCCCGTCGAAGGGCCTGCGCCATCGTCACCACCTTTCCGGTCACGACTGAATCTCCGGGAATTCTTGACGATGATCTCCACAAGTGGGCCAAGGTCTTCGATAATCAACCATCGCGGGGACAAGTTTAGCCACTCCACACGTTCATCCTGTATCCGCCGAACGAGATGACATGAGCTTGGCTGGAATTCGGATCAGGGGGTGAGAGGTTGGGGTCGGGCAGCGTTGCCGCCAACCTCCGGAGAGGCGAAGCTGGCGTGAGAGAGTGTCGCGGTTGTGGGCGGTGCTGGTGGCCCCTCGTGGTGTCTGATGAAATATTCCAGATAGGCCTCCGGATCGCTTGACGACGTTGGCTCCCCTGTCTTGCGATTGACCAAGGCCTGAAAGACCCCTTCGGGCGGCGAAAACGCCTCGATCTGGCTCTCCGCCAGGCTTCGCTTCATGAAATCAACCCAGATCGGAACGGCGAGTTTCCCGGCTGTCTCATGAGCGCCGATCGAACGAGGTTGATCATATCCAAGCCAGAGCCCCGCCACAAGGCTTGGCGTGTATCCGAGGAACCAAAGGTCCTCGGCCGCCTGGCTGGTCCCGGTCTTGGCCGCTATAGGCCGCCCGATCCGTTGGGCCGATTTGCCTGTTCCACGCTCGACGACTCCCTGCAAGATCGAGGTCAACAAGAAGGCGGTCTGCTTACTGAGCCCGTGCTGCGGTTGTGGAGACCGTTCTTCCAGAAGAACTTCACCGGGGCCGATGACGCGCCGAATAGCAGAGGGCGGTGACACCGTCCCCTCATCGGCAAACGCCTGGTACGCCGCGGTCAACTCCAGCAGGCTCAATTCCGACGCGCCCAAGGCCAACGCGTATTCGCGTCGGAGCTCGGAGGTGATCCCAAGCCGACGAGCAAGATCGATCACCGGATCGACGCCAATCTGTTGGATCAGTCGGACCGTTGGGACATTGATCGACTCCTCCAGAGCCCGGCGGAGCGTCACAAAGCCCCGGTACTGTCGGTCCACATTCTCCGGGGCCCATGTTTCCCTTCGGCCACTCTCGCCGATTTCGAACTGAATCGGGGCATCCTCGATCAGGGTGACTGGCGTGAGGCCCTGCTCCAAGGCGGCAGCGTACACGAGCGGCTTAAATGCAGAGCCGGGTTGCCGTTGCGCCTGGACCGTGCGATTGAACTGGCTCCGGCCATAATCCGAACCGCCCACCATCGCCTTGATCTCTCCCGTCTTGACCTCCAGGGCAATCATGCCCGCCTCAAGGGGTGGAACGTCTCCACCCTTTTGGGCGGCTTTCTGCTTGACGATAGTCGCAACTCCACGCTTGACGGCCTCGACTGCGGCCCGCTGCATGGGAGCATTCATGGTCGTGTAAATCTTCAGTCCGCCCTGCCGCACCAAGATCGGTCCCAGACGTGTGTCAAGCTGCTGCCGGACGTAGTCGACAAGCCAGGGAGCCGCACCACGCCCCCGAAACATCGGATTCACTGAAACCGCCGTGCGGCTTGCGCTGCGCGCGTGCGTCTTCTTGAGCGCGCCGGTCGCAACCATACGGTCCAACACGTATTGCCGGCGCGCCTTGGCACGCTTGACATCAATCAACGGGGAATACCGGCCGGGGGCTCGCGGGAGGCCGGCCAGAAGCGCCGCCTCGGGGAGACTCAGCTCTGCGATGCCTTTGCTGAAGTAGGTCCTGGCTGCCGCCTCGACTCCATACGCCCCATGGCCGAAATAGATGGAGTTCAGATACATCTCCAGAATCTGGTCCTTCGTGTAGCGTTGTTCGATCTCCCTGGCCAGCTCGAACTCTCTCACCTTCCGCCCAATAGTCCGTTCATGGCTGAGGAAGAGGGTCTTGGCCAGTTGCTGCGTGATGGTGCTTCCCCCTTCTTTCACCTGAGCGGCCAAGAAGTTCTTGATGGTCGCCCTAGCCATTCCCCTGAGATCGACCGCCCCATGCTGGTAGAAGCGGGCATCTTCGGCGGCGATAACCGCGCGGCGTAGGGTCGTGGGGATCTTAGACAACGGGATGAAAACGCGGTATTCGGGAACAATGGAGGCAAAGGCCTGCCCTTCATCGTCATAAAGGATGCTTGGTTCTCCGGGTTGAAAGATCGGGAGCTGCAGTAAGTGGGGAAGGTCCTCGACGCGCACCAGCGGCGCAGCCCACGCGGGAGAGCCAAGAAGGCCCGCCATGAAGAAAAAGGCGACCGCCGCGGAACACGCCAATAGAGCAAGAAAAAGATGACGAATGAAGCGATGCCGGGCTAGTGCCGTTCCAACTATTTTCGCCGAATCAGTTAAGCTTCGCTGAAAGCGACGTATGTGCTGCATAGCTCTCTTCCATTAGGCGCAACAAGTTGGAACGGCACTGGTCGTGACTCAGGCATAGGTTACTTGCGGGGAGGGATGTGCAGGACGAACCGGCCGTTTGATATGAAGAACAGGATAGTCCACTTCCGAATGATCAGTCCCACCGGCGTTCATCGAGGATCTTCTTCGCTCCCTCGACGATCGTACCCGGAGGAACCACCTCGACGTTGGCCGTGATCTTGAGGAGCTCTCTGGTCTTGTCTCTCAGTTTTGTCAAGAGCGGTTCGGGTTTCACACCACTCGCCAGCTCAACCAGATAGGCCATCTGATCGTCATGTCCTTTCAGGCGGACGACGACCTGATAGCGAAGCACCTCAGGAAATGCCGCCACGACCTCATCCACCTGCCGAGGGTGAACGAACATTCCCTTGATCTTTGTGACCTCATCCACCCTGCCCATGATTCGAGTCAGCCGCGCGGAGGTCCTCCCGCACCGACAGGGCTCTGTCGTGACCGCCGAGAGGTCGCCTGTCCCAAAACGGATGAGCGGGTACAGGTGGTCGAACACGGTGACCACGACCTCTCCAGGCTGCCCGATCTCGAGCTCTATCCCGCTCTGCGGGTCGACGATTTGCAGGATCAGGTCATCGGCGATGTGCATCCCTGAGGCCTTCTGGCACTCATAGCCAACAAGGCCCAGATCACCGATCGCGTAGATCTGTCTGATCGTGAGCCGATATCGGTCAGCCATCATGTGCCGCATCGACTCCGCCATCATCGCGCCGCTGACCGACGCGACGCGAAGGCAGAGATCCTCCAGGACATTGCACCCCATCTCTTCGGCCTTGGTGATCAGCGTTGAAAGGAAGGCAGCCGTGCCAACATATCCCATCACCCGAAGGTCCCGCAGACACTGAGCCTGCAACTCAGTATTGCCCACCCCACCCGGCACCACAACGCACCCGAGCGCTCTCAGGCCGCCGTCGCACATCCAGCCGCCGGGGGACAGGTGATAGGCAAAGGTGACCTGAACTAGATCACCGGGGCGAAACCCGCCGGCATAAAAAGCTCTGGTCATCCGCCAGTAATCCGGCCTTCGGCCCTCGGGTTCATAGAGAGGCCCAGGCGACTGGAAGATCCGGCTCACCTCGGAGAGGGGGGCCGCCAGCAGGCCCCCGAACGGCGGGTCTTGCTTCTGCAGCTGCGGTAGCGTCGATTTCTTCAGGACGGGTAGGCGGGCCAGGTCGTGGATTTGCGTGATAGCAGCCGGGGTCAGGCCGGCGTGCT
Organism: Candidatus Methylomirabilota bacterium; assembly: GCA_016207095.1. GTDB lineage: Bacteria > Methylomirabilota > Methylomirabilia > Methylomirabilales > Methylomirabilaceae > Methylomirabilis. The sequence goes on along the minus strand of JACQQF010000081.1, from coordinate 7,606 downwards.
CCATTCGTCGCCGGAAGTGAGGTGAGTGGTCATAGGCGTACTTGACGACAGCCCGAAGCCGCTCCGCATGATAGGCCCGCCGGCGATCCGCGGACATCGCCTCGAGTTCCGGGTCATAAAGGCCTGAATTGCGATCAATCGCCTCTGCCACCACCTCATTTGTCCCGTAAGGACAGTCACCAGTCCTGCTGCTGTCGTGGTTGATCCCCTGATCGCCCTTATTGGCGCCCTACCGTCATCATCGTTTCTTCGGCACACTCCTCGACGGTTGGCTGGTTGACAGTTTGAGTTACTTCCTAGGAAACTTCCCTTCAAATGTGGCCAGGACGCCTCCCTCCTTACTAATGAAGCTTGCTACGCCTTCCGTTACTCTGATCCCAAAGCTGAAATCGCCGATCTGCTCCCACCACATTTTCACGACATCCGGGATCTTCAGCTCGAGGGCCTGAACGCGAAAGCCTGAGCTAACGGCGAGAGTCGACGGGACCACCATCGAGTCCAGCACACTGACTACCCGAAGCTGGTTAGTCGTCTTGCCTGGGATATACATCGTGTCGAACACAGTGGGGGTGTTCAGGTCGAAGAATTCGCCGGGTTTGGCTTCGAATCCATAGGTGAACCTCATATCCTCCATCCCAACCATGAAGGTATTGGGGTTGGTGATTCTGAAGATAAAGGCCAAAACGAGGGGTACGCGGGTCGGCTTCTCCGCATATGGGAAATAGCTCTGGATCTCTACCCGTTCCAGTTCTACGGTGGGCGTTTGGAGTTTTGCCGCCGTGGCCTCCCCGATGGCACTCCAACCTGCCAAGAACATGACCATCATTGCCGTCAGAAGGGCCTTTCGCATCGCTCTCCCCCTTTTCTTTGCAGCGATACGGTTACGTAATCCACCGCTTCCGCCGCTTGTAATGTTTCACCGCGCGAAAACTTTTCCTAGCACCTAGGTCAGTCAGGCCGAGGTAAAAATCCCGAATGTCGGGATTCTCCCTGAGCTGCTCGGACGGTCCGTCCATCACCACTCGACCGCTCTCCAACACATAGGCATGCTGCGCAACAGCAAGGGCCAGCTTGGCATTCTGTTCAACCAGCAAGATTGAAATCTTCTCCTCCTGGTACAGTCGGGTGATGATCTCAAAGATCTCCTTGATCAGAAGGGGGGCAAGCCCCATGGAAGGCTCATCCAGGAGCAAGAGTTTGGGGCCCGTCATCAGGGCCCGCCCAATGACGGTCATCTGTTGCTCACCGCCGCTGATGAACCCGGCAACCACATTGCGGCGCTCCCGGAGGCGAGGAAAGTAGCGGTAGACAGCCTCCAGGCCGTTACGGATTGTAGCCCCATTGCCGCGGAGGTGAGCGCCAACCTTGAGGTTTTGCTCCACTGTAAGATGCTCGAAGACTCGCCGCCCTTCGATCACTTGGACGATCCCCATCCGGGCGATCTCCTCGGCGGACCTGTGGTCGATCCGCTCCCCCAAAAACTCGATGCTCCCCTGGGCCACTTTCCCATTCTCGTGTCGGAGTAACCCCGAGATCGCCTTCAGCGTCGTGCTCTTCCCGGCGCCGTTGGCCCCGAGGAGCGCAACAACCCCGCCGGTGGGAACCTCCAGCGAGATTCCCTTCAGCGCCAGAATAACCTCGTGATAGAAGACCTCAATGTTGTTGATTTTCAGCATGTGGAAGCCAGGCGCTTGGTCTTAGATCATGGATGCTGGATTCTAGAGGATAGACCCCAAGATCTCAGATCCAGGATCTACGATCCAAGCCTCTAATAGCCCAGCCACATGTCCCACTTCTCTGGCCACCGCTTCTTGAGATCGACCGCCTCGAGAAGGTTGAACTTCCCCTTTTGAATTCGGTAGACGCGCACGAACGACCCCGGACGATGATCGGTTGGGGTAATGGTGATCGGAGGTCGCCCAAGGCCCGGGGTCCAGTCCCGGATGCTTTCGAACGCCTCTTTGATCCCCGGTCCGTTGAGCTTACCGGCCTTATCGGCTCGCACCAGCGCCTCCCGCATGAGCAAAACATCCACCCAGGACTGAACGGTGCGAATCAGACGATTCTGCTGCGGAACACCTGGGGTCATCTTTTTGGCGTATTCCACTACCTTGTCCATCAACGGAGCCTTCTCCCCATAGAACGCATTGACGGCTGGTCCGATGACCCCCTCGGCCGCCGGGCCGGCCAGCTTAACAAGGTTCTCGTCGAAGCCCCAGTTGTTGACGATATGGTCAGCTTTTAGCCCCAGGGCGCGGGCATCCTTTAAGGCCGTGGCGACCGACATTACGATGTTGCCATGCCAGATCAGGTGAGGCTTGAACCCTTCGACAGCGATAATCTGGCTTTTGACGTCCAGGGCGGTCAGGGGCACGTCCTGGTCCGGCCCCACCTCGAAGCCGAGGATCGCCGCGTGATCATTCAGCGCTTTGATGGCGGCGCTGCAATATGGACAGGCCTTCATATAAAAACTGACAAACCGAGGCTTGACGCCTTTGTCGCGCTCTGCCTTGAAACGGGGATCTTTGAGCCAAACCTGATCATACCATGCGGTCATGGCCGCCCTTGCGTTGCTGGAGTAGTCTGTTCCGTAGATAAAATTATATGGGGTCTTCTTGGGATCAGCAAGGAACGCGGAGAAGGAGTGAGAGAGGTAGGGCAGCTTGTCCTTTGCGACGGTCGGCGCAAGGGCTTCGGTATCGCCCGTCCCCCATCCAAAAACCGCCACCACCTTATCGAAGTCACGGAATCGCTTGTAGGTGGTGATGGCCTCGGGGACTCGATAGCCGTAATCGTACTGGAGGAGCTTGATGCGCTTGCCGTTGATCCCGCCAGTGTCATTAACGTACCCGACCGCTTCGCGGATTCCTAACGCGGCATCTTTGCCCACGTCAGATGTGGGGCCCGTAAAGTCATTCAGGGAGCCGAGCTTGACCTCGCTTTGCGCCCCTGCTTGTAACGGCAGCAAGGTCGCCATAAGAAAGCTGCAGGCGATCCGGATCAACGTTTTCATTCGCATCGTCCACCTCCTGTGATGAGACGTTGGTTGCCAGTGCTACGCTGCTGAATTCGCTTGACGGTGGGTGCTCCTGCCCCTTCCCTCCGCCCTCCCGCGATTCCAGGGAAGGGAGCGGCATTCTCTTCACTCCATTGAAAACGACGAGAGTGCGCTTTCTCCCTCGCAGATAACCGATCATGATCCCGCAGGCGAGCATCCCCTTTTTGCTAGTAGGCGAACGGCCACAGGTTAAAGTAGTTCTTGAACTGCTGCCACCGGTAGGCCAAGCCATGCGGCTCGTAGAGTAAGAACAGGACAATCGCCAGCCCGAAGACCCCCTCCTTGATATACAGGAAACCGGTGGAAAGCGCGGGGAATGCGTCGCTTAATGGGATGACGGCGAACTTCAGCGCCTCGAGGAGAACCGTGACGAAGACCGAGCCAAAGATGACCCCGTGCAGGCTCCCTACCCCGCCGATCAGGATAACACCCACAATCCAAATAGACCAGGAAAACTGGAAGTGCTCCGCGCTGACAACGTACAGAGAGCTGATCCAGAAGGCTCCGGCGATGCCTCCCAGGACACCGGCGACGAAGAAAGCAAGGAGCTTGTAGCGGACCACATTCACCCCCATCATCTCGGCGGCGATGTCATTATCCCGAATAGCAATCCAGGCCCGACCCACCCTCGTCCGAAGCAGATTAGCCATTCCCACGGTGCATAGAGTGACGAGGCAGATCATGAGGTAGTAGACCTTCAGCTCTGTGTCGATGACCCACGGCCCGATGGTGATCGTTCCAGGCGGAAGTGAGAAGTAATGACCCCTCCCGCCGACCCGACTTACATACTGGGTGATGATGAAATCAACTGTCACAAACTGAGCCGCCATGGTTGTCATGATGAGGTAGAATCCTTTGACCTTGGCGGACGGGAGCCCAAAGAGAACGCTCCACAGCCCTGCAAGGATCGCCCCCAGCACCATACTGACCGAGTATGGAAGCCCGTACCGGAGCATTCCGATAGCGGTGACGTAGGCCCCCACGGCGATGAAGGCAGCGTGGCCGAGCGTGATCATCCCGCAGTAGCCGATAAGAAGCTGGACCCCAAGGGCCGAGAGGATCGTGTAGCCGATGACATTCGCAATCGAGAGGGGGTAATTGCCGGCCAGTGGCACGCCGACAAGGAGCAAGACGACCAGGAGCGCCATCTTGGCTCGGACAAAGGTCGTCTGCCACCAGGCATTGTCGGCCCGATAGGTCTCGTGATAGACCCCGCTTGGCAAATACATGTTATTTCACGCTAACCTGTTGCGCCCCGTGTCGACCCAAGAAACGAGCATAGCAAGGCGCTGGCCCTGAGGCCGATCGAGACGTACGTTTCCGGGTACGTCGTCCCGGTCCGGGAGCCCGTCCCGGGATCTCGGACAGGGAGTGTCACAGGGCCAGCAACACCGCTAGGCGAAGTGTATTGGCTCGGCACTAGACCCTCTCGATCTTCTCCCACCCCCAGAGACCGTACGGCCGGAAGAGCATGATGATCACCATGAAAACGAACGGGGCGATCTCCTTCACGCCACCTGGCGTCAACTGTTCCAGATAACCCCCTGAGAGATTTTGGAGGATGCCGATCACAATACCACCGACGATGGCGCCGGGAACCGAGTTGAGGCCTCCCAGAACGACTGCAGGGAGGACCAAGATTCCCAGGTGGCCGACGGAGATGTTCAGGCCGTTGATGTTCCCGAGCAAGGTCCCTCCCACCCCTGCCGCCATGAAGGCGATGGCCCAGGCAAGGGCATAGACCCGCTTGGCACTCACCCCCAGAGAAAGGGCCGCCATCTCGTCATCGGCCGTCGCCTGCATGGAGAGGCCCCACCGGCTGTACTGGAAGAAGGCGACAAAGATCACAAGGAGCACCAATGCAGCGAGAAAGCTCCAGATGTACACCTGCCCTAACACCATCTTGCCGAACCGCACTGGCTCTGTGGGGAAGACCTGTGGCGTAAAGACCCGGGTATCGGTTCCCCAGATGAATCCCACGACCGCTCGGAAGAAGAAAGAAAGCCCGGCCGTGATCATGATGACCGCCAGAACAGGCTGTCCGATCATCCGACGCAGGAACAAGCGCTCCGTGAGCAGCCCGAGGACGAAGCCGACAACGAGCGTCGCCAGAAGGGCGACGGGGAAGGGGAATCCCCAGGTGTAGAACGCGAGACACACGTAAGCCCCCAGCAGGGTCAGTTCCCCCATCGCCAGGTTGAGGACGCCGGAGCATTTGTAGATGATCGTCCATCCCAGGGCGACCAGTGCATAGATGCTCCCCACCAGGATGCCGGTGATGATGAGCTGGAGGAAGGTCTCCACTACCCTGTCTCCCCCGGCACATCCATAACCAAAAGATCCGTCTTGCTATGGGCCACCCGGCCGTCCTCGTAGGTGACTGTCGTATCGAAGTGGACCTCCGTCGCTCCCGAGAAGAGGGCTTCCACGATCTCGTGATATCGCTCCTCCAGGAAGGTTCGGCGGAGCTTCCGCGTTCGCGTCAGCTCCTCATCGTCAGCGTCGAACTCCTTGTGCAGGTTCACGAATCTGAGGATTCTTGCCAGGGCAGGCATGCTCCGATTCACATGCCGGACCACCTCCGCCACAAGGCTGCGCACCTCGGCCTTTTGAGAGAGCTCAGCATAGGTGGTATAGGGGATGTGGCGTTCTTCAGCCCACCTTCCGGTTACGCCGGCATCGATACAGACCACGGCCGTCACAAAGGGGCGCAGGTCGCCGATCACCCAGACATCCTTGAGGTGCGGGCTGAACTTCAGTCTCGTCTCAAGGTACTGTGGAGAGAAGCGGCTCCCGTCGGCAAGCGTCATCACGTCCTTCCGCCGGTCGAACACCACCAGGTGACCGTCGGAATCCAGGAAGCCGATGTCCCCGGAGTGAAGCCACCCGTCCTTGAGGGTGTTCGCGGTCTCCTCTGCCATCTTGTAGTAGCCCCGAAAGACGCACGGGCTTCGCGAGAGGATCTCGCCGTCAGGGGCGATGCGGACCTCCGTTTCGGGAAGTGGTGTTCCGACCGTGTCGAACTTCACATCGCCATCACGGTGCAGGACCGAGATCCCGGCGATCTCGGTCTGGCCGTAGATTTGCTTGAGGTTCACGCCGATGGCATGGAAAAAGCGGAGGTGGTCAGGTCCCAATGCCGCGCCGCCTGTGTACGCCCGTCTCACCCTTACCAAGCCCAGATGATCGCGGAGCTTCTTGTGAACTGCCAGATCAGCCAGGCTCCCCAAGGCCTTAAGCCACCACGAGATCGGTTTCTTGGCCAGCTTAAGATCCGCGATCCTCTCACCTATACGCATCGCCCACTCATAGATCCTTCGCTTCACGCGGGAGGCATCCAGGTAGCGGACCTGTACCGTTCGAACCATCTGCTCGTAAATTCGCGGGGGCGAAAAGAGGACCTGGGGAGCGATCTCTCGGATGTTCTGCTGGATCGTCTCGGGACTCTCAGGAAAATTGATGGTGAATCCGGCCTGCAGCCCGCACGAGATCGACATCATCAGCTCGCCGATCCAGGCAAACGGTAGAAACGAGACGAAGTCGTCCTCCTCTCCACACGGGTCCACCTTCATCATGTTTTGGCCCATCTTCAGCATATTGTAATGGGTGAGCAGCGCTCCCTTGGGCCGCGCGGTGGTTCCCGACGTGTAAAACAGCAGGCAGACATCGTCTCCCTGCCCCTTCTCCACCAGTTCCTCGAAAAGCTTGGGCTCTCGTTTCCCCAGCTCCTGCCCCAACTTCGCGACCTCTTCGAGGCTGATCAGGATCGGGTCGTCGTATCCGCGCAACCCCCTTGGGTCATCCCAGATGATCCGCTCGAGCTTGGGACAGCGGTCTTTTATGGCCAGTCCCTTATCGACCTCCTCCTGTCCCTCCCCGATGAGAAACTTGACGTCGGAGTGGTCCACGATGTACTGAACCTCGTCGATCAGCGAGTCCTGGTAGAGCCAGACAGCAACACCGCCGACACACAGCGTGGCCATCTCAGCCCACAGCCCCTCGGGTCGGTTCTGACCGATGAGGGCCACCTTATCCCCACGACCGAGACCGAGGGACACAAAGCCCAGGGCCAACGCCTTGACACGCTCCAGGTACTCCTGCCACGTGATAGGCCGCCAAATGCCGAACTCCTTTTCCCTCATGGCGACCTTCCGGTTGCCGTATTTCCTGGCGGTTTGGAGCAGGAACTTGGGGAGGCTCAATTCCTTGGTGATCTCGATCGGGGGGACGAAACGTTCAGCGGCGCGTCGCATAGAGGTCCTCGACCTCTCCGAGGTACGCCTTAATCACAGCCGGGTCCGCCTGGACCTCCTGCGGGCTCCCCTCCGCGATCTTTTCGCCGAAGTTCAGGACGGCGACCCTGTTGGAGATATCCATGACGACACCCATATCGTGCTCAACCAGGATACACGTGACTCGCCATCGCTCCGCCTCATTGATGTCCAGTATAAACCGGGCCATGTCCTCGGTCTCCTCGAGGTTCAGCCCCGCCATCGGTTCATCCAGCAGAATCAGCGTGGGATTCAAGGCCAGCGCCCGCGCCAGTTC
>JACQQF010000012.1 GCA_016207095.1 Candidatus Methylomirabilota bacterium | reverse complement strand
CTTTGATGTGTGTCATGGCTTCGGTCCGTAGACGACCAGTTTGTTCGAGAAGGTGGGTACGTACACTTTGCCATTGGCGACGGTGACCGGGGTGAACTTGGCGACATCGCCGAGCTTATTCCCGGTATCCTGCTCGCTGTTCCAAAGTTCCTTCAGAGTGGATGCGTCGATCGCGCGCAAGGTGCCGGGAACGACGTTCTCATTGGCGTCACACCAGCTCTTCGTTTCCCTGCACGTGACATCCGTGAGCGGACTGCATGTGCACCCGGTGGGGTGAGCGGCCCAGATGATGCCGGTTCCCGCTTTGCCTTCATCCGCCGAGAGCGAAAGCATGGCACCCGGCATGCTTCTGGTGGGCGTGATTACATCGCTCGTGATGGGTTTCGTCTCAAACTTGCCAGTGGCTTTGTCGAATCGAAACCGTTTCAGACGGTCCGCTTCACCCCACACATAGATAAACGGTCCGCCTGGGCCGTCCCAGTACACCGGCGAGCCGTGAATGTGGTGATAGCCTTTAGTCGCGTTCTTCGCCGGCGCTGGGTCCAGACAGCCGTCGTTGGGCCACTTGTTCTGGTCCCATGTGGCACATTTTTCGGTGGTGGCCTGAAACCACTGAACGATGTTCGTGTCGCCGTCTGGGTCTTTGCACGTCGGGCAGAACTTGCCCATTTTATTGCGGTCCAGCAGGTACAGCTTGCCCTCCTTCCCTCCGCCGATCACCAGTTTCTTGTCTGGTAACAGCGTGTCTGGTAACAGGAGCGGGCCGCCCGAGCCGAGGTCAACGTCGCTCTCATTCAGGGTTGCTGCATTCCAAGGGGTGAACCAGTCGGTCATGACTAGAGATTTCGTCAACTTGATAAACGAATTGCCGACAGCAATTTTGTTGTTTCTTACGCCAAAGTCTCCGTTACCGGATATCACATAGACGTTGCCTGCGCCATCGGCGGCCGGGCCCTGTCCGGCCTGCCAAATGCCACCCTGTGTTCCACCACCAGGCGTGGTCATGAAGGCTGGCGACTGCCACTCCAGGCTCTTCGCATCGTAGCCGAACACCCAACCGTGGAAATCGCCGCAATCACCGTAGGAGCCAAATGCCACGTACACGATGCCGTTGGCCAGCAGCAGCCCGGCCCGCTGATTCTGAAGGCGGCTAGTGAACCCAGACAACGTAATAATCTGCTGTCGTTGGACCCTGTCCTTTCCCGTGCCGAGGTCAAGAGCGTGAAGGTAATGTTTATACTCCCTCGCGCCTCCTTCTTTTGTGAATGTGACTAGGTACAGAGTCTGGAGGTCGAGCGAGATCACAGGCGTGCCGACGATGCCGACCTCCTTTTGGAGGCTCAGCGCGATGTTCTGAGCCCAGTCGTAGCCGCAGTCCGGCCACCAGTCCTTAATGTTCTCCGCCAATTGCACGGCGGGCTCGAGCGACCTACTCCAGAGAGCCTGCCCATTTCCCTTCTGATCTGCATCGAAGGCGTAAACGGTGTTGTGCATGGTCGCAACGTAGGCCACGTTCCGGCCTAACGTCGGAACGTCCGTCTTCGACACATACAACGGCTGGGCGTAAATGTCACCGTCCACGGCCAGTTCGAAGAGCTTCCCGAAGTTGCTCTTGACGCTGTTGATGTTCAGCGCCGTCTCCTTCAGATTGGCGCCGGTGCGGGCGTTGTCGTTGTGCTGTGTCGTCACACTAGTTTGCGCTCCAACGGTATGGGCGAGCAGCAACGGGGCGGCCAAGCAAGACAGCAGCAGTAGCGCTGGCCGCCGGCCACGGGCCCGCGCGGCGACGTAACGGATCATGACAACCTCCCGAACTCGGACGTGGTGACTGTGGCGTCCTGGATCGTCGGCATACCGATCATCGGTGAGCCCTCCGGATTGGGGGAGACTCAGCGCCATCGGCGGGTGGCGAGGCCATCCTCCGTTCGTGACAGGTCGGGGGAGATATATATACACCGCGGCCGCTACCTGTCAAGGAAAACCGGTCGGGCCTCACGCTCAACAGCAACGTTTCACCTTCAGGCCGCTGCCGCAGGGGCCGGGGGCGTTGCAGCCGACTACGGCCGCCGTGGCAGAGCCCCGGGCGGCCCCCACGTGAAGGTGATAAGCGCCCAATAGACCGACAGCGCGAAGAGTCCGGGCCCACCACCGCCAAGAAGGTGTAGAGCCATTTGAAGAGGGCGTGCTGTACGGGGGACTCGCCCGCTCTGAGAGAACGAACCACAGATTGCTTCGCCTGCGGCTCGCAACGACCCTGCGGGTCGGATTGCCGCGCTGCGCTCGCAATGACGAGCCCCGAGCACGCCGAGGGTGCTTCACCTCGCAATGACACGGCGTGTCGGCCTCCGCCACGAGCGTCAAGCCGCCTTGGGCGGTCAGCGCCTCGGCCGTCCGTTCGCGCTTGAAGGGCAACACCGTTGGGGGGTCATGATCCGCACCTTGCGGGGGACAGGGGTTGTGCGGCCCACAAGGTTTCTGCTTCATGCCTAGCTCTGTTTTGGGGTGGCCCGCCTACCTTGACAGATCCGGGAGATCCGTGTAACGTTCAGACGGTCACCATAAGAGGAGAGAGCGAGCATGGTCAAACGTGGGCCTTACGCCAGAGTCGGAGAGGGGAAGGTCAATGTCCCCAAGGGCCTCTGGATCAAGTGCGAGAGCTGCAAGGAGATCGTCTACAAGGCTGATATCGAAAGGAACAGCGACGTCTGTCCCCGGTGCCAGCACCATTTCCGCATCGGCTCGCGCAAGTGGCTCGATCTTCTGCTGGACCCCGATACGTTCCGGGAGGCCGATGCCGGGCTTCGGCCGCTCGATCCTCTCGGGTTCAGAGATTCCAAGACCTACCCAGAGCGGCTGAAGGCAGCCAAAAAAGCGACCGGATTGGAGGATGCCATCCAGTGCGGAATCGGAACCATCGGCAGCTACCCGGTGGTCATCGGCATCATGGAATTCTTTTTCATGGGCGGGAGCATGGCGTCCGTCGTCGGAGAAAAGATCGCCCGAGCGGCCGAGGTCGCCCTGACCACTCGCAGGCCCTTGATTCTGCTCTCCTGCACGGGCGGCGCCCGGATGCAGGAGGGGGTCCTTTCTCTGGTCCAAATGGCAAAGACCAGCGCAGCCTTGGGACGCTTAAGGCGTGCGGCTGTTCCATACTTCTCCATTCTCGCAGACCCCACCACGGGCGGTGTCACGGCCAGCTATGCGATGCTGGGCGACATCAACATAGCGGAGCCGAAAGCCCTCATCGGCTTCGCCGGTCCCCGCGTCATCCAGGACACGATCCGCCAGGAGTTGCCCACCGGCTTTCAGCGCGCCGAGTTCCTTCTGGAGCATGGCTTCGTGGACCTCATCGTCGATCGAAGGGAGCTCCGCGAGATGCTCATAAAGCTGCTGGCCTTCTTCGCGGACGGCCAGAACACCCCGACTGAGTGACCGGCGCGGGTTGCATGTGATCTATTCCCAGGCGATTGCCTATCTCTATGGGCTCCAGCGTTTCGGCGTGAAGCTGGGCCTCGAGAGCATCGCTCGACTCCTGCAGGCAGTTGGGGATCCACACCGTCGTGTTCCCTCCATCCTGATCGGCGGGACCAATGGCAAAGGGTCCACCGCCGCCTTTCTCGCGTCGATCCTGCAGGCTGCGGGCTACAGGATCGGGTTGTATACCTCCCCGCATCTGCTGGACTTCACTGAACGGATCCGGGTTGATGGGCAGGGCATCTCCTCCATTGAGGTCGCCCGCCTCACCGACGAACTCCGTTCCCTCGTCACCGCGCTTTTCCCCGAGCCTCAGACCCCGCACCTCGGACCTCGCACCTCGGACCCCGCACCTCGGACCTCGCACCTCGCACCCTGCACCTCGCACCCCGCACCTCGCACCTCTTCGCACCCCACCTTCTTCGAAGTCACGACGGCGCTCGCCTTTCTGCACTTCGCGCGGACCAAGGTTGACTTCGCAGTCATCGAAGTGGGACTGGGCGGCCGGTTCGACGCCACCAACATCCTCGACCCCGAGGTAGCGGTCATTACGAACATCGCCTTGGAGCATCAGGAGTATCTGGGGCGAACCCTGGGCGCCATCGCCGCGGAGAAGGCGGGGATCGTGCGAGAGGGAAGTCACGTCGTCACGGCCGCCGATTCCCCCGAGGCCTTGGCCGTCATCGCCGGGGCGTGCCGGGCTCAGGGTGCGACCCTCCTCGATCTCCGGGCTGCATGCAACTGGCAGATCAGCCGGTCCGACCTGTCGGAGCAACGCTTCACCCTCGCCCAGACCGGGGAACCGACAGGTGAATTCACGATCCGCCTGCTCGGCCGGCATCAGGTCACCAACGCGGCGACGGCCATCGCCGCCGCGCGGCTGCTCCGAGCCCGAGGCGCCCACATCCCGGAGGGTTCGATCCGGGAGGGGCTTCGAGGGGCGCGATGGCCCGGCCGGCTTCAGCTCTTTCCAGGCCATCCGCTCGTCATCCTGGATGCGGCTCACAACCCGGCGGGCGCGAAGGCCCTGCGGGGCTTCCTCGAGGAGCAGCGGTTCGCCGGTCGCCTGATCCTGGTCTTCGGCGTGCTCCAGGACAAGGACTGGATCGCGATGCTGCAGGAGTTGGGGCCTCTGGCGAGGCGCGTCATCCTCACCCGTCCGGAGAGCGACCGCGCCGCCGACCCGCGGGGGCTCGTGGAGGCCGAACGTTTCTGTGCGAAGCTCGAAATCTTAGAGGACGTGCCGGAGGCGATCACACTGGCCAGGGCGGTGTCCGAGCGCGACGATGCCGTCGTCGTCACCGGCTCCCTCTTCATCATCTCAGCCGCCCTGCGGGCGCTCGGGGTACGGGAGGCAACCTTGTGAGAGGGCGTGCGCCTGCCGGAAGACCGGCCGTGGCACTGGCCGCAGGACTGCTCGTCTCCGCACTCTGCCTCATCCATGCGACCGGCGCGGAAGCGACCGAGACACTCACGGGTGTGGTCCTCTCCAGCAACACGGTATTGCTGGAAGGCGCCGTGGTGGCCCTGGAGGGGATCGGGAGCGTGACCAGCGACGCTGCGGGCCGCTTCGCCTTTCGTGATGTTTCCCCGGGCAACTACCGCCTGACTGTCAGCAAGCAGGGCTTCCCTGATGACAAACGCCTGATCCTCGTGCAGGCCGGTCGTCTGAACACGGTCCGGGTGGTGATGGCCGGTCCTGCCGCCCGCGCCTCGACGCCCACCGCCATCGGTGTTCCGATCATACAGCAAGGCGGGGGGATCTATGTCTGGGGTCAGGTGAATGAGCGAGTGAAGACCCTGTTCCTTGTCGATACGGGAGCGACCCTCTGCGTTCTCACCAAGGCCACGGCGGACCGCCTTGGTCTCGCCTCGAGCCCAGCCTCGACCACTGTGAAGATTCGTACCGCCTCGGGAGCTATTGAGGCGCTCCTCATCATGGTAGACCTGATTCAGGTCGGCGGGGCGGAGGCCAGAAGTGTGGACGCGGTCGTCCATGATCTTCCGGGCTCCCCGCCTGCTGTCGGCGGCATCCTTGGCCTGAGCTTCCTGAACCAGTTCAAGGTCGAGATCGATCCGGAAGAAGGCGTGATGCTTCTTACCAGATGACAGTCCCAGGCGCCGGGAATCGCTTTTGCCTTCAGAAAAAGGTATGTTACACTCTGTTCGGACGTATGCCATGTGTCGTCCTGAAAGCTGAAATGATGGTGTCGAACCTGGGAGACCGATGAACGAGCTGTGTACAGTCATCCTGGCTGGCGGCCAGGGGACCAGGATGCGCTCCAAACTGCCCAAGGTGGCACATCAGGTAGCCGGGCTGCCGATGATTGCCTATGTACTGGAGGCGTGCCGTACCCTCCGCGCGAAGCGGACGCTGGTGGTCGTCGGATACCAGGCCGAGCGTGTGCGAGAGGCGCTTGCGGGCGAGGCGATCGAGTTCGTCCTGCAACAGGAACAACGGGGGACGGGCCACGCGCTTCTACAGACGAGACAAGCCCTGTCCGGCTTTGATGGCGATCTGCTGATTCTGTCAGGTGACACCCCGCTGCTGACGTCCGAGACCCTCGAAGGGCTACTGGAGGCCCACCGACGGGCCAGGGTTAAGGCCACCATCCTTACCGCAGAGGTACTCGATCCCACAAGCTACGGGCGGGTGGTTCGAGACGAACGGGGGGAGTTGCTGCGGATCGTCGAAGAGCCGGAGGCCACGCCGCAGGAGCGTGAGATCCGCGAAATCAACGCCGGCGTGTATTGCTTTGCTGCAGTCCCCCTCTTCGAGGCGTTGCAGGCGATCCGTCCGTCTGCGGTCAAGGGCGAACTCTACTTGCCGGACGTGGTCGCCCTGCTCCGGGAGCGCGGCGGGCGCGTGCAGGCCTACCGCACGGCCGACCCCGATGAGGCGAGGGGGATTAACTCCCGCGCCGAGCTGGCCGAGGTCCATCGCCTGCTCTGGCGCAAAACCGCAGCCTGGCTCCTCGCTGAAGGGATCACGCTCCTCGATCCGGAGAGTGCCTATGTCGGGCCCCTCGTCAGCGTCGGCCCGGATTCGATCCTCTACCCCAACGTCACCCTCGAAGGCCGGACCGCGATCGGGGAAGGGACGACGATCCACTCGGGCTGCCGGATCCGCGATGCGAAGATCGGCGACGGCACAGTCATCCTGGATGGCTGCCTCATCCAGGAGAGCGAGATCGGCGATGGGTGCCAGGTCGGGCCCTACGCGCACCTGCGGCCGCAGGCAAAGCTTCGATCGAAGGTCAAGGTCGGAAACTTCGTGGAGGTCAAGAAATCGGTGATCGGAGAGGGCTCCAAGGTTCCGCACCTGACCTACATCGGCGACACCAGCATGGGGGAAAAGGTGAATGTCGGGGCCGGCACCATCACGTGTAACTACGATGGGTTCGCCAAACACCGGACCGTGATCGAAGACGAGGTCTTCATCGGCAGCAACACCAACCTTGTGGCGCCGGTTTCGATCGGGAGAGGCGCCATTATCGCCGCGGGGTCCACCATCACCGAGGACGTGCCGGCCGACGCGCTGGCGTTCGGTCGGGCGCAGCAGATCAATAAACCCGGCCGTGCCGCTGCGCTGCGGGCCAAACGGCAGCAAAAGAGGTAAGGCGATGTGCGGGATCGTGGGGTATGTCGGCCATAAGAAGGTGGTACCGGTCCTCCTGGAGGGGCTGAAGCGGCTGGAGTACCGCGGCTACGATTCGGCCGGCCTGGCCATCCTGAAACCTGACCGTGTAGTCATCTATCGCAGCGTCGGAAAGATCAAGGAGTTGGAGCACGCGCTCTGGGGGCGGGACCTCTCCGGAGAGGTCGGCCTCGGGCACACCCGCTGGGCGACGCATGGCCGCCCCACCGAAGAGAATGCTCATCCCCACAGCGATTGCACCGGCGATGTCGTTGTGGTCCACAATGGCATCATCGAGAACTATCTCGCCCTCAAAGAGAAACTCCAGCAGGAAGGGCACCACTTTAAGTCGGAAACCGACACCGAAGTGGTCGCCCATCTGATCGAGAAACAGCTTCAGGAAACGGCGGACCTGGAGATCGCCGTGCGCCGCGCCCTTTCCAGCGTCGTCGGCGCTTACGCGCTCGGGATCCTCTGGAGGGGCGATCCGCACCGGCTGGTTGCGGCGAGAAACGGGAGCCCCCTAGTGGTGGGGCTGGGGGATGGTGAGTTTTTCATCGCCTCGGACGTGCCCGCCATCCTCTCCCACACCCGCAATGTCCTGTTCCTGGACGACGAGGAGGTTGTCACGCTTTCGCCTGATGGCGTGAGCGTCACCAACTTAGCCGGGGAGCCGGTGCAGAAGCAGGTTCAGAAGATCCTCTGGACGCCCATCATGGCGGAGAAGGGCGGGTACAAGCACTTCATGCTGAAGGAGATCTACGAGCAACCGCGGGCGCTCCGCGACACCATCCGCGGGCGCTTCTCGATGGAGACCGGACAGCTCTACCTGGAAGGGCTGGAGTCGATCGAGGGAGCGCTGGCGACGATCAAGCGGATCGTCCTGGTCGCCTGTGGGACCTCGTGGCACGCAGGGCTGGTCGGCAAATTCCTCATCGAGGAGTTGGTCCGTATTCCGGTGGAGGTGGACTATGGATCCGAGTTCCGGTACCGCGACCCGATCCTGGACGAGGAAACGCTGGTTCTCACGATCAGCCAATCCGGCGAGACCCTGGACACACTGGTAT
>JACQQF010000086.1 GCA_016207095.1 Candidatus Methylomirabilota bacterium | reverse complement strand
GTGATCAGGTTGGTGTAGAGGTCGCGCGACCGGGCATGGCGGATCAGCTCCGGCAGGTCCTTTCGCACCACTGGCTCGCCACCCGAGAGATGGAGCTGCACCACACCGAGATCAGCAGCCTCGGAGAAGGTCCTGACCCATTGTTCGGTGCTGAGCTCGTTCCGCATCTCGTGGAAGTTCACCGGATTGGAACAGTACAGACACTTTAGTGGGCATTTGTAGGTCAATTCAGCGACTAGTGTATAGGGTCTTGGAGCTGCCATTTAGGTCTCCAGCAAGCCGCGCGCCTTCATGCGCGTGAGAAAGCTCACTACGTCCTCTTCGATCGCCTTTCGGTCGGCCCCCGAGAACCGTTGCGCCAGGGCATCGACGATTCCCTCGACCGTACGCTCACCGTCGCACAGCTTAAGGATCTCGGGCGCCGTTTCGTTCAGCATCAACGCCGCCTCCGGGAAGACAAGCATGAATCGCTTCTCCACCTCGTCCCACCGGAGCCGGGCCTTTGGCGACAGGCGCGGGCGCCAGCTCGCGGAGGCGTCAGCCGAACGTTCTCCCATCTGTTGCTCGCTTATCTGGGCCATAACGGCGGCGGCCATCCGGGTGAGATATGGGCGAAGTAAAGGCTGTCCAGAAGGCTCCAGAGGATGTAGCATTTGGTCGTGAGGGCCACGATCGCCTTCTCCTGTAGCTCGCGAGTCGTGCAGTGCTCCAAGACATATTGCAGGCCGTACTCCACGTCCCGCGGGGCCTGGATCAGGCGAGACCGGAAATACTCGAGCCCCTTCTTGTCCACCCAGGGGTAGTGTTCCTCGAAGACCGGGAGACGGACGGTATGCAATTTCGGCGCAAAGAGTTCCGTGAGGGACGAGGCGACCGCTTCCATCAGGGAGTGGGTCTGGACGAACATCAGATACCCGTCCACGGCGAATCGCACGCCGGGAAGCACATAGCGAAAGCTTTCGACATCCTCCCTCTGCATTCCGGCGGCCTCAGCCAGCACGAGCCACTTGCGAATCCCGCCCTCCCCTTCTTTGGTGCCATCATGATCGATGATCCGATGGATCCATGCCCTGCGGAAGGCCGGATCGTCGGATTTGCTCAGGATCGTCGCGTCCTTCTTCGGGATAATGGCCTGGTAATAGAAGCGATTCGCGATCCAGGCCTGCAACTGTGCCTTTGTCAGCTTGCCCTCGTGCATCAAGAGATGGAACGGGTGCTTGTCGTGATACCCTTCCTCGCCGACGGCGCGGAGCCGTTTGGTGAACTCCTCGGCGGCGAACGGCTCCAGGGTTCGAGTCCCGTGCATCGCTGCTCCCCTGTCTCCCTTATCTGCTCTTAGAGTTGAAAGTCCATGCCGTCAAACGCCACTTCCCACCCGCCCTGTTCGACAATCCGACGCTCCGGGGTATCCTCGATCAGAATGGGGTTCGTGTTGTTAATGTGAATGTAGATCCTCCTCACGTCGCGGAGATGGGCGAGCCTCGCCAAGCTTCCGCCCGGCCCGCTGATCGGGACATGGCCGATCTCCAGGGCGGTCTTCTGCGCGATTTCTAGATCGATCAGCTCGTTATCCGACCAGAACGTCCCGTCGAAGAAGACGCAATCACAGCCGCCGAGCAGAGCCGCTAGATCAGCATCGATCTGCTTGATACCAGGGACATAGGCCAGGGACCTGCCGCTCTTCGCATCGGTGATCTTGTACCCGATGGTTTCTTCGCTCCAATCCGACACAAGTTCCATGAGATAGGCGGGTGGTTTGCTGGGGACCGCAAAGGCCTCGTACCTGAGCCCGCTGTCTTTCCCGTCCACACCGATGATTTCATGCCGCCCGGAGGTGATGACGCTTTTCCAGGTGCACTGGGACGGGAAGAGGCGGATCACCCGAAAGACCGCATTCGGCTCGAGTACCCAGTCCTGCACCTGCTTGGTGGAATAGAGGCAGAGCGGCTGGAACTCTCGCAGGGAAAGGAGCCCGACGATATGATCGATGTCGGCGTTGGTGAGGAGGACGGCTTGGATCGGGGTGCCGCGGGGAGTGCCGTTCGGATGGAGGCCATCGAATGATTCGATCTGCTGCCGGATATCGGGGCTGGCATTGATCAGGTACCAGCGGACTGAATCAGCGCTGAAGGCGATCGAGGATTGGGTCCTCGCCCTCGCCGGGCGGAACCCGGAGCGCAGACCGCGACAATTCTCGCAGTTACAATTCCACTGCGGGAACCCCCCGCCTGCCCCCGATCCCAGGACCCTGACCCGCACGCGATGCCCCCTCCGACCTTCGCCTGAATGTTTCTTCTTTCCGCCTTATAGCAAAACGGGCCTCCCCGCATTGATACGATTCGGGGAGGCCCATTTCAGGAAGTCTTGCTGGTGTATCTTACTCCAGGACGAGGATATATGAGTTGATCTCCGCGTCCATTCGAACCTCTGTATACTCCGGCTTTACCCAGGCCATGCTCGAATCACCTCCTTCAAAGTAGATTCAACGAATGTTGTTGTCCACACTTGGAACTACACTAGAACCATAGCACAAGTCGTGCCAGTTTCCTCGCAAACGAGTCGTGGAATCTACAAGCTAAGTAGTTGAAAATAAATAGTCGAATGAAACATACCTTCGCCGCACCGCGTCGAACGATGTATCGTTATTGGCTGAAATCAGCCAATTGGCTGAATGGGGCCACTTCACGGTCTGAGACCCAACTTTTTCACGCGATGACGAAGGGCGCCTCGGCCAATGCCCAGCAGCTTCGCGGCTTCGCTTTCGTTGCCTCCAGTCTGTTGTAGGGCCTGGGCGATCAAGGATCGCTCCCGCTCAGCCAAGTCGATCCCCTCTGGCGGGATTAACCCTTGAACGGCGCTCGGGACTCCTCGAGCATCTGCAGGCTTGGCGTGGGGTGAGGTCGCGAGCGAGAGCTGTTCAATGTCCAGTCGCTCCCCCTGACTCCAGAGGATGGCGCGCTCGATGACGTGGCTCAGTTCCCGAACGTTGCCCGGCCACGGATACTCCAGAAGGTTACGTGCTGCCTCGTCGCTGGCACCCCGGACCACCTTTCCGTATTTGGCGTTGAACTTGTCGATGTAGTGGTTGGCGAGCAGCAGGATGTCCTCGCCACGTTCACGCAGGGGTGGAAGGTCGATTGTGATGACCGCGAGCCGATAGTAGAGATCCTTCCTGAACCGTTCGCCCTTCACCTCGCGTTCGAGATCGCGGTGCGTCGCGGCCACGATCCTGACATCCACCCGCCGATCCCGGAGCCCCCCGATCCGCCGGACCGTCTGCTCCTCGATCGCACGGAGCAGCTTCCCTTGAAGCGGGAGTTCGATATCCCCCACCTCGTCGAGGAAGAGAAAGCCCCCTTCGGCGGCCTCGAAGAGGCCCATCTTCGACTCCTTGGCATCCGTGAACGCTCCTCGTTCGTAGCCGAAAAGTTCCGCCTCCATCAACGTGGCGGGCAGGGCGGTGCAGTTAATCTCGATGAATGGGCGCGATGCCCGGCGGCTTTGGCTGTGGATGGTACGCGCCACCAATCCCTTTCCGGTTCCGGTCTCTCCGGTGACGAGAATGGGCGGGGTCTCCTCAAGGGAGGCGATCTGCTGGACCCGCGCGATGATCTCCCGAATCGCCTCACACTTCCCGATGATCCCCTTGATCGGCAGTCCTCGGACCTCGCGCTGCCGGTAATAAGAGAGTTCCTGCTTCAAGCGCGAGGTCTCAAGGGCCCGGTCGGCCAGGAGCTTGAGCTCCTCCAGATCGACCGGTTTCTTCATGTAGTCAAAGGCCCCGAGCTTGACCGCCTCCACCGCCCCTTCGATGGAGCCGTAGGCGGTCATGATGATGACGGCAATGTTGCGATCGTACTCCTTGATCCGCTTGAGCAGATCGATACCGCTGATACCAGGCAGGTTCATATCCAGGAAGACGAGATCGGGTCTGAGCCGCTCCAGGAGCTCCAACGCTCTCTCGCCGTTCTCGGCCACTTCCGCCTCGTACCCGTGGTCGGCCAGGAAGAGTTTGATCGAGCGGGCGAGCGTGCGCTCATCGTCCACGATCAGAATCGTGAAGGGGTTCACGCGGTCCTCTCTTGGCCGGCTGCCGCCCTGAAGGAGCCCTGGGTCTCGACAACTTCCTGCAGGCAGATCCGGACTGTGGTTCCAGCCCCTGGCGTGCTCGTGATGTCGAGGCTGCCGCCGTTCTGCGCCACGTACCGTTTTGCAATGGCCAGCCCAAGGCCCGTCCCCTCCGCCTTGGTCGTGAAGAAGGGATCGCAAACCGATGCAAGCACCTGCTGCGGGATGCCATCCCCGGTGTCCGCGATCTCGATGACCACTCGCCCGGCCTTTCCGTCATCCGCTTGTCGGTAACCGCGGATCGTCAAGCGACCCCCCTTCGGCATGGCGTCCATCGCATTGGACAGGATCTCGACGAACGCCTGCTCCAACTGGATCGGATCGACCTTCACCTCCGGGAGATCGTTCGGCAGATCGGTCTCAAGACTGATCCCTCGTTCCCTGAGCTGCCCGGTGAAGGTAGGGAGAAGCCTTTCCATAACCCGCGAGAGCTGCTCGCGAAGCGGGCGGAACGGCGCCGGACGGGAGAAGCTGAGCAGATGGGTGATGCGGCGATCGAGACGATCCACCTCGGCGATGATCGCCGTAAGGTGTTCTTGCGCCATCGGCGTCTCGTGGACCTGGCGGAGCGCGACCTGGGCTGCGGCCCGCAGGCTCGCAAGGGGATTCCTGAGGCCGTGAGCAACGGCCGCAGACATCTCGCCTATCGAGGCCAGTTTTTCGGATTGGATGAGTTGGGCCTGGGTG
>JACQQF010000083.1 GCA_016207095.1 Candidatus Methylomirabilota bacterium | reverse complement strand
CACCTTGTCCCCGTGGCGATAGCGATTTCCGTTTGCGCTCTCGCCCTTACGGCACGCCACCTCGCGCCCAAACTGATCCTCCTGGGTAAGAAGTGCCTCTCCAGAGTCTTGCGTGGATAACTCACCGTGCAAGCCTTCGAAAACGCCTCAGGGGGGGGTGGCAACATGAATGGCGACCTGTAGCGGGTCAATGCCTTGATCGGAGAACCGCGTCACGTGCTCGCTGACCAGCCCGAGTTCCAGGATGTATTCCCCCGGATTTTGGGGTGGAGCGATCTTCACTATAAAGTCATAGTACCGCCCTGGGAAGAGATCGAAATTGAGGAACTCTCTCCCTGATGGGGCAGTCACCATCTGATCTGCTTTCATCCACCGCCATGCAAGATAAACCGCGCCGCGACCCCCCTCGCTGTTGGCCAGCCAGACCGCCCCACCCGAGTTAAGGGCATTGATATGGACGGTCAACAATTCGTGTGGGTACAGGGTGGGTCCAGGAGCTACACTGATGAGACTGTACGAGGCTGCAAGCTTTTGAGGCGCCTGGAGGCTGGTCGGCAGACCAGAGACGATCCACCTATACCGTGCCAAGACTTGTCTCACACTCGTGGGCACCCGCCTCCCATAGTAGACTGGTGGGCTGTCAGCCCAGGACCAGAGGCGCGCAGGATTAAGGTCGATGCCGGGATTGGCATTCCAGCTGCCGTCGCTGAAAGCCCCTAGTGCGTGAAGACTGATGGACAGAGCGGACAGGCCGGCTAAGCCATATCTCAGCAGGGCCCTCGCTCCAGCCCGCTCAAAGGGGAGGTACAAGTAGAGGCAGAGGATCGGGGTGATATCGGCAAGTAGCCGAGGCCCGTAACTGCGGCTGCCCCACCAATTCACCCATTTGCCGGTCAGGAGGATGATGGGGAAAGGGGCCAGGCTCAGGTACTTGAGGAGGACCTGATCAGGTTTCCTCCAGACCATCGCCATGCCGACAAACGAGAAAAGGAGGATCGGGGAATAGATCAAGAGCCCTCTGCCTGGGCTAGCCAAAACCCCCAGGACCCCTTCAAGGAGCGGCGTGCTGAAATGTCCCGATGAGCCGTGCCAAATCGAAGAGGGGCTTAGAACGTTCGAGGCGAAACCCGTTGTAAAGGGCGAGCCGAAATAGTGGTTGTTGTACGCAATGAAAAAGCACAGGGGAGGAACGGTGGCGAGTAGGAAGCCGATGAGCTGGTCGCGGCGCTTATGGAAGATATACGCTCCTATGGGGAGGGCGATCAAGACGTTCGTGGGTCGGCAGATGACGGCGCTTGCCAAGGCGAAACCGGCATACGCCGAAAACACCGGCTCTTCCAAGCCCCTGACCAAACAGTAGATCGTCAGCGCCAGGAAGAGCTGGCTCGGTCCATGCTGCCACAAGGCTTGGCTGCTGGTGCTAAAGCTGCTGGTTCCAAAGGCGTAGATCAGGGCAATGAGCCACGCAACTCTCTCATGGGTCATCCTCTGTAGGGCCAAGTAGAAGACCATTACCGATAGGGCTGTGATCAGTGTGGCAGCGAACTTCTCGAACAGGGGGACCAGGGGGGACTTCGGAGAGAGCCCTCCCAGGACCGGGACAAGATACACGGGCACGGCCAACACGGCGGCCCACGGGGGATAGGTTGAGATGATATGGCCGTTCCTTTTTTGGAGGAAATCCGGAACCTCGGGTTCGTAGAGAAAAGAGAATTCGTCGAAATCGAAGTTGAATTCCTTGATGATGCTGAAGGGCAGATACCTCGCGGGAAGGCTGTCTCCGCCCCCCAGGGTTCTGCCGTTGAGGTTGTAGATAAAGACAGCGATGAGAAACAGCAGGAGAGGAGACCTCAGCCTAACTGAGGCTGGAAGTCTCATTTTTCCCCGGCTGCCGTGTCTTACACATGGGGAAGGCAACGCAGAGCAGCAGTTGATTCCTCAGATGGTGGCATGCATCAGGAAGGGAACGATCGCTCCGTGGCATTGCAATGGATGATAACACATGAAACAACGAGGTGGAGGCGCTCCTACAGCTTCACGATCTTCTCGCGCCGCTCGCGGACCGCCTTCGTCGCGTTCTGCGCGTCCACGACCAGCCGGCTGTGCCGGACGATCCATGGAAAGTCGAAGTCGCGGTGCGCGACGGCAACCAGGACGCAATCTTGTGCTTCGAGGCGGGCGGCGGTGAGGGGGACCGATTCCAAGGTGGTGATGGAGGCTCCCGCGAGGAACCGATCTGCCGATAGGACCACCTTCGGGATGTAGGGGTCGTGGTAGGTCACCTCGGCGCCCTGCGTGGCCAGGAGCTTCAGGATCTCCAGTGCCGGGCTGTTGCGCGGATCGTCGATGTCCCGCTTGAAGGCAACCCCCAGGATCAGGATCTTCGACCCCTTGACGGGCCTACCCGCGCGGTTCAGGGCCTCGGTCACCTTCCGGACCGTGTAGGCCGGCATGCCGGCGTTCGTCTCGGCGGCCAGTTCGATGAACCGGGTGTGGAAGTCATACTCGCGCGCCTTCCAGGCCAGGTAGACGGGATCGACCGGGATGCAGTGGCCGCCAACCCCAGGACCTGGATAGAACGGCATGAAGCCGAACGGTTTGGTGGCGGCGGCGTCGATCACCTCCCACAGGTCGATCCCCATCCGGTCGCACAGCTCGAGCATCTCGTTGACCAGGGCGATGTTCACGCTCCGGAAGGTGTTCTCCAGCAGCTTGCACATCTCAGCCGCCTTGGGCCCACGGACCCGGTGGATCTGATCGTGGCCGATCAAGGCTCCGAACAGGGCGGCGCAGGCCTCTGTGCAGGCCGGGGTACAGCCGCCGACCACCTTCGGGGTGTTGGTGATGACGTAGCGCCTGTTCCCAGGGTCGATCCGCTCGGGCGAGAAGGCAAGGCAGAAGTCCCGACCGACCTCCAGGCCGGTCCGCTCCAGGATCGGGCGGACCACCTCCTCGGTGGTCCCGGGGTAGGTCGTACTTTGCAGGACCACGAGCTGCCCCGCGTGCAGGTGGCGGGCCACCATCTCGGCAGCGCCGATGACCGCGGTGAGGTCCGGGGCCTTCGCCTTGGTGAAGGGGGTCGGGACGCAGATGACGGCCGCATCCGCGCGGGCGAGGACCGCCTCGTCCGTCGCCGGGACCAGCCGCCCCGCCTGGACGTGGCCGGCGAGGGCCGCGGCCGGCACGTCGCGGAGGTAGCTCACCCCGCGCCGCAGCTGGTCGACCTTCTCCTCATCGATGTCGAGGCCCACCGTCGTCAGCCCAGCGTCGGCGAAGGCGACCGCGAGCGGCAGCCCGACGTAGCCCAGGCCGAGGACCGCCACCGTGGCGGTGCGGGTCTCAACCTTCCGCGTAAAAGCTTGATGGGGCATCACGTCTCCTCTGGGGCGGTCAGCGGGTGTAGTGCTCTCGGCACCAGGCGATGGTTCGCGTGAGCCCTTCCTCCAGTTTTACCTTCGGGACGAATCCGAGGACCGCCTTGGCTCGATCGATGGATGGCACCCGCCGTCGCGTGTCCTCGAACCCCTCGCCGTAGTAGTCTCGGTACGGGACAAAGACGATCTCCGACCGTGAGCCGGTCAGCCGTTTGATGGTTGTGGCGAGCTCCAGGATCGTGGTCTCCGCCTCGGCGCCGATATTGAAGACCAGGCCCTCCCCCGCCTTGACCTCCCCGGCTAGGAGCGTTCCCTCCACCGTGTCGTCGATGTAGGTGAAGCAGCGGGTCTGCCGCCCGTCGCCGTGGACCGTGAGTGGCTCACCCTTGAGGGCTTGACGGACGAGGTTGGCCACCACGCTGCCGTATCCTTTCTCATCAAGCCGGGGTCCATACGAGTTGAAGAAGCGGACGGTAGCCACGGGTAGTCCCTTGGCCGCATACGCGAATGCAAAGTGCTCATCAATCGCCTTTGACGTGGAATATGACCAGCGGCCAACGGAGGTCGGCCCAAGGACCCGATCATCCTCCTCGTAGAAAGGGATCTTGGCCGATTTGCCGTAGATCTCGGAGCTAGAGGCCAACACCACCTTCTTCCAGTACTTGAACGCGGCGCCCAGGACCGCCTCTGTGCCGGTCACATTGGTCTTGATGGCGGCGAGCGGATCGGCGACCACGTACTTCACCCCAACAAGCGCCGCCAAATGGTAGACCAGATCAACATCGGAAGCGAGGCGATCGAGGAGAGCCTCATTCAGGATCGTGTCGTTCAAAAAGTGAAACCGATCGGCGTCGAGGTGATGGTGGATATTGGAGATCCTGCCCGTCGAAAGGTTGTCGATCGCATAGACCTCGTCGCCGCGCTCCAGCAGACGGTCCACGAGGTGGGACCCGATATACCCCGCTCCGCCGGTGACAAGGATCTTCATCGATAGACCTCCAGGTGTCCTGAGTCAGAAATTCGGACCATCATTTTTCCCCTCCCCCTTAGATGGGGGAGGGCTTGGGTGGGGGTGAAGACGGCAGATCCCTATACTCACTCACCCTCCCCCACGGCCCCCTCCCGTCGAGGGAGGGGGGATTTCTTAAACGAACTTTAGAGTCGGGGCACTAGCTCAGGATGCTAGTGGTCAGATCTCCGCGCTGCGAAGCTGGGTTGCAGCAAGGAGGAGTAGAGGCGGTGCATACGATCCATCAGGGCAGCATCACTATATAACGGATAGACCGCATCTCGTCCCAGCCGCCCCATCTGGCGCCGTCTCTCGGGGTCGGCGAGGAGGGTCTCCATCGCCTGGCTCATGGCCATGGGATCCTTGGGAGGGACTAGCAGGCCGGTTTTCCCGTCGGCGACCAAATCGGGGACCCCGCCGACCTTCGTGGCCACGACCGGAAGACCCGCTGCCATCGCTTCGATGAGAGAAACGGGGGTCCCCTCGTTCAGGGACGACAAAACCGCCAGATCGAGGTCGGCATAGATCGGTTCCAGTTCACGTTGCCATCCAAGGAAGTGAGCGCAGCCATCCAGGCCAAGGGCGTGGGCTTGTTGCTCTAGGCGAGACCGGAGCTCGCCGTCACCCACGATCAGGAAGCGGACATCCGGGCGGGATTTGTGCAGGTCGGATGCCGCCTCCAAAAAGGTGGCGTGGTCCTTGATCGGCACGAGCCGGCCGATAATCCCGACAAGAGGCGCCTCCGCGTTGACCTCGAGCTGCCGTCGAAGCTGTCCCCGGCGCAGGTCGGATCCCAGGAATCCGTCGAGCTCGAGGCCGAGGGGCATGACTCCCACGGTGTCCGGTTTTCCGATCCGCAGGCGAAGGAGATCCCGGCACTGTCCATCGCTGACGGTCAGGACCTTCGTACTGATTGCGGCGAGGCAACGCTCAATGGTGAGAAAGAAGCGTGTTGTCCCTCTGCTGAAATAGCCATGAAGGACATGTCCGTGGAAGGTATGGACAATGACTGGAATGCCGGCTAATTTCGCAGCGATCCGGCCAAGAGCGCCGGCCTTGGCGGTATGCGTATGCACGATGTCCGGTCGTAGCCGGCGGAGCAGCCTGACGAGTTTGACGAGGGCAGTGCAATCTCTATACGGTCGAACCTCACGCCCGAGCTCCGGCAGGATCAGCGGCTCGACGCCCTTTTCGGCGGCGAGATCGTGGAGGTTGCCCTCCAGCGGCCCTTCCCGCCCCGCCACCAGTACGGTCTCGTACCCGCGGGCGCGCAAGCCCTGTGTCAGGAGGATCGCATGGCGTGCCGGCCCGCCGATGTTCAAGCGGCCGATAATCCGGCAGACGTGAATGGGATTAGCCATATCGCTTGAACCACTCCACCGTCCGCTCGAGTCCTTCGGGGAAGCACACCCTGGACTCATGGCTTAGTGCTGCCTTTCAGAATTACGATGACGTGAGCACTCTCGTTCGTGGTGAGCCTGTCGAACCATGAACGTTCGCACTTCGACAAGCTCAGTGTGAACGGTAATGCCCACTGAATACGTCACCGTATTTATGGTCAGGAGCACTTAGCGTTCCTCGGGCCAGGGTCGTGGAGGCGCAAAAGGAGCGATCAAACGCCTGGGATGCAAAGGCCGAGATGCCTGGGGGTGTGGAGATTGCCTCCAACGAGGGACGGTCGGGCCAGTTTCACATAGACCGAGCATGCTCGTCAAGCATTCTTTGCGCAGCGCCCTGACGTTGAAGGGGTCCTGGCGAGGGTAGCACGGCCTGAGAAGGAGATCGTCAACCGTCGCGTTCGGCTCGCTGACTAGCGATGAAATGAACGGTGGTCAAGTGGCCTTATTCGTGAGGATATGTGGCCGCGCGGGCGCCTAGTGTCCTGAGTCAGAAATTCGGACCATAATTTTTCCCCTCCCCCTTCGATGGGGGAGGGCTTGGGTGGGGGTGAAGACGGCAGATGCCGGATGCTCGGTCACCCTCCCCCACGCCCCCTCCCGTCGAGGGAGGGGGGATTTCTTGAGCGAACTTTAGACTCGGGACACTAGCGTGCCAGACGTTCCTCAACCCAGCGAAAGGGGCGCTTTCTTGGTCGAATCCGCCAGTAGCGTGACGCCCTTAAAGGTTGGCCGAAGCTCGGGTGCGGTGGATCGCGCGTTCCATCGGGTAGCTCGATTGTTCTGGGCCGGAGTGACCGTGTTGGCGGTCTTCTGGCCCGGCCGTTTTTTGTCTCCGCTCGAAGGGATCCCGCTCGATACGAGAGCAGGGGCAGTGCTCCTGGGTCTGGCATTTCCCGTCCTGCTGTGGCTTCGGCCGAGATTTCTGCGGACGACTTGGGCGCGGGGCCTCGTGAGCTGTCTTCTACTCTGGAAGCTTGTTACAGCCTTTGCCCTGACGCAAGAGGGCTGGTGCGTGAGGTTTTTCACACAGGCCCCGCTTGTCCATGCCGGTGGCAGGCTACAGCGAAGTTGGGATCTGCGCACTGACTGGCGTCAACGGGTTCCAAGATGCTCGGCCATTATGGCCCGTGACTATCCCACCATGACTGATTTTCCGGCCTGGTTTGTCAATCTGCTCGATGAAGGTGGGAGGCCTCCACAGGGCACGTTCACCATGGAGGTCAACGGGTATCTCACCACCGCCGAGAGGGGGAGTCTGGCGCTGGAAATTGGCCAGGGAGTGAGCCTCAAGGGTTTCTTGGGGGCGGTCCCGATTAGGGTTTCTTCGGGGGATACCCGAGAAATCTCGGTGGAACCTGGGGTTCATCGGATCCAGATCGAGGCAACCCTTTCAGGTTCATCGTGGCGTTTCGTTCCTCTGTGGAACGGTAAGCAGCCCTGGAGATCGGTTTTAACCACCGTGGATGTTCCGTCGAGACTCGACCGGGCGGTCTGGAAGCTCGGTGCGCTCCTGACGCCGGTTCTCATCACTCTCCTGATCCTTAGCTGGAGTGCATCCGTCTTCATCGGCTATCGGCCGAACCCTTCTGTTATTGTCTGGATGACGGTGGCATCGTTGGGGATGGCCGGCATCGCGTTGGGTAATAGAGACCACCGCTTTGCTGTTGTATTTCTCTTCGGGTGCGTCGTGGTACCTGTGTCCCGGCATCTTCGGAATCTCAAGGGCGCATTTTTCCTCCTCGGTCTTCCCTGGCTCAGCCTTTTCGTGTTAGAGCATCTTCCACAGGTTGGCAAGTTCACCCTGTACACTCTAGGGGATGACTGGCTGGTGTTCCAGCGGTCCGCCCATCGGATTTTCATGGAGGGGTACTGGTTGGAGGGTGGAGGAAGAACATTCTGGTTCCAGCCGCTCTATCGTTGGATCAATGGGGCGCTTCACGTCCTCTTCGGAGATTCCAGCGTGGGCGAGGCCTTCTGGGATACGCTCTGCCTGCTGGTCGCCGCCCTATTTTGTTTCCATGTTGTCAAGGTCTTCGCGGGGTTCCGGTGGGGGCTTCTGGCAGGGGCGGCGACGCTGGCGACGTTTGCGCTCCCCCCGCTCCTGGTGCAGATTGGACGGGGGCTTTCGGAGATCTCAGCTACGGGCTGGGCGTACCTCGGAGCCATGTGTCTTTTGCGGGGCCGCCTCGGGCAGTGGAGGTGGTCTTTGGCCGCCGCAGCATTTGCGACGTTAGCGTTCTACACGCGGCTCAATCACCTGCCGTTCGTCTTGGCCCTGGCTGCGCTTTCGCTCCCGGTGCGATTTCCTGCAGGGGGATGGTTGCCGGTTCGCGCTCTTGTCCGTCGCGTTTCTGCGGGTGTGGTGATTGTCTTTCTTGGTGGGCTTGCCTTGGGCGTCACGCTGTTTGCCCTGAGGACATGGTACTACACCGGCGTGTTCAGTGTGTTGCATGGGACAACGTGGTCTCACAACTCGACGGGTCTCCGGGTGTCAACGGTCCTGTCGGCCACGGTGTGGGCGCGCGCCCTCGAGAGTTTTTTGATGGTGGCGACCGTTGCTGATCCGCCCACCTTGCGAGTACGGCGCATCCCGGTGACCGCCGGTGTCATTATTGCCGGTCTGGCATTGCTACGAGTTCCTTTTGTGAGCAGGGTCCCGTTAGGACCGAGCGTGCTCTGTATCGGCGCGGTTGTGTGGTCACTCCTCGTGCGGGGTATGGCGTACCCGGGGCGATTCTCTATACACCTTGTCCCCGTGGCGATAGCGATTTCCGTTTGCGCTCTCGCCCTTACGGCACGCCACCTCGCGCCCAAACTGATCCTCCTGGGTAAGAAGTGCCTCTCTAGTGTCCTGAATCAGAAGTTCGCTTCAGAAATCCCCCCTCCCTCGATGGGAGGGGGCGTGGGGGAGGGTGAGTGAGTATCAGGCATCTGCCGTCTTCACCCCCACCCAAGCCCTCCCCCACCTAAGGGGGAGGGGAAAAATTATGGTCCGAATATCTGACTCAGGACACCAGTTCGGAATGACCTTCCAGATCAACTTGTTGTAGGGGCAGGGCATGCCCTGCCCTTCAGGGGGGCGCAGCAAGCAGCAGCGCCCCTACAACCAATAGGGAAGGCCCCGGCGCATCATGAAACGGTTCAAGCCCGTTTAACCCTCCCTACTGGTACGTGCTGTCGAGGTTTGGGCTGTAAGTGAGAGGGCGAAGCTGTGTCCAGAGGTAAAGTTCGAGGCGTGGCTATCCCCACGGGTTACACAGACCATGCAGGTCGTGCTGACCCATCCGATACTCCTATGAAGGAAGGCCTCGGAGCTGAAGGCGCCCTGCAAAACTGGTATGCGCTACGGACGCGATCCCGGCATGAGAAGGTTACCTCGGCATATTTGGAGCGACGCGGCTTCGAGGTCTTTCTCCCATTGGTTGACCGGATTCGCCAATGGAAGGACCGGCGCGTCCATGTCCAGTTCCCTCTTTTCCCCGGCTATTGTTTCATCAGATGCTGCACTGGTCACCATCGGCAGGTGAAGATGGCTGCGGGAGTAGTGGAAGTCCTTGGGGTCGCGGGCCGACCGATGCCGGTTCCCCTCGAAGAGGTCGAGGCAGTCCGCCGTCTGGTGACCAGCATCCTGCCGGTGGACCCCCACCCGACCCTGGAACCGGGGAAGCCGGTTGAAGTCATTCGTGGTCCGCTGACTGGTCTCCGCGGGGTTCTGATCCGAAAGGGCCCACGGGCGCGGCTGCTTGTTGGCATCAGCCTCCTCCGGCAAGGGGCCTCGGTTGATATCGATGCCGCTGATGTGGTGCCTGTGTGAGGTCAGCGATGGTGGAAAACCACGAGCGCCTCATGGCAGGTTGTTGAGATCAGGCGTTGGCCCCTCCTCGTTGAGTCGCCCCAGTTTGTCACAGTCCCCGTCTGCTCTTCAAGGAGGTCAGTATAATGGCTATCGATCCCAGCGTGCAGATACAT
>JACQQF010000011.1 GCA_016207095.1 Candidatus Methylomirabilota bacterium | reverse complement strand
GTCTTTGCGTGCTGCGGCGCGATCCGCGGGCCTGACCGCGCCCTGATTTGCACCCGACGCCTCCGCCTCATCGCACCACAACGCTACTACGCGATCGTCAAGCGTTTGATGCGGGTGGCGCCCCGGAGACGAATCGAACGTCCGGCCTGCCCCTTAGGAGGGGGCTGCTCTATCCACTGAGCTACCGGGGCGTGGGCGGGTATTTTACTGCATCGGGCGCTTCCTCACTTTGAGGCGCCTTTTCCACGACGTTTGATTCTAGCCGGTGCTTTTTGATCTCTGCTTTTTTCTTAGGAGGCAAACTTTAGAATTCCCGGAAACGGCTGCGGGCAAGGGTACGTTGCTCGAGTGTCACTTTGCTCCATTCACGCAGCCGCGACGAAAATCGTCGCGGGTGCTCGGGCCTCATTTTTGGATAACGCTTCGCCGTGACAAGGATGCGCTGCCGTTGATAATCAGGCGGACGGTCCCATTCGCCGGCTAGCCGCGCGAGAATTTTCTGCTGTTCAGAACTGATCTGAGCCCACGTCGGCTGCTTCGCTGATGTCTGTGCTCCTTCGGTCACATTGAAGGACAACAGTACCAGGCACAAGCTGATGAATTTTTCCAGACATTCATAACACCGTTCGTGGCGCGGCATTAGAGCTTTGAATTCAACTGCGTTTTTCAGCATGCCGATCCGGACGCGGAGGGCGAGGAGAAGTATGCCCCTCATAAATCAGAGGGTGCCGAATGCCTCGAGCCTGCGCGTGGCTTGTCTTGCAGTGTAATTTCAGACCTCCTGACATAGCCGGTTATTCTGCCTGAAATTGCTGGTCTTTTCCCGCGCCGAGGTGCGAACCAATACCTGTCCGGTTTTTGGGATCGCGCGAGCGTAACTCGCTGATGGGGCGAAGATTCTTCGCGGGAGGTTGCGAACCCAAGACTGTCCGGTTTAGATATGGGCCATGAGCGCCCAACTAGCCCTGGCGCTGCCCTGTGCGGCGGCGTCAAACACCGTGGTCATCAATGCGCGCTGCAGTTTGCGTGTGGAAGAGGATCAGCGCGTGATCGTCGTCGCGGGACTGCCGGTGCACCACTATCACGCTGAGGATGCGGTGGCAGAAGCCTATGCGATGGTGTTTTTGGTCGAGGCGGGATTCGCCCAACAGACGGAGGTTGCGCGTGCGTTCGCCCGATCGGAGCGCACGGTGCGCCGCTACCAGCAGCGCTATGCGCAGGGCGGGATGGCCGCATTGGGACGAGGAGCGGGTTGGCGGCGCGGTCGACGCCGTATCCGTGGCAAGCGGCTGCGCAGCATCGAGGCTTTGAAGAGTCAGGGGCTGAGCAACCGGGCGATCGCGCAACGCCTGGGTGTGAGCGAGAGGGCCATCCGAAAGTTGGTCGAGCCCTCGAAGTCGGTCGAGGCCGAGCAGCTCGAATTGGGCGCGATCACGGGCGCAGCGGCAAGCGAACTGCTGCAGATTGCTGTCCCGTCTGCAAGATCGACTCACAAGGATACGAATCCTCAGGGGCCGCCGTTGGCCAATGATCAGGCGGGCGAGGTGGATCACGCCGGTGCCGGGGAGGAGCCGGTGCCGATGAGCCTGGACCGTGATGCGAGCGATCGCAGCCTCGATCGGCAGCTCGCCTATCTGGGGTTGCTCGATGATGCCGCGCCGATCTTCCGCGACGGCTGGCAGCTCCCAGGTGTGGGCGTGCTGCTCGCCATCCCGGCTCTGGTTGAAAGCGGGCTGTTGCGCATCGCTCGCAGACTCTACGGTGAAATCGGTCCGGCCTTCTATGGCCTGCGCACGAGCTTGCTCACGCTCTTGCTCATGGCGCTACTACGCATTAAGCGTCCCGAGCACCTCAAGGAGCAAGACCCGGCCGCCTTCGGCAGACTGCTCGGGCTGGATCGGGCGCCGGAAGTAAAGACCCTGCGGCGTAAGCTCACCCGGCTTGCCGCGTATGAGCGCGCCCAGCAATTGGGCGCACAGCTCGCGCGCGTGCGGGTCGATCAGCGTGGACATCTCATGGGATGGCTGTACGTAGACGGCCACGTGCGCGCCTATCACGGCGAGCGCAACATCTCCCAGGCGTATGTAGCGCGCCGCCATCTCGCCATGCCCGCCACCACCGACTATTGGGTCAACGATCGCGCCGGCGATCCGCTGCTGGTGATCACCGGCGAAGTCAACGCCGCATTGACCAAGGCCTTCCCACATCTGCTTCAAGAGGTGCGGGCCGTGGTCGGCGAGCGGCGGGTGACGATCGTGTTCGACCGCGGCGGCTGGAGCCCCAAGTTGTTCCACAGCATGATCAACGACCGCTTCGACATCCTCACCTATCGCAAAGGCAAGGCCCGTCGTATCCACGAGCGCCGCTTCGTGCGCCGCCGCGCCAAGCTCGACGGGCACTGGGTGAGCTATGCGCTGCATGATCAGCCGGTGCGTTTGCTCAAGGGGAAGCTGCGGCTGCGGCAGATCACGCGCTTGTGCGACAACGGCCATCAGACCCAGGTGATCACGAATCGATCGGACCTCTCGGACATCGAGCTCGCCTGGCGCATGTTCGAGCGCTGGCGACAGGAGAACTTCTTCAAATACATGCGCGAAGAGTTCCTCCTGGACGCGCTCGTGGACTATGGCATCGAGCCGGAAGATCCCACCCGCACCATTCCCAACCCCGAGCGCCGCGCGCTCGAGAAACAACTGCGCAGCGCCCGCACCGAGCTCGCCAGCATCGAACGAGAATACGGCGCGGCCGCGGCCGACAACACCGAGCAACGCCGCCCGAGCATGCGCGGCTTCAAGATCGCCCATGGCGCGCTCGGCAAGAAACTGCGAGCGGCTCGCGATCGCGTGGCCAAGCTCCTCAAGCAGCGCCGCGAGCTTCCCCGGCGCGTCGAAGTCCGCGACCTCAGTGAACATGCCGTAGTCAAGCTCGCCACCGAACGCAAGCACTTGACCAACATCATCAAGATGGTGGCCTACCAGGCCGAGAGCGATCTGCTGGCGCTGCTGCGGCCAAACTTCGCCCGTGCCGAGCAGGAAGGCCGCACGCTGTTGCACGAACTCTTCGCCGCCGCGGGCGACATCCG
This sequence comes from Candidatus Methylomirabilota bacterium, assembly GCA_016207095.1. Taxonomy (GTDB): domain Bacteria; phylum Methylomirabilota; class Methylomirabilia; order Methylomirabilales; family Methylomirabilaceae; genus Methylomirabilis. The sequence goes on along the minus strand of JACQQF010000011.1, from coordinate 294 downwards.
CGTCTGCAACACTGAGCTACACATCACGCTGGCGCCTCTCAGTTCTCCGCATCGAACGCGCGCCGCACACGCCCTGTGCGATATCCTTGACCAGACAGCGATAAACTTCCCTGGCTCTCACCTGCGCATGCGCTTCGCCGTGCGCCTGCCACCACGCATCGGCCTCCCTTTCCCCGGCTCCCCGGCCAAGCGCAGCGCCGGACCGGCCCTCGCCTCCACCCCATGATCGGCACCAAAACCGGACAGTTTCGCGCTATCCTATGTCAGGAGCTCTGAAGGTAGTGACATTGATGT
>JACQQF010000080.1 GCA_016207095.1 Candidatus Methylomirabilota bacterium | reverse complement strand
TGGACCCCGGCCGCGTTGACGACCAGGGCGGCCGCAACCGCTTCCCCATCCTTCACCTGGACTCCCTGGACCCGGCCGTCCCCTCGCAGGAACCCGGTGACCTCGCGCCCTTCGAGAATCCGAACGCCCAGCCGACGCGCTTGTCCGGCGAGGCCATGGAGCACCGCATGGGGGTCGGCGATCCCATCGGTCCCGCAGAAGGTGGCGCCAAGGAGGTCGCCGGTCCGCAACCCAGGGACCAGTCCCCCTGCCTCGTCAGGCGTCAGGAGCTCCACGGGTACGCCGAGTCGCCGCTGCAGCGCGGCAGCCTCCTGCAACCACGCCCAGTCCTCCCCGGATGACGCGAGAAAGAGGTAGCCGACCTGTCGAAAGTCGGCCGGGCAGCCCATCTCCTCCTCGAACCGTTCGAAGCGCTTCAGGCTCTCCTGCGAGAGCCGTATGTTGATCTCGCGTGAGAATTGCTGGCGGATCCCCCCGGTCGCCTTGGCCGTCGCCCCCTGGCCGATCCGGCCACGCTCCAAGACGCAGACGTCGTGGCAGCCACGGGCCGCCAAGTGATAGGCGATGCTGAGGCCGATAATCCCTCCACCGATAATCACAATCTCCGAATGGCGTGCCATCACCCCTCATCATAGACGAAACTCGTGACCGTATGCCAGGCGTTTCGCGTGCTGTGCGACCCCATCCTTGACAAAAGCGGCCTCCTGCCATAGACTTCCAGCAAGGTGCGACCATGAAACTCGACCGCATCACCGTCAATCCGGCTGTGTGCCAAGGCCAGCCTACAATCCGTGGGCTTCGCATCACTGTCGCGTTTCTGCTGAAGCAGCTTGCAGCCGGTATGACCCCTGCCGAGATCCTCAAGGCCTACCCTGAACTTGAGCCCGACGACCTCACCCAGGCCGCAGAGTATGCCGCCTGGCTTGCCAGCGAGCAATCCCGCCCCTTGCCAACCCCACTGGGCCGCTAGTGCCAGTTGCACTACCTGGCCGATCTTCACATTTCCCCTTTGACTGTCGAAGCGCTCCGAGAACAGGGGTATAACATCTCCCGGGTTACGGACCTGTTACCAGCGACTGCTTCGGACCAGGAGATTCTCGCGGTGGCTCGTCGCCGCGGATCGGCCCTCATCACCGCAGACCTCGACTTCTCGGCCATGATCGCCCTCACCGCTATGGCTGGTCCAAGCCTTATTTCTCTGCGGCTGGCCCACCCCACGCCAGACCGGGTGACCCGGATCTTGCTCGAAAGCCTCCCCCTGATCGAGAAGAACTTGGAGCAAGGCGCGATCGTCTCGATCGACGAGACGACCTTCCGAGTCCGCCCCCTTCCGATCTCCTAGATGGAAATAGTAGCCCTGCTCTGACTGGCAGCTTATCTGTCGGAGGCAACTCTCCACTGACTGAAGATTGACCGCAAAGCGCTTGTCAGGAAGCGAGATCGTGATAGTATTGGGTCGCATCATGGCCTTTCTCTCCCTCACCAACCCTCTCCCCCACCGCTGGGGGAGAGGATAGAAGGAAAGGGGCGTAGACAGGGTCTGGGTTTCACGCTTGAGAGGGGTATATGCTACATCCGCCGACAAAAGGGGCCCTTATCCATTACCATGAGATCGCGCTGAAAGGGAAGAATCGCGGCTTCTTCCTGAAGCAGCTCGCCGCCAATCTCCGGATGGCGTCGCGCGACCTCGAGGTCGGTCCCCTCCGCAGGCCCGCCGGCCGGTTCTATCTGGAAATGCGGGGTGGCACCCCCTGGGAGGCGCTGCGCGAGCGGTTCAGCTCGGTCTTCGGAATCGCCAACTTCGCCGCCGCCTTCAGGGTGCCACCCGACCTTGAGCTGATGCTGAAACGGATCGAGTCGGAGGTGGCCGGCCGCTCGTTCGCCAGCTTCGCTGTGGCGGCCCGCCGCGCCTTCAAGACCTTCCCGCAGACCTCTCAGGAGATCAACCAGGTGATCGGCACCAGAGTGAGGCTTGCCTCCGGCGCCAAGGTCGATCTGAGTAGTCCGGACCTGACCATCTACATCGAGGTGCTGCCGGATGAGGCGTTCATTTATTTCGAGAAGATTCAGGGGCCGGGCGGCCTGCCGGTGGGCGTCAGCGGCACAGTGGTCTGCCTGCTATCGGGAGGGATCGACTCGCCGGTCGCGGCCTACCGGATGATGAAGCGAGGCTGTCGCGTTGTCTTCGTCCACTTCCACAGTCAGCCGTTCGCCGACCGGACCTCACAGGAGAAGGCGACCGAGCTGGCCCGCTTGCTCACCCGCTACCAGTTTGCCTCTCGCCTCTACGTGGTGCCGTTTGGTGAGACCCAGCAGGAGGTTGTCGCCCGCACCGCCGGCCGTTTCAGGGTCCTCGTCTATCGGAGACTGATGTTGCGGATGGCCGAGGAGATCGCTCGAAAGGAAGGGGCCCAGGCCCTCGTTACCGGCGAGAGCCTGGGCCAGGTATCTTCGCAAACCCTTGAGAACATCGCGGCAATCGAAGAGGCGGCGACGCTTCCGATCTTGCGCCCCCTGGTCGGAATGGACAAGGAGGAGATCACACACCAAGCGCGGCAGATCGGGAGTTACGAGATCTCAACGATCCCCGACCAGGACTGCTGCTCGATGTTTACGCCGAGACAGGTGGTGACCCGCGCCACTGACGATGAGATCAGCCTTACCGAGCGTCCCCTTGACCTTGAACTGCTGGTTCAGCAGGCGCTCTCCACGGCGCGACTCGTGGAGCTGTCGTTCCCCGCCTAAGCGCGCCGTTCCACCCCCTCAACCTCGCCTTCTCACCCCTCACTCGGACCCTCTCCCCACGAGGGGAGAAAGACCTTACTTCTTCGGCTTATACGGCGGCTTGGCCACCGAGCGAATAAAGACAAGGATGTCCTTGACCTCCTTGTCGCTGAGCTGGGATCCAAAAGCTATCATGAGCGCATTCATTCCGGACGACGCGCCGCCTTCCTTGATGACCTTGGTCAACTGAGCGTCGGTTCTAGCGTTCATGTAGTCGCCCTTCGTGAAGTCGCGCACCTTAACCATTGCCTTCAGGCCCTCCGCGGTCGGCGTATTCCCATCTCCCTTGGGGCCGTGGCACGAGGCACAGAGGGTCGTGTACTTCTCCGGCGCCTTAACGGCACTGCCTGCGGCGAACGCAGTCGTCCAGGCCCCAGCACAGATCACTGCTAGTGCAGCCGAAAGGATGATCCGAACGGTCGGTCTTCTCATGCCTGATTTCTCCTTTGGAATGGTTGTTGACGCTCTACAATGCCCTTCCCTCAATGCCGGACAACGGCCTGTTTCCCGCCTACCCTTAGACGAACATGTAGGTCACCTTACTCGAGCAGATACAAACAAACTCTCGGCTCTTCACGGTGTTACCTCGGTGGCTCACGAAGAGCTAACCCTCTCGGGCGCCTTGCCGCCGCCTGACCCCTCGGACAATGAGTAGCTCGACGCCGACGGTCAACATGGCCGCAAGCGGGGGGTAAACGTAGCTCTTGGTCGAAGTCGGTTCTTGCAGGAACAGGTAGTACCAGGCGGAGATCGACATCTTGTTTCCGGACTCGCCGTTGCCGCCATCCCAGGCGAGGAATGCGATCGGCATAAAGCGGCCGCGCTCAAACCCTGGCGCACCGTTCGGGGTAGACGCTAATGGTCGCGTCACGAGCAGCCGATACTGGCCCTCGTGGTAGACCACCGCGCCACTCGCCCGTGTCCCCGCCCCACCAGGCTGCTCCTGTGCCCGGCCCAATCCGGTCGCGGTCAGTTCTTCGACCCGCTCCGCATCCGATCGCCAGCGGATCAGGTAGGCCGGCTGCCGAGAGTCACCCATGAGGAAATAGGGCCGTTCGCTCCCCTCAAGTGGCTTGGCCGGAAATTGGATCGCGAGGGAATCGGCGAGGGCCCGATCACCGGGCGCCGGCTTGCTGAGCGTCGGATCATCCCACGAGATCAGGAAGGCGATCCCCTTTTCATTATAGACTGCTTTCACCGACACCATGTCGATCGACGGGGTGAAGTTTCTGGGGTCAACAAGCACCTGGCCGACCAGCGGGAAGTTGGTCGGAGCGACCTGCTCCCAGAGTGGATCATCAGGGGTTGCCGGAAGCTCACGCCGCGCGAACCTGGCAGCCAGGACGGTGCCGTAGTTCGGCCCCTCGGGACCGAGCGACACCACGTAGTTGCTCAGGTGCCAGCTTTGCTCGGGATCGATCGAATCGGCGTACGACGGCATCGGCGTCCCGGCGATGCCGGTGTTGAACCGTGTGTAGATCGCCTTGGCCGAGCTGCCACCTCGGTAGTTCCACCGCTTGGTCAGATCGGCGGGTCGGCTCTTATTCCCCCAGTCGTCTTTCAGCGTGGGCAGCGAAGGTCCGTCGGCTCGGCCCTCCTTCCCGTGACAGGTGAAACACTCCAGGTCCTGGTACAGTTGATGCCCCTTGTCCAGGCTTTCCTTGGAAAACCCAACCTCTTTGCCGACCTGGATCGGCGTTCCCACGCCTTCGTTCTTGAAGCGGTCCGAGAAGCCTTTGATGTATTGAACCACGGCGCGCCGCTCCCGTTCCGGTAACGTCTTCCAGGCCGGCATCGAGGTTCCCGGCATCCCCTCGGTGATGATCGTGAAGAGATCGTCATCCGTGGGGAGTGTGCCACTGGGTGTCGAGCGGATCTTGAACAGGCCGCGGGTGAAATCGCGCGGGCGAGGATCGAGGAACGTCGCGGCGGCCCCATCTCCCTTCCCGTCAACACCATGGCAGAACGCGCACCGCTTTTCGTAGACCTGCTTTCCCAGCTCCAGATCCGCCTCCTGGGCCCACGCCTCTGAGGCAAGTGCGGGGTGCGAGGGTACGGGCGACCCGCCGGGTCGCCCGTACGGCGGGGTGCGGGGTGCGGGGTGGCGGGAAGCGAGCGGATGCTGCTGAACCGCCGCTTCCCATCGCCTCGGTTGGACGCCCACCGCCTCATACAGGTACAGGATGACCTTCCAGATCTCCTCATCAGAGAGCCGGTCTTCCCAGGCCGGCATCGCCGAGTTCCAGGGGGTCGATTCCTTCGGCAGCCCCGGCCCGCCTTTGGCAATCCGCCAGAAGAGATACGACTCCTGAAGCATAGCGATGGTGCCGGGGTCGGTGAAGTCGGCCGGCTGCGGGTTGAAGCCATGCGCGAAGTGACCCTTGCCGTCAAGATTGTCGCCATGACAATAGACGCAGTTCTTGGAGTAGATCTCGCCACCCTCGCGCACGTGCTTCTGGAGGTTGACCGTGTCCTTCCTCAGCGGGTTATCGAGCCCTTGGATGTCGATGGTTTTTCCGCGAAAGGAGATGGAGGCCGGAGGGGCCGGGTGAACGGCGCGCAGCTCCGGAGGGGCCTCGACCCTCGCGGCCGCTTGGGTGTACGCATAGTAGCCGATGAGGACCGGGAAGAGCACGAACAGGGCAAGCCGCAGAGGCCGCTTCGAGTCGTCCACAATGGTGGATCGGATCGGCCGGAGAAAGGCCCCCCAGGAGTCGGAGTCCGAGGAGGCATAGACCAGGACGGCGACGAGCACGATGGCCATGTAGAGGGTGAGGACGCTTCGCGGGACAGGCGGCTGGATCCCGAACCGGAAGGCCAGGAATGACGCCAGGATGACCACGAGGACCTGAAAGAACTTGGACCGGAGGATCCGCATCCTACTTCTTCGCCGCCGGCCCCTCACCCTTCTGGGTGAGCAGGAACGACACCACGTCCAGGTATTCTTTGGCGGTCAGGGTCTGTCCAAAGGTCCGCGGCATCAGGCCGGGAGGATACCCAGCGACAGTCCCCATGCTGGCGGGATCGAGGATCTTCGCCATGATATAGTCGGGCGTCTGAATCTTGCCGATCTGCGTCAGGTCAGGCCCGACGGGAGAGGCCCCGATCGGGCCGGCCTTGTGGCAGGCGATGCAGGCACCCTTTCCCATGAAGACCGCCTGCCCCGCTTTGGGGTCTCCAGGCAGCTTCAGCTCTGCCGCCGGAGCAGCACCGCCGGCGGGCGCTGCCCCCGCAGTCTTGGGGATGTCGTCGAGCTTCACCGTCACCGTCCCCCCCAGCGACTCGAGGAAGGCCGTCAGGGCCCAGACCTCAGAGCGGTTGAGGGCGATGGGCGGCTTGTCCACCTTTGGCATGATCGCCGGATATCCCTGAACGAGGTGGGCCGCCGGACTAAGCAGCGATTCGATCAGGTAGGCCTTGGCGCTCATCCCGGGCTTGCTCTTGGCGGCGCGGGCCCCGACCCCGGCCAAGTCAGGGGCGCGCGTTCCCTTCTGGCCGATCCGGTGGCAGATCTCACAGGTCCCCTTCCCTTTGAAGATCTCCTCCCCCGCCTTGACGAGCTGGTCGGGCGTGACGTTCCCTCCCTCAAGGGACAGCTCCTCGGGAGGCTTGGATTGTAGCTGGGGGATGGAGTTGGCGTAGTAGGTGTAGACCCCCATCACGAAGAGGGCGAATGCGGAGACCTTGAGGGTGACCGGGACCTGCATCTCAGCGCCGGTCCTCTGAGCTGCCGGCGGTCGCCGGGCCCATGCCGTGCGGGTGCTTACCCTTCTCGCCCAGGCTTCCCAGCCAGAAGATGAAGAAGACCATGGCGAAGAAGATGGCGGTGACCGTCGTGATGACGTTGGCAGCGTAGCCAAGGGCGGGGGTGACGGCGTCAACAGAGGTGTCGCGCATGACTCCATACACGTGCCAGTGTTGGCGGATCCCGGACCGGGCGAACCCCATGAGCCCCATGAGCCACGTGAATGTCACCGCGAGGAGGATCAAGACGTACTGCGAGCGCGGGGGGATCTGCCCCCACCGAATGGTCCCCGTGGAGCGCGCGCCTTTGAACATCGGGATATCGATGGTCATGACCAGGACGATCGCTCCCAGGACCGCCATCACCTGGTAGACCGAGAAACCGATCCGCACGATCGACTCGACAAAGTAGCCGTACACCCCATAGAAGGTCACAATGACGGCAGCAAGCCCAAAAATGACCCATTGTGCGGCCATGCCCATGCCGGCCCAGGGCTTGACGGAGATTCGGTTCGCGCGACGGTAGAGGAGAAACGAGAGGAACGTCGTGAGGATCATCAGGTTCACAGCGGTGTTCTTGGCCGACATGACGCCCAGAAAGCCGAGGACCGGGTGGTGGGTGCCCCCCATGGCGCGCGACTCCTGGAGCGTGACCACCATGCTTCTAGGGGTCGCCCAGACCATGAAGCCGGCGGCGAGAACCATGATGAGGTACGGGATGTATTTCCGGTACCGTTCGGCCCCGGGGATCCGCTCCATCCCCAGCCAGAGGTAGTAGTTGGAGCCGATGAACAGGACACCGATCAGGATGGCCTGAAGCACCCACAGCCAGGACATGAAGCCGCCCATCATCGTAATGCCCATGGTCTGATTGAAGCTGTAGATCTCCCGCCCCAGGTAGTAGCCGGCGAAGGGCAGGACGAGGAGCGATGAGATCGCGACGAAGTTCCCGATATACCCCATCCAGTCGTAGAGGGCCCGCTCTTCGTGGGTTTTGGCCGAGAGGAACCGGAAAGCGGCATACGCCGCCGCGATGGTGCCGCCAAACACGATGTTGGCGAGGATGCGGTGGATGTTGATCGGCATCCAGGTGTAGTTGTTGATGGCCTGCCAGAGGCTCGTCAGCTTCCCGGCCTCGTCTACCCCACGCGGACTCATCATGAAGGTGACCCAGGCGTTCGAGATCAGGAGGATCGCCGTCCCGAAAAGATTGGCCAGGATGCCCAGGCCGAGGTGGATCCACTTCCGGCTGCCGGAGAGCCAATCCCAGCCGTAATACCAGAGATAGACAGTGAAGGTCTCCAGGAAGAAGAGCGCCGCGTAGATCCACATGGTCGAATAGAAGATCCCCGTGAGGTAGCTAAAAAACTTTGGGTAGTAGCCGATCAGGAGGAAGAGGAGGAGCCCCCCCAGGAGGGCGGTGGTGGAGAAGGCGGCGAAGACGAGCTTGACGAACTGGTGCGCCAGCCAGTCATAGCGGGGGTCCTTGGTCCGCATCCCCATGATCTCCACGATGACGGCGAAGATCGGGACCCCCAGGATGAAGGCGGCGAAGTTGAGGTGGATTTGGGCGATGCCCCAGACGGCGAGTCGGCTGCCAAAGAGGGGAAAGGCGCGATACGCCTCGGCGCCTTTCGCCGTCTCCTGCGCCAAGGCGGGCATGACTTGGAGCAGGAGGAGAACCATGGCGCCTGCCCAGATCGCCCGAACGAGCTGTCCAGCGACAGCCCCTGTTCTCAAGACCGCATTGTCTTTGTGGGAGAAGGAAGGCATCAGTGCCGTCCCATTACACTAGTGCCATTCCAATTAACGTCGCCTAGCGGTGTTGCTGGTCCCCAGGGCGCTCCCTGCGACGTACCACCGTATGTACGCCGGGTACCCGCGCAAGTGGGTGCGGCCCTGGGGTCCGCGCCTTGCTATGCTCGTTTCTTGGCTCGGCACAACGTGCTACCAAGTTAGGGCGAAATAGTTAGAGGAGCACGAGCGCAGACATATCGGCGAAAGCCCAGTTGGCACGGTCACTCATCATATAGAAAGCATACCTTGAGTCAACCAAAAAATCGAAAGAGCCGATCAGTCCCGTTGGTCTCGCTTACTGTCTCTTCATGAGTGGCAACGACACCGAGTCGATCGCCGCGACCTCACTTCTGTCTGCCCTCTCCTCGCTTCGGCGCGGACCAAAGATAAGATCACGATGACGCGGGAACAGGACGGGCGAGACTGGCTATGTGGGGACCTGCTCTTAGAAGGAAGGTGACGCTTCGGGACCTCACCAGATAAAAAGCTGCTCGTTGGTTCGCGAGGTCTGTGCAGTCTTGGGTAGCTGGGCCAGAGAGGATATTGGGGCGTGGTCTTTGCGGGGCCGGATCACAACTTGATAAGAACGTGATGGTGGAGCCTCCTCAAGCGCGCTCGAACCTACTTCGAGACGGAAACCGGCTGGTGTGCCGCATGACATGCCAGCCGGAGTTGTGATCACTAATGAGGCGGATGTCGGTGGAACTAGAAGCCCGATCTCGCCCTAAGACGGCTTTGCGCCGCGCTGAGCGTGAGCGACAGGGTTACTTAATCTCCCAGGTTGTGTTGTGCGGAATGTCCACCGCAGTCGAGCCGGGCGGCTCACCAGCCGGTGTGGGCTTCGTAATGCAAGCAAATGGCTCCCTCCCAGTGATCCCCTTGTATTTGCCGGTGCCGCCCGTGATGATATGGGTGCCACAATTCATTTTCGGCTGCGACTTGTCGAGGTCGCGCGTATCAAAGGTCGAGAACACAAGGTCACCATCGCTGTCGGTCATCGTGCAGGCGCCGTCCATCCATTTCTTCCTGCCCGACTCAACGCTCACGGCGAAACACCGCGCTTTCATCTTGTCGAAGATCGCATCGCCTTTCGTGTTTTCGGTGGGCCCAATCAGCTCCAGCGACTTGACCTTGCCGACGCCGGGAATGTCGATGCTTCCCAAGGGGCGAAACACGTAGTGCGCCGTGTAGCTCGTGGCCCCCTTCTTTGCTATCGGCTTTGCTAGGACGACCCCGGGCGCAAGGGCCATGAGTGCCCCAGAGAAAAGGGCTATTGTGATAAATTTGCTGGCCATTTCGGTCTCCTCCCGTCATAACACGTGTTTGTGGGCCAGGGGTTATGCTTCGCCCCGGTAACAACTTACGACTACCTCGGAGGGTTTATCCGTTCCCCCCATCCAGCGATCACCCACGCGACAACCCCATGGGTCGCTCCGAGGCAAGTACGATCTTGTCTTTGGAAGTGCTGCCTGTCAAGAAAAAAGGACGATAAAAATTCGAGACGATCTGGTCCAGGACGGCTCTACTCACGTCGGTGGCTTCACGCCGAGGACGCAGAGGACCTCCTCGACGTAGACCTGGAGCGCCTCCCAGTCGTATGGGGCGCGAATGGGGACGTGAGGCAGGCAAGCCAGGCCTTTACGCTTTCAGGCGCAGGAGGTTATAGGTGGTGATGGGACGGTGGAGGCCCTTCAGCGTCAGCTCGCCGACGGGCTCGGCCTCGACCAGCTCTTCAACTTGCGCGTAGACACGCTGACTAGCGAGGATCTGCCCATTCCGGGCATCGTCGCACAGGCGAGCGGCGAGGTTGGCAACCGTGCCGATCACCCCGTACTGCCATCGTCCCTCGAATCCGATGGCGCCCATGGTGGCGTAGCCATGTGCAATTCCGATCCCGAAGCCCAACTCAATGCCCTGTTTGCGCCACGTGCGAGTAAGTATCTCCAGGCAGTCCCGCATTTCCAGTGCCATCCGGACTGCCCGCTCCGCCGGGTTCGGCACCGGCACGGGGTCGTTGAGGAAGACCATGATGCCGTCTCCGGCGAAATGCTCCAGGGTCGCCTCGTAAGCGAGAATCAGCTTGCCCATTCCGGCGTGGTACTCGTTGAGGACGCGCATGACCTCCTCGGGCTCTGTGATCTCGGAGAACGCGGTAAAGCCCCGAAGGTCCACGAACACGACCGTCACCTCCCGCCGGTGGCTCTTCAGAGGGTCCTCGGCGCCACCGGCCAAGATCAAGTCGGCGAGCTGAGAGCTGAAAAACCCCTTCAGGCGGCCAACCCGCTCGAGCTCCGCGACTTGCTCCGCGACCCTTTGCTCGAGAGTCCGGTTCCAGTCGGCGAGTTGAGCCGCCTGATCCTCGAGTCGAGCGGCAAGTCGATGGATTTCCTCCCGCGCCCGTTTGAGGGCCAACTGGCTTTCGGTGCGGGCCAGGACCACGGGAAAGTCGAGAGGTTTCGTCACGTAGTCGTTCGCTCCACGCTTTAACGCTTCGACGATGTCACTGCTCTCATCTTTCGCCGTGGCCATGATGACGGGCAGGTCGGCCATCGAGCAGCGCTGGCGCAGGATGTCGAGGACCTGAAGGCCGCTGACGCCGGGCATCATGATGTCGAGGAGCACCAGGTCGAATGTCTGCCCCTCAATCATCTTCAATGCCTGCTCGCCGTCTTCCGCGACCGCGACCGTGTAGCCGTGCCGCGCCAGACGACGGGACAGCATGTCACGGTTCATCGCGTCGTCGTCAACGACGAGCAAACTGCCCTGTGACACGGTCATGGGGTGGCCTCCTTCTTCAACAGGACCTCGATCTTACCCAGCAGCCGCTCAAGCTCGATCGGCTTGGAGTCGTAGTCATCGCATCCCGCCCCAAGCGCATTCTCCCGGTCGCCCGACATCGCGTGGGCAGTGAGCGCGATAATAGGGATGGACCGGGTGGCAGGCGCCGCTCTGAGTTGCCGGGTCGCTTCCAAGCCATCCAGCACCGGCAAATTCATGTCCATCAGGATAAGGTCTGGGGCTTCCGTCTGGGCCAACGTCACGCCCTGCCCGCCATCGACAGCGATGACGACCTCATAGCCCCGCCTCGCCAGACGCCGTGCCAGCATGTCGCGATTCATCTCGCTATCTTCCACCAACAGGATCTTTGCCATCCCGATTTATCCCTGCCCGCGGATGCCCTGAACCCGAGCGGCTACCAGGTCGCGAACCTCGCGCATCATCTCCTCGCGGCTGTACAATCCCTTCTGGAGCACCCGTGCCACGGAGTCGCTCAGCCGCCGGCGATCCTCCTCGGTGAGGTCCTTGGCGGTCACGACAACAATGGGGATAGATCGCCATTCTTCGTGTGTGCGCACCTCTTCCAAAAACTGGAACCCGTCCATCTCGGGCATCATCAGATCGAGCAAGATGAGCTCCGGTCGCTGCTCGATCAGCCGCTCCAGCGCCACCCGTCCATTGGCGGCTTCGATCACCGCCCACCCCCCATTTTCCAGCGTTCGGCGCATCATCTCACGCAGACCGGCATCATCCTCAACCACCAATACCGGACATTGTGGCCGGGCCTGCTGATATTTTCTCAAGGTATAAGGAAGGCGCTCCCAGTCAATCGGTTTGGTCAAGTAGTCCGCCGCACCCAGCGCGTAGCCCATGCCCTTGTCATCCACGATGGTCAGCATGATCACCGGGATGTCGGCCAGATCGGGATCGGCCTTCAGCGCCGTCAGCACGGCCCAGCCGTCCATGCCGGGCATCAGTACGTCCAGGGCGATCACGGCAGGTTTTAGGGCCTTGGCGAGCCGCAATCCCTCCTCCCCGCCGGCGGCGACCACCACGTGAAATCCTTCCTTTCCGAGGAAGCGCTGCGTCAGGTCGCGCATCGCCGGGTCATCATCGATGAGGAGGACGGTGGGCGCCCCCTCCGGCAGGGTGGCCCTGGAGGCCGAGACCTCCCCACGAGGCGCCGGCACGGCCTTGAGGGCGAGACCCTCGGCAGGCAGGCGAACCGTGAACGTGGACCCCTGGCCCACGGTGCTCTCGACCGTGATGTCGCCCCCCATCAACCGGCAGAATTTCCGGCTGATGGCCAGCCCCAGACCCGTGCCCCCGTACTTGCGCGTCGTCGAGGCATCGGCCTGAGAGAACTCCTGGAACAGCTTCTCCATCTGTTCGGGGGTCATCCCGATGCCGCTATCCCTCACGCGGAAGGTGACCCAGCCTCCACCGTCTCCCGTCTCGCGGGTGACCTCCAGCGTGATGGTCCCGTGCTCGGTGAACTTGCAGGCATTGCTCAGCAGGTTGAAGAGCGTCTGCCGGACCTTGGTCAGGTCGGCCCGCATGGCGCCGAGCTCGTCGGCGCAGTGGACCTTCAGGGCATTGGCATTCTTCTTGACCAGTGGCGTGATGGTGGCCACCACGTCTTGGATCATCGGTGGGACGTCGAAGGTCTCGTAGTAGAGGTCCATCTTGCCGGCTTCGATCTTCGAGAGGTCGAGGATGTCGTTGATGAGCGCCAGCAGGTGCTTGGCCGCCGCGTGAATCTTCTGGAGGTCCGGGATGAAGCCTGGCTGCCCCAGATCTTCGGCCTCCTCCAGCAGCATCTCCCCATAGCCGATGATGGCATTGAGTGGCGTGCGCAGTTCATGGCTCATGTTGGCGAGAAACCGACTTTTGGCCTGATTGGCCACTTCGGCCGCCTCCTTGGCCACCTGCAGTTCTTCCTCCGCCCGCTTGCGGTCGGTGATGTCCGCCCAGGACCCGACGATCTCCACCCGGTTCCCCGCTGCATCGCGCATGACCCTAAAGGTATCCTGGATCCAGATATAGTGCCCCGCCCGGTGCCGGAAGCGGTATTCGACGGCCCCTCCCCCCCGTTCCAACAGAGGAAGAATTTCGCCGAACACCCGCTTGGCGTCCTCTGGATGGAGACGTGTGGCCCAGAACTTCGGATCATCGAGCATCTCCCGCGGCGCATACCCCATAATCGAGGGGAGATTCTCGCTGACGAACGTAGACGCGAAATCACCCGAGCCCTTATTGGTGTAAATGATCGCGGGGCTGACTGCGAGCAGGTATTGTAGTCGTGTGCGGGCCTCCTGCAGTTCTGTCTCTTTCTGTTCACGCTCGCGGATTTCCCGTTGCAGTGACTCAGTTGCTCTCACCAATTCAGCGGTGCGTTCTTCGACCCCCAATTCCAATTCACCGTGTGCCTTCTGGAGGGCTTCTTCCGCCCGCTTGCGCTCCGTGATGTCCCGGATGGCGCTTAAGACGAGGATTTCCCCTTCAATCTCACAGGGCCCCAGGCTGATTTCCACCGGAAGCTCAGTCCCGTCTTTGCGCAACCCGTAGAGTGTCGGAACCGCCCCCATCCCTCGCAAGCGGGGAGCGTCGAAGTAGCGTACACGGTGTTCTCGATGTTGACTACGGAGGCGTTCGGGGACGAGCAACTCGACGGGCTGTCCGAGCAACTCCTCTCGTGAGTAGCCGAACAACTGTTCCGCCTGCGCATTGATCAGGACGATCTCACCCTTGCTATCGACGATGACCATGGCGTCCGGCGCGGCCTCCAAAAGCTGCCGGACCCATTCCTCCGCCCGCTTGCGCCCAGCAATGTTGTTTCTGTGCTGTGTTGCCCTTCTGGGCGCAGTCATTGAGCGTGACCTTCCGTCGGTAAAAACGATAGCGAGTCGATTGCTTTAATGGTTTCTTCGGCCTGGGACGCCAGTTTCATGCAGCCCTCAATGGAGGTATTGAGGCGCTGTACCATGGCAATGACCACTCGGCGCAGAAGCTCAGGCATCTGCTCGACCTCTTTCTCAAACGACTTCAGATCGAGGAGCTTCTTCTCCAAGTCTCGCAGCTCCTTAAGGTACACTGTCAGTCGGCCCTGGATTTCAGTCATGCCCGTAAGGTCACTGACGATCGCCTTCAGTTTCGAGCACACATCCTGAGGGAGCCGATCCAGGGCATCCATAAAGGTATCTTTCGAGATCATCTCGACTTCAACATCGCCGTCCGCGATCACCGAGGCGGTTCGCTTTGCCCCTCCCAGGAAGGCCATCTCTCCGACGACTTCCCCCTGTTTCACTGTGCGGATCAGGACCGGCCGGCCGTCGATGGTTCTCACTACCTTGGCCTTGCCGGACTTCAGCACATAGGCATAAAAGGCCCAGGTACCTTCCTCCATGATGATGTCGCCGTCCTTGACCCTCTCCGTTCTGGAAACGATTTGATCCATTGGCCGCCTCCCCATTCGCTAGTACTGTGTACCACCGGCTGTCATTGACCAATCACAATCGATCCAGAGAATTGACAATAATCTCCCTGCTCATCGGGTCGTCAATAATACTTTAGTGTCCTGTTTCAGAGATTCGCCGAATACGTCGCCCGGTTATGGATCTCTGGGTAAAGCCCGTCATCCTGAGCAAAGCGAAGGATCTTCTCCTGCTCAGGGTGAACTCCGTGAAGGATCGTAGATCGCTCCGAGATTCTTCGCCGGAGCCTGTCCTGAGCAGTCTTAGAGATTCTTCGGCTCCGCCTCAGAATGACACACGAAGGGGCTCAGCATGACACAACTCATTCAACGGATTTCTGAGACGCCACTCTAGAGGGAGATACTGATATCAGCAGGGGGAACTTGTCAATCATTCGTTTCGCGCCGTCTATAAGTCTTGACCGGTCTCCGCGTGATGTTCGCCTTTCAACTGAGCTGGAGCATGAATGCGCTGTTCAATGAGCTGCTGAAAAAGCTTCCGTAACGGTGGGAGATGGACAAAGAGGGCATGAAAGGCCTCGCGATGCATAGTGAGAACGTTCAGACTCGTACGACTCCGTACAGTAGCCGTCCGCGGCGTATCGCTCACCAGCGCCATCTCCCCAAAACATTCTCCCGGGCCACGACGAGCGAGCGTGATCTCCCCCTTCCCGAGGTCTTCTCTCACGATCTCGACTTCGCCGTCAACGATTATATAGAGGCGGTCGCCTCGGTCCTCCTGGCGGAAGATGACCTCGCCGGGTTCAAAGTGTTCGCGGCCGATGCCGCCTGATTTCTCTGTCTTTATCTGGACAATATCGGGGGGCAGGATCAGATCCAGAAACCAGTCTGTCGCTACGCGGATCTTGCGGTCTAGCCCTGGCATCTTCATGAGATAGATCGCACGCCACAGGAGCCACGGCACTACCCCTGACAGCTTGACTCCAAGGATTTCTGCTACTGCGGATCGACGCCCCAGGGCTCCCAGCTTTCCGATGGCCCGATAAGCAAACGCCTGTTTCGGGTGATCCCTCATGGTGGCGACAATGTTTTTGGCCAAGCATCTGGCCTCTCGGATCGCGTGTTGTGCGGTCGGAGGGCAGGGATGACCGGTATTGCGATCAGGGACCCACGCGCAATCACCGACTGCCCATACCCCTGCGTAGTCGGGTACCTCAAGGTACTCGTTCACCACGATCCGGCCGTTCTCTTTTTTGCACGGGAGGGCGGCGACAAGCGGGTTTGGACCCGATGGGACGGTGCTGACCAACGTCTTGTTGGGGATCCTTTCCCCTCCATCCAGGAGGGCATACTCGGCAGTCGCCCCCGCAAGGCGGGTGTTGAGATGAATCTCCACTCCCCGTCGCTCAAGTAACCTTTGGGCGAACCGGGCGAGATCCTCGGGCAGCTCGGGTAAGATGAGCGGCCCAGCGTGCAGGAGGACGACCCGTATCTCCTCAGGGTTGACGTTGCGGAAGCTGCGTGCGCCAGCACGGACATAGTCGTTCAATTCTGCAACCGATTCGACACCGGAGAACCCTCCTCCTGCCACCACGAACGTCAGCATAGCGTGGCGGAGCTCAGGGTTCGTTTCGATATCAGCCTCTTCGAGAGCATGGATGATGTGATTACGCAGGACCAGGGCGTCGCCAAGATATTTGAAGGGCAAGGCGTGCTCCTGAATCCCCGGTTGGCCGACAAAACTCGTGATGTTGCCGAGCGCGATCACAAGATGGTCGTATTCAAGCTGATAAGGCCGTGGCTGGAAGCCTGAGCTGGTTGTGACAATCTTATTTTTTAGGTCGATGGAGATCACCTCCCGGTTATAGAGGTTGGTGTTCGGGCAGAGCCGACGGATCGGTGTAATGGTATCCAGGATGCCGATGCTGCCCGAAATCACCTCCGGCAGCATCGGTTGAAACACCAGGTAGTTTTCCTTGCTGACCAGCCCGATCTCCGCGCTCGGATCCCTTTTCAGGAGTCTTTCGAGCGTCATGGCCGTGTAGACGCCCCCAAACCCTCCCCCTAAAATGAGGATCCTTGTGTGCTGTCGATTCACCATGCCTCTCGCTCAACGACAAAGAGCTTTCGCGCTGACCCAGGCCTGTAAGAAGGGGGCGGGGCGCTGCTACTTGCGAAGCTCGAACTCCCGAACACGGGACTGCATGACCTTCTGGAAATGGTCCCTGAGGCCCGGTAGGCTGGTATAGAGGGCCATGAAGTTGCTGGGGTTCATCTTGAACACCTGGACGGGCGTGACGGTCCGGATCGTCGCGCTCCTCGGAGCCTTGCGGAGCAGTGCCATCTCCCCGAAGTGATCGCCCGGCCCCAAACGATTGATGACGTCCTGGGAGCCGTCAGGGCGCTTCGCAAGGACCTCGACGGTCCCGGACTTGATCACGTACACGTGCCGACCCTGGTCCCCCTCGCTGAAGATCATCTCGCCAGAATCGAACTCCTCCAGGACCATGGTCCGCTGAGCAAAGATCGCCACCACGACGTAGAGAACGACCCCGACCAGGATCAGCAATTGCACCGCTGTGACTCCGAGCAACATCAGGGGGTCCCGGGTCAGCATGGCCAGGGTGCTGAGCAGCGCAACAAACCCGATGAGTGCCTGGGAGACCGCGATCAGCTTCGATCGCCAATCCCCCGCCCTCAGCCCCGGGAGTGCCCTCCACTTGAGTCCGAACATCAGACCACCTCCCCCGGGCCCCCAGCCCGTCCCGGCTGGGGAATGGCATGGGCCGGCTTGTGACATCCCGCGCACTTGATCTGTTCTGCTCCAAGAAAGTCGGAAAGCTTTAGGTGGATATCATGGGCTATATATCGCTTGGCCCCGCTGTGACACTTGAGGCAAAGCGCGTTCTCGAAAGGCACCCGCATCTTGAGGGGGAGATGGTACGTTCTGGTCACGTACCTATAGACGTCCCGGAGTCCTGTCATCTTCGCCTCGAAGGTCCCGTGGACCCCGTAGTTGGCATGACACGAGTAGCATTCGGTATCCGGAGAAGACCGGTGCTGGAAGTGGAAGGCCGCCATCGATCTGCTCTTGGCGTCGTGCATGTCGTCGATATACGGCTTCATCGTCAGGTGGCAGGCTCCACAGAAACGCTCTTCCTTGGCGTACTCGAGGACGGCAAAATTGCTGACCGCCAGGAGAAAGAGCGGAAAGATGCCGAGAGAGAGCAGGTGCAACCAGAGAGCGCCTCCCTCGGTCTGGCGGCCCCTGTAGACGATCAAGGACACCAAGATGCAGGCGAGGATCACCGCTGAAATGCCGATGGTGAGGGCGATCGACCAGTCCAGCGCGCTCCCCCATCTGATGGTCCCCTCCGCTGGGGAGGCTCTCTTGGGCGCTTGGGCGATCTGTCCGACGGGGACGCCGGCCCCACCGATGAGACTCCTCGCGTACGCGACGAGGTTCCAAAGCTGAGCTTCAGAGAAATCCGGATGGGCCGGCATCGCTACCGACTTGCCGACTGCGTTCCCCCCCCTGGCGATCAACTCGTAGATCTCCTGATCGCTCAGATCTTTCAGCCGACCACCGCCAACCTTCCAGTTGCTCGGCTTGGCGCCCAGGGCCAGCCCTACCGGACCGTCACCCGCGCCCCCGGCACCGTGACACACGGCGCATCGGGCGCCATAGAGCTCCCTTGCGCTTTGCGGGTCCCACTTAGTCTGCGCCGATGCGTGGGGCAGGAGTGCTACCCCAGCGATGAACAGGAACGCCACGGCCCCGGTGACCCACCTGATCATGCGCACCTTCTCGTCTCTCCCCCCAACCCAAGGTCCCGTCGCGTCCCTGACGCCGTGTCTGCCGCCGCGATCATAGAAGGCGGAGATCGCGGTGTCAATCGGTCCAGTGAACTTACCGCGCCTCTTCCAACCGGCCCTTCTCTCATTGCACTCGGGGACGAACGCTTTGGGAAAAGGCCTCGATCGTGGCAAGCACGCCCTTGAGGTCCTGGTCGTTGACAGCCGGGTTGCCGTAGTAGGTGTCAAACATGAACCCGGTGACACCCGCCTCTTTATACTTGCCGATATCATTCACGATCTGTTCAGGCGTCCCTACCAGCAGCGGCCGAGGCTCCGGCGCATCGCCGTTTGTGATGACCCGTAACGGAGCCCTGGCGACGATTTCCAGGCTTTTCGGATCGCGGCCCCGCGCCTTCGCCAGCGCCTTGAACTGCCTCGCGCCGGCGGCGATCTCTTCGACCGGCCGGTGGGATGGATGCCAGGCGTCGGCGAATTCAGCCGCCCGTCGAAATGCCGCCGGACTATTCCCACCGATCCAGATCGGCGGATGCGGCTTCTGCAACGGTTTCGGCTCAGCCCTGATCTGCCCAAACCGAAAGAAGCACCCTTCGAATCTCGGCTCCGCCTCCGTCCACAGAGCCCGCATGACCTTGAGGGCTTCATCGCTCCTTGCCCCCCTCTCTGCAAAGGGGATGCCCAGGGCCTCGAACTCCTCGGCAAGCCAGCCGACGGCGGCCCCGACGATCAAGCGGCCACCCGACAGGACATCGAGGGTGGCCAACGCCTTGCCCATGAAGAGCGGATGACGGTATGGCAAGATGATGACACTCGTCCCCAGCCGGATGCGCCGGGTCTTCCCGGCGACATACGCCAGGGTCGTGAACGGCTCGAAGAAGACCTCGCCGAAGCGCGGGATGGCGCTGCGAGGGACGACGATGTGATCGCTGACCCAGACGGAATCGAACCCCAGCGCCTCAGCCTGCTGTGCGACCGTCACGATCGCCTCCGTAGAGGCCAGTCGCCTGAAATGGGGAAGCCCGACCCCGAAGTGCATGGCTGATCCTCCTTGTGCACGAGCGTTGTCAGATCCCGTGGACGGCTGCCGATACTCTCGGTAAGGCAACCTTAGTGCTGTGGTTCATAAGTATGGCCGCCATCCTACCACGAGCGCTTGTCCTGCGGGAAGGGTCGCTCACCTCCCCCGTGGTGACAGTCGAGGCTCTGGCAAGCCGGTCAAATCGTCGATTATGAGTTCCACCTCTGCGTTGTGAAGCGTAATAGAGTAGTGAGAGAGCAGACGAGGCGACGATCGAGCTTCCAGGTGGACGATTGGCATCTGGTGGACTACAATATACAGAGACCGTAGCCGACTGGCCGCGACGTCTCAACATAGACCGAGCATGGCACCTGCCAAGTGAAATGGAGCAGAGGAATGCGAACCATCCGGGGTGTTGTCATCGCGGGAGTGACTGCGGCCATCCTCACGACAGGCCTCACCCTGATCGACCCATTGCCATCGGCGCGCGGCTTTGGGAATGGCGGACCCGGCACGGATCAGGTCATCCGCGAAGGACAGGTCGTTGACATCAACGACACCACGATACGGATCAGGGAGTGGGCGGGCCTCTACACTTATCGACTGAGCCCCACCGGCCGGCAGAGCCTGGACGCCAACCAGATCCGACCAGGCGACAAGGTACAGTTCCACGCCTACAGCGTGTGGGAGGTCGCCTACTACTTCAGAAAGATCTAGTCCGAATCGGGCGACCTTCTCACGCCGTTCCCCTCTCTCGATAACCCGATTACCATCTACGGCTCCGGCTGCGCTTTTCTAGCCCAGACCGCAAAGAGCGGATCCCCGCCCCCTGTTCCCGGTGAGCGATTCTCGGCAACCGGTTCCGTCCAGCCGCCGGATAGACGAAAATATGCCGCCACCAGATCCAGATGCTGCCGATCGTCGGTCGCCAGCCACAGCGCGACCGCTTTCGGCGGAAAACAGCGATTCGTAAAGGTTACGATGAACGGCGCGCCTGGATAGAGGACCCGATGGACTTCGCGAAGGACACAGATCGGGTGGGTCAGATACTGGATCGAGACCGCGCACATGGCGCCCTCGAAATTGGGGTTCTTCCCGTACGGAAAACGCCGCTTGCGATTCAGATCCTGGACCTGAAACTTGAAGAGCTGCGGGTTGTCCGCCATCTCCTCGGCGTTCATGCCGAGCCCGATCACCCGGCCGGCATCAAAGCCATCCGGCAGATGGGTGCGCCAGCTACTCATCAGGTCAAGCAACAGGCCACCCTGCGGCAGCAGCTCCGCGTACAGACGACCGAGGGTCTCGATGGCGCCATCGTCGAGGTGGACGACCTTGCGCGGAGTGCTGTAAAAGATGGCGTCGTCGTTCTCATCCTCCCGCGCGAAGCACTCCGGCGGAAACGAACGCTCGTCATCGCAGCCCCTGAGGCGCTTCCCCTCCGCGCTCAATGCCATGCCGGTCATTCTACGGCAGGGTTGATTCAAGCGGAAGTAGATTCTCGCTTCGTTCCCGCTTCCCCTCGGCAGGCCGGCTGGGTGGCATCCCCACGCCCATAGTGCTATACTCCGCTGACACGGCTGCCTTGGAGAGTCCCTCATGAACTATCGAGCCTACTCGATCTCCTGGAACCTGACCCAGCGGTGCAATCTTCTCTGCGCCCATTGCTACATGAGCGCCTTCTCAAGGGCTGACGCCTCGCAGGAACTGACGACTGAAGAGTGTCGCCGGGTCATCGATGAGATCGCGCAGGTCAACCCGAACGTCTTCTTGATCCTCACGGGCGGCGAGCCGCTCCTCAGGAAAGATCTCTTCGACATCGCCGGCTACGCCGCCGAAAAGGAGTTCACCGTCGTCCTCGGGACGAACGGCGTCCTTCTCCGCGAGACGCAGGCCCGCCTGATGCGGCAACACGGGATCCAGGGGGCCAGCATCAGCCTCGATTCCACCGACCCGGCCAGGCACGACGCCTTCCGACACCTGCCCGGCGCCCACCAGGGAGCGATCCGGGCGACCGAGGCGCTCCAGGCCGAAGGGCTCGACTTCTCCATTCACACCAGCGTGACCTCCTGGAATGTGACAGAGATCCCGGCCATGATCGACCTGGCCAAGTCGCTCGGCGCCCGCGCGCTGAATCTGTTCTTCCTGGTCCGGACCGGCCGAGGCCAAGACCTCATCGACATCACGCCCGATCAGTACGAGCAGCTCCTTACCTACCTGGCCCGGGTTCAAGGGGTCGGGAACGGCGAGGGCCGTAAATCCGCTCAGGCGGTCTCGATCTTCGATCCCCCGGAAGACCCGTGGTCGGTCCCGGCAGGTCGATCGGGCGATCTGATCATCCGCGCGAAGTGCGCACCGCATTTCCGCAGAATCATCTACACCCTTGACCCGGCATCGCCGCTGCTCCAGAACTTTGCCCAGGGGAGCTGCCCGGCCGGCAAACATTACTGCCGAATTATGCCGGAAGGAGATGTCACGCCTTGCCCCTATATGCCGGTCGCGGCCGGAAACCTTCGACGTCAATCTTTCTCGGCCATCTGGGAAGGAGCCTCCGTCCTGAACGACCTACGCGACCCTCACCTTGGCGGTCGGTGCGGGGCATGCGAGTTCTCCAAGATCTGCGGAGGCTGTCGCTGCCGGGCCTACGCCACCTACGGGGACTATCTGGCGGAAGACCCGGGATGTAGCTACCAGCCTGGCCAGTTCGGGGGGCAGGTGATTACGCTTCCGGAGGAGCAGACCTTCGGACTCGAGGCGCCCTTGACGCTCCAGTGGAGTGACGCGGCCAAGGAGCGGCTGAAGCGTCTGCCTTCCTTTGCCCGCGGCATGGTGGTCAAGGGGGCGGAACGGTACGCGGCCGACCAGGGGATCGCGGTCATCACCCCAGAACTGCTCCAGGCCGTTCGCGAGCGTGCCGAGGCCCGCTTCGGCCGGACCTTCCGATTTACCGAATTCTCACGGGACTGACCTCGCCGCCGGGCTTCCATGAAAGCGATGTGTCTCTCGAAGGCGCAACCGATCGAGCAGAACCCTCTCGAGTTGTCGGATCTGCCAGCGCCGATTCCTGGTCCCGATGAAGTTCGGTTGCGCGTCGAGGCATGCGGAGTCTGCCGCACTGACCTGCACATCATCGAAGGGGACCTACCGCTTCCTAAACTTCCTCTCATCCCGGGCCACCAGGTCATCGGGATCGTGGACCGGGTTGGGGAAGGGGTGACGCGTTTCCGGATAGGCGATCGCCTCGGCATCCCCTGGCTCTTCTCGACCTGCGGCCAATGCGACTTCTGTCAGCAAGATCAAGAGAACCTCTGCGATGTGGCGCGGTTCACCGGGTACCACTTGAACGGTGGGTATGCCGAGTTTGTTGTCGCTCCCGAGTCCTTCGTTCACGCACTGCCGGAGGGGTTCTCACCCGCGCAAGCCGCCCCTCTTCTGTGCGCGGGTGTCATCGGGTTTCGGGCGCTTCGACAGAGCAAGATCAGACCCGGCGAGCGCCTGGGTCTCTATGGATTCGGCGGTTCGGCCCACATCGCCATCCAGGTCGCGGTCCACTGGGGGTGTGAGGTCTTTGTCTTTACTCGGAGCGAGGGGCATCGCGCCCTCGCGCGCGAGCTGGGCGCCCACTGGACGGGGCGGGCAGAGGACGACCCGCCAGGACGTCTCGACAGCGCGGTCATCTTCGCGCCGGTTGGTCGGCTGGTCCTTGAGGCGCTCCGGGTCCTCGGGAAAGGCGGAACCATCGCTCTCGCCGGCATCACCATGACTCCGATCCCGGAGCTTGACTACGGCCTGCTCTATCAGGAACGGTCCATCGTGAGCGTCGCCAACACCACTCGACAGGATGCCCTCGACCTGTTGCAACTGGCGGCAGGCCTCCCGATTCGAACGGAGGTCCAGACGTTCCCCCTCGAACAGGCGAATCACGCCCTCCAGCTACTCAAGAAAAGCCAGTTTCGTGGCGCCGGCGTTCTGACGACTGATAGCACCTCCACTGCGCCTGATCTATAGCTTCCCTCAAGCCCGGGATATCCCCCCGGCTCCTCCTTAAAGACTGTCGAAGGGGCCTCCCTGTTTGACTGCGACCCTCAAAGGACGCTCGGTGAAACCCTCTTCATGGCATAGAGACTCCTTTCTCCATCCGCCAAGGAGGGTCCGGTGTGGCTACCGGAAGGATACCCTACGCCTTTCCATTCTTACACCGAGAATAGGACATCACGAGCCTGAGTGGCCTGAGTTCAATACAGCGCCAAAATATGGCGATAATAGAGCTCACAAAGGCACCGCCACAGAAGCGGGTTAATCAATCTCGATCGATAAACCACGCCACAAAATCATGTGACCGGGAATCTTCTTACCCATGGCGAAGCATCGGTTAGGCCCCATCGGATCTCCTTCTTGAGTAACTTGGAACGGGATCAAGCCGTTACCCACGCCCAGCACCTCGAACCCAGTGTCTTCAAGTAGCTGTGCCAATGCCTTAGGTGAGGGCACAAGCCAGTTCCCTCCGAGACGACTTGGCCCCTCGTATTCACATAGAGGATCACTGTTGGCAATGCTCATACTCTCGATGCAAAGCAGGCCTCCTGGTTTGAGCGCATTATAAAGGCGACGCAGAGCCACAACTGGGTCTGAAAGATGGTAGATTACGCCAAGACAAAAAATGATGTCAAAATGGTCCGGCTCGAAATGTTCGTGAATCTTGTAAAGCGAAATATGACGTGCGTTGAGGCGCTGAAGGCCGAAAGACTTAATCATAAAGTCTAGGGGGATATACCTTCGTGTGTCATCAATCGCCCAGACGTGCGCTCCGAGTTGCTGGAGCACCAAGCTGACGCCGCCAGTCCAGCAACCGACATCAAGCACGTGTTTACCGGCCAGGGATGTTCGATCAAGTCCGAAATGGTCGAAAAACCGGCTCAGCATCCACACATGCCTCGTGCCCATCCGGCCAGAAAGTTTAAAGCTGCCAAAATCATGATCGTGCCCCCAAAAAAACGACTTCCTGGTTTTCTTCTGCATACCTTCTTGGGGACACTCCTCTGCAACGACAATCTCGTTTGAAATGTAAGCTCGGATGATATGTTCAAATTCGGTAGGATGGATTTCTAAGTTTTCCACCCTAAAGAAGCTTAGCGCTTCAAGGATCGCAGGCACGGAGTTATAGCAAAGGCTTAGCATAGATAGAGGCGGTTAGTTGATTGTGCAAGTGCGCGCCTTCTCCCAAGGATAGGCTGGCGGCTGTTGGTCCATATGCGTGGCATGAGCATTGAGCGGCTGTCATTCCCTTGAACCGTGCTGGGCAGTTCAAAATGCGACCTTACGCTTACCTAACCATTAGCTGTAAGTTATTGGCCGCTTGAGAAACCAACCTGGTTCTATGGGCACTGAAAGGATTCGGTGCACGGCCTCGGGCTGGATAGCCCGCGCGACGCCCTTGCATATGGCGCTTCGCGGCGAGCGCCCATTCTGCAAAGTAGCTGAATGCATGGTCGAAGCCCCCGACCTCTAGCTGGAAGTTTGAGTAGATAGCGAACTCTCGAGGAAGCACCCTTCCCCAGTCGTCCTGACGCAATGATTCTCGCCAGCCTTCCGCCCGGAAACACTCTTCCGTCCGAGTCAGGATGTTAGGGCATCTATGAGATCAGTACCCATTCGCTCTCCCACGAAAGCCGTGCACAACTCGTGACCCTCTCGGCCTCGAACAAGACATTCTGGCCGGGACATCACGGTGTGCGTAACTCTAAAGCCCAAGACACCCAGCATCCGTGTGATACAGCCGTCTGAAAAGCCCCACCACGCCGTGATGAGCGATTTGTCATCAGGCTCTGGCATAAAACAAGCAAATGGCTCTTCCATCTTCATCGTCTGGTTTG
This sequence comes from Candidatus Methylomirabilota bacterium, assembly GCA_016207095.1. Classification (GTDB taxonomy): domain Bacteria; phylum Methylomirabilota; class Methylomirabilia; order Methylomirabilales; family Methylomirabilaceae; genus Methylomirabilis. Next base: position 715 of record JACQQF010000080.1, on the reverse strand, counting down.
TGACGATAAGCAGTGTGGTCGAAAGGCGGGATCCGGAATACAGCGCTTGGAACGGATCCCTCAAGTGAGAAAGGACCATACCGAGCACGACAATATCGAACCTTCCCAGCCCGTCCGGCAAATCATAGATATTTCCGTAGTACACCCGCGCACTCGACTGGAGTGCCCTGTGAGCAAGCCAATATGAATTCGGCTCTACCGGGTTTCGTGTGGGTAAAGATCGAGTCCCCCGCAGTGAAAGTAGATCGCCATCTTGAAGTGTTCGACGTTTCGGAACCCCCGAGCGGTCTTCTTCACCCACTGGATGGTGGCGTTGACGGCCTCCAGGCCGGCGTTGGTGAGCCGGTGCCGGAGGTAGGTCAGGACGTTCGGGAGATGGCGTTGGATCAGCTTGGCTACCGCGGCCATGGGTTTCAGCCGGCTGTGGGTCGCGCGCCAGAACCAGCGGGCGAAGAACGTCTGCGCGGCCCCACGGTACGTGTACGCCCAGAACTGGCGGAAGCGCTCCTTGAGGGCCCAGGCGCGGGCGACCTTGAGGTCACTGCGCTGGAGCGTCCGGAAGGTCGCCCGTTGCGCGTTGGTCATGGCCTGGGGGCGCATGAGCCAGAGGTACTTCGTGCCGGTCAGGCGGTGATCGTCGGCCCCCCTCAGCGCCCGGTGCTCGGCCTTGCGCACCCGGTCCACCGCGTCGTGGAGGTGTTTGGCGATGTGGAAC
>JACQQF010000079.1 GCA_016207095.1 Candidatus Methylomirabilota bacterium | reverse complement strand
GTTCCTAGCCGATCCATCTGGAAGGTCCCGGCGATCCAACCTCCCACACGGTGGTGGTCAGGCCGACTTGGGAAGGGTAGGGGAATGGGCCAGCCGCGCTCAAGCCTGGTCAAACTCTTTCCGTACCCGCTGCAGGCAGGCAGGGTCGGCGAATAGATCGAGCGCCGTCATAGCCAATGTCTTCGCCGCCAGGAGTAGGGCGCGGTCTCCCGCCGGTCCGCCGGCCGCCTTGGCGAAGGCGACCGTGTGGCACACCACCTCAGGGCGGCCGGTCAGAGCGATGGTCGGCTGGATCGTCGGGACCACCTGGCTGACATTGCCAACGTCGGTGGACCCCAACTCCTGGTCTTCCGGCGTCTGCTCCACCTGCTCGCCCAGCGCCTCCAGGTTCGTCTGGAAGAGACGGCCCAGCGCCCGATTAAACCTCATCGGGTGGTACTCTTCGCCCTCATCGTGGATCACAACCCTCGCTCCTGTGGCCTGGGCGGCCGCCTCGAGGCAGGTGACCACGCGCCGATGAAGATCGTGGAGGTAGTCGAGGTCGAGGGCCCGGATATAGAAGCGCGCAGCGGCATAATCTGGAATGATGTTGGGTGCCCGACCGCCGTCCGTGATGATCCCGTGGATGCGGGCGTCGCCCCGGAGCTGTTGCCGCAGCGCATTGAGATTGCTGAAAGACAGCAGCACTGCGTCCAGCGCATTGATCCCGAGGTGTGGTGCCGCGGCGGCATGGCTCGACTTGCCGAAGAACTCAACCTGCAGTGCCCGCATGGCGAGGGCGCACTTGAAAATCTCGTTCTTGTTGCTCGGGTGGACCAGAAGCGCGGCGTCAACGCCGGCGAAGAGGCCGGCCTTGACCAGGGCGATCTTGCCTCCACCCCTCTCCTCGGCCGGGCAACCGATCACCTGCACTTGGCCTCCCAGCCTCGCAAGAAACGGCTGTATGGCCAAGGCGGCGCCGATCGAGCCGGCCGCGATGAGGTTGTGGCCGCAGGCATGGCCCAGGGAGGGGAGCGCGTCATACTCGGCGAGAAAGGCGATGGTGGCTGACGGCCGTTCGACCCCGGCCCTGGCCAGGAAGGCCGTCGGAAGACCGCCGGCCCCCTCGATCACCTCAAAGCCGCGCCCCTTCAGAAGAGCGGTCAGTCGTTGGGCCGCTGCTCGCTCCTCATAGGCCAGTTCGGGGTGCTGATGCAGGAAATGGCTGGTGGCCACCAACTCGTCGGCCACCCGATCGACCGCCTTGACGATCTCGCCTTTGAACTGCATCGCCCGTCCGTGCCCCCCTGTACGCCGAATCCCGCTGCGTGTCGGCCACACCATAGCATAGGCCCAGGGTTGAAACAAGCGCGGAGGGCTGCGGAAAGATGACATCAAACCCCTTGGGGGAGCGTGCGGACAATCCTTTCGCAGTGCTGGTTCAGCCAGTCCCCTGGCGGGCCGATCGCCGGAGCGACTCAGCGATCGCTCCTCCTAATAGGAAGATGAGGGCCGAGTAGTACAGCCACAAGAGGAGGGCAATGGCGCTCCCGAGGATTCCGGTGATCGGGTTGTAGATGGCATAGGTCAGGAGGTACCAGTTGAAGAGCTGTCTGGCGCCATGCCAGAGGAGGCCTGCGACCATCGCTCCTGTCAAGGATGCGCCCAGAGGAAGGGGGCGGGCAGGTGCGAAGCGGTACATCAGGAGGAAGGTGAATCCGACCAACGTGGCCGGAAGGAGGCCGAGGAGGATCCCGGGTGGCAGGCTGACATTGGCCGGGGCAAATTCCAGGAGCCGGTTCCCGAGCGCCTCGGTTGCGGTGGCCAGCGACGCGGCGAGCAGACTCAGCAGGAAGCCCAAGCCGGAAATCAGGCTCAAGAAAAAGGCCGTCACCTTCCGCCGCAGGTACCCGCGGGATTCCTGGAGATCGCAGAGGACGGTGAGGGAAGAGGCCACCATGTCAAAGGCTTCCGAGGCAACCCAGATCAGCGAGATCAGCCCGAGTCCTCCCGCCAGCCGCCGCCCGATGATCAGCGTTTGCAGCGTCGCCTCGATCTGCTCGCCCGTCACCCTGGGCAGGATGCGCTGAATCCCTCCGGTAATGGCGTGGGCGGTTGCGCTGGACGAGCCGGCGACCCACCCCAAAACGGCGCTGCTGATCAGCAGGAGGGGGATGAGCGCCAGCAACGCGTAGAAGCTGATGGCGGCGGCCATCATCGAGAGGTGATGTTGCTTGAGACACCACCACAACTCGCTCAGGAAGCGTGCCAGCCACCAGCGGGAGTCGGACTTTTGCGCGGGCATGCCGGACAGGATACCCTGTCGGCGGTGCGCGCGCAAGCGTTCGTATACCTTGCCTCGTGTGACGTGTCACGACAGAGCTGAATCTCCATCCGCTGCGTCGTCGGGTCGCTCGATCTGGGCCTTGACCCCGGGAGACGCATCGCGCATAATTCGGGAAACCTATAGGAGAGGAGCAGACCATGTCGAACACGATCCCCGAGAGCTACCGCGACCTGTTCCAGAAGAAAGCCTTCGCTCATTTGGCGACGATCATGCCGGATGGCAGCCCTCAGGTCACCCCGGTCTGGTGCGACTACGATGGCACCTACATACGGATCAACAGTGCCAAGGGTCGCGTCAAGGACCACAACATGCGTCGGAACCCACAGGTGGCGCTTGAGATCATGGACCCTGACAATCCGTATCGCTACCTCGCGGTGCGCGGGCGCGTTGCGGAGATCACCGAGAGCGGGGCCGATGCTCACATCGACATGCTGGCCAAGAAGTATTTGGGGGAGGAACGGTACCCATACGGGAGGCCGGGCGAGGTGCGCGTTCTGTACAAGATCCAACCGGACCGCGTCTCGTCCATGGGCTAAAGGGAGCTTTGCGGTGGGTCCGTTCCCGAGGGTGGGGAAGCGCGCGGCTCCTGTCAAGCGGCGAGATGTTAACAGATCGCGGGTTTAACCTCTGAGGGCTTTGGAAGGACGATAGAGTCGTAAGCCAGGGATCTTTCGGAAGTGGAGGTCCAGAGTGAAGACCGCGCAGTCCTGATGAAGCGCGAGTCCCGCTATGATCAGATCGGACAGCGGGAGCGTGACGCCCCGTCGCCTCAGGCTTGCGGAGATCTCCCCGGCTCGCCTCCAGGCCGGGAAGGTCATCTCGATGAATGGAAGGGCGGAAAGTGTCTCCACTAAGGCGGCCGCTTCCTTTGTGCTTCGGCAGCCCTGAAGGAGTTCTGCGACGACAATGCCGACCAGCGCAAGGTTGTCATGCTGGATCAGCGCATCGAGGATCGCCTTTTCCTGGGAGTCGGGCTGGTTGAAATAGGGTATCCAGACCGAGGTATCAGCGACCACCATGCCAGGCTCGTTCTCTGAGTTTCTGCGACTTCAGTTCTGTCTCTTCCAGCTCCCGCCAATCGAGATCGATTCGGAGCTTGCCGCTCAGACTCCTCAGTTTCGCCAGTTTTTTCTGCCGGATGAACTCGGAGATCGCGAGATGGATCGCCTCGGTCTTCGTTTTTACGCCAGAGACCTTCATCAGCTCGGCGATGAGTGTCTCTGACAGGTTCAAGGTTGTCCGCATGGTCTACCCTCCCCCTGCAAGCTTGGAAACATATGCTTCAACTATATGCTAGTAAGATGCAGATGTCAAGGTCTCCATCGGCCGGTACTGTCCTAATTTGGGCTAGTCTCATGTCTCAGAAATCCCTTGAATGAGTCGTGTCATTCTGAGCCGCAGGCGAAGAATCTCTTGGCGATTCGAGATCCTTCACTTCGTTCAGGATGACAGGCTTCACCAAAGATCCATAATCGGGCGACGTATTCAGCGAACTTCTGAGACAGGACACTGGCTCAAGGTCTCCTGAGTAAGTCTTCAAAGATAAGCAAATGGTTATGCCATCCGAACTATCGCATTGACCTTAGCGCCTGGTCCGTCGCAGCCCTAATGGGATTATGCTGACCGATACTTGTCGGCAATCGTGCGTTCCGGACAACCTTGACAAGTCTTTAGAAACATGGGAGAGATACCACACGCGTTAGAAGTTCGAGAACCGGGATATGCTGACCAGCATACTCAATCGTTAGACGCCCAAGTTCGATTCGAGGGGGGCGGTCGAGTGCTGTGGGTGGATGGGAAGGGAAAGGAGCGCGCTCCGCTCGTAGGCGTAAGCGATCTCAGGCCTCGCCGATGATGGCCAGGACGCCCGTATAGCTGTGCGCGTAGTTCTTGCCGCCCACGGGGGCCAGCTCGCCGTTGCCGAAGAAGCCGACGATGGGGAGATCGCCGAAGAACTCCCTGATGAGGGTGATGTCGTGGTTCGCATCTCCGTACAGGCCGACGCCCCGGCCCAGACAGTTGAAGTAGAATCCAAACCGGGGCCGGATGCGCTGGGTGGCCGCGTAGAGGGCCTCCAGCATCCGACGCATATCGGCGCGGGCGGCCCGAGCATCCCGCAGAACGAACTGAACGATCTGCCCTTGGCGGACCTGCTCGGCCACAGCCACGACCCCGGAGGTGCGGTCCACGCCCACAAGGTTCCGGACCAGCAGGTCCCCCTGATGGATGGGGCTTTGCGCATCCTCGTGGGCGATCCCGGCGAAGAGGGAATGCGCGGCTCGCTCGAACTCGGCCTTGGGCAACGTGGCGACCGTTTCCTGAAGACGCTCGAGGGCAGGACGGCCGTCAAGCTCAATGATCTGGTTGGCTTGGGCCCGGCTAATGCGGGACGGCTGCCCGATCGGTTGGCAGCCCTGAGCGACCCCGAGGCGGAGGGTCAGTTCGCCAGTCAGGAGCAGGCCGGCCACAGCGTGGAGCCCGATCTCGGGGCCGCACCACTGGAAGCTCTCTCGCTGTCCGGGTCCGCCCGACGCCGCCGCACCAACGATCGGGAGAATCGCGGGGTCCTCCTCGACCTCTGTAATCAGGTGCGCCACGTGAACACTGAAGGGGTCGGGGAGGAGGACCAGCAGCCGAGGGCCTTCGGGAAGCGGGTCGATCAGACGACGGATGGTCCTACCGGGTGAGGAGGTGTCAGCCGAGGTCGCAGGCACCAGGAACGGCCTTGTCCGGATGGCGTTCGAGGTTGCGACAAGGACAGCGACGCCAGGGTGGCCTTCGAACTCGCCCTCCGAGGTGATGACACTCATTCCCGTGCAGCCGATCGGAGAAGGCGCGCCGCTCACGGCCTGAACCCCCGCCAGCAACTCGCGATACTCCGACTGGTAGTTCGGCGTCGCGAAGACGACAGCGAGATCGGCCCGGTCCACACCGGCTCGTTCGAGCGCGGCTTCGGTCGCGCGCGTCGCCGCCACCTTCGCAGATCCTTCCCCTGAATAGCCTGCCCCAGCCTGCATTGGTTCGGAGATCTAGCGGGAAACGGTGAAGGCGGTCTGCTGGCTCGCCTCAGTCCCCTCGGCCTTCACGCTCATGACCACCCGATAGCCGCCGCTCGCGGCGTTGCCGGGGAGGGTGAGCGGCTGGCTGCTGGTCCAGGTGCCGCCCGGTCGCTGCGCTTGCAGGGTTGTATCGCCGACGACGGAACCATTGACGAAGACTTGCCTCCGCTCGGACACCAGGATCGTCTGTTGGGGGTTCGGGGTGAGCACGGCATAGCGCAGGTTCAAGTTCACCGTCTCGCCGGCACGAACCTGGGCCGGATGGGCCTCGACCGCCTCGATCCTGACCATCGTGCCCTGCGCCGAGCTGTAGCCATGTTGCTGGGCTGTGGACGCCTGGTCGCCGGATCGCGCCTCCACAACATTTCCGATCACACCGCCCGCCAGCGCGCCTACCAGACCGCCCAGCAGGGTGCCGGTGGCATTGCCGAAGATCAGTCCGCCGGTCAGCAGGCCGACGGCGGCCCCTGCGCCGGCGCCGATGGCTGTCTGCGGATGCGCCTTGATCTGCTCCTCGATCGCGACACATCCCAGCGTCCCCCCGGCGATCATGAACAGGCACAGCAGCAACGCAACTCCCCGCCGAAGATACCGCGTCATCTGTACTGTCTCCTTTCCGTGGGTAGAAGCCTGGGTCAGTTGTCTTGCACAGGGCCATCCTAACATTCCCTTTCGCCGAACGTCAATCCTTCCAGAGCTTGACAACCTTTGGTGGGAGACGGGCAAAACAGCTTGACACCCTGCGGAACAGGGGGCTATAAGGGAGGTCGATCGTAAGCACGGGGGGCGATCATCTTCAGGCTGGGGGAGGGAGCGCATCGACGATGCAGGCAGTCACTCGTGGCCGATATTTTGAGGAGTTCACTGTCGGAGAGCGATTTGTGACGTGGGGCCGGACGATCACCGAGGCCGATATCGTCGCCTTTGCTGCGCTCACCGGCGATTACAACCCGCTGCATGTTGACGCCGAATTCGCCAAGAAGACCCAGTTCGGGGAGCGGATCGCCCACGGGATGCTCGGCGCCTCGTACGCGGTCGGTCTGATCGCCGCCCTCGGCCTCACGGAGGGGACGGTCATCGCCATCGTCAACATGACCTGGGATTTCACCGCCCCGATCAAGATCGGCGACACCATCCATGTCGATCAGACGGTGAAATCAATGCGCGAGACGAAGAAGGCGGACCGGGGCATCATCATCTTCGAGGTCAAGCTGATCAACCAGCGCGGTGAGGTGGTTCAGAAGGGAGAGCGGGTCCTCTTGGTGTCCCGCAGGCCACGCCAGAGGTAGTTCCAGTCTCCGAGCCACGTACGGAGTTGTTGCGTTGGTGGGCTTGTGGCGGCCGGCGAGGCTATGGTATAGTCTGAGCAGGAGGTGAGATGGTTTGATGCAACATCTAGCGGTTGGCTCGATCGTCCTGCTCCTCATGACAGGGTGTGCGATGCCTCTAACGCCTCGGGAGAGCGGGACGCTGACCGGTGCCGGGATCGGCGCTGCCACCGGCGCGATCCTCGGTGGGATCGCCGGGTCGGCTGGGAAGGGGGCCGCGATCGGCGCGGCGGTCGGAGCGGTCACGGGGGCGCTGGCGGGCAACGCCATCCAGAATGAACAAGCGGCCAGGGCGTATTCCCATGGGTCCGCTTACCCACCCCCGGGATACCCGTACGATTCCCGCCACGGCCGGCCGGCTCCCCCGCCCAATGCCGCCCTCCAAATCGACGTGACCCCTGATGAGACCGAGATCGCCGTCGATGGCAGGAGGATCGGCCAGGCCAAGGAGTTCCGCGGGCCCGTCGTGGTGCCGGTCGCTGCAGGTCAGCACCTCGTGGAGTTTCACTTGAGAGGGTTCAGCGTCGCGACCAGCGTGATGGTCCCGCCACAGACAACGGTTCCCATCAGACGGGACCTGGCGCCTACCGCCTCGGCCTCACCCCAGATCACCCCATCGGGCGTGCCTGGCCGCTCCTCACACTAACTTCTCATGACCCCTGGCCCGCAACCCATGCAGCCAGGCCGCCCCTGTTCTCAATCCCCTCTCTCCCGGCGGGGCAGAGGGTGCGGGTGAGGAGCCCCGATCCTCAGTAACGCCCACCCATGACCGGCTACCTGACGCCCCTCGCGTTGGCCTTCTCCGCCGCCCTCTGTATTGATATCGGTTTGGTCCTGCTCAAGGTCCGCGGGGATGTTGTGGCGAACAGGACCATTGGGAGTTGCCTCCCATCCCTGGTGGCAGGGTACTTCAGGGATCCACTCTGGCTCCTGGGTCTCTTCTTCCAACCGTTTGGTTACGGGTTGTACCTCTGGGCCCTTGAGATGGCCCCGCTCAACATCGTCCAGACCACCATGAGCTCCGGGGTTGTGATATTCGTTGTCTTTGCAGTCTGCTTCATGGGGGAGCGGCTAACACGGCTGGAGTGGGGAGCCATGGGGGCTGTTGGGGTCGGCATGATCCTGCTTTCGATCAGCCTTCCTCCTGACGCGCACGGCAGCCAGTCGCTCCTCGATCCACGGGTCGTGTTCTGGCTCTCGTTGATTCTGGTCGGGCTTTCAGCCGTGGCATGGTTTGCTATGGTGACGCCGCGCCAGCCGAATCGGCGGGGGATGGCCCTCGGAGTGGTCAGCGGGTTGCTCTTAGGCCTTGCCTCTATCTATGCGAGAGGGCTCGCTCTTCATCTTGCGCAGAGCCCGCCCGGACAGCTACTGCGGTATGCGGTCACCACCCCGTACGCGCCGCTTACCCTGTGTGCGAACATGGCCGGATTTTTTCTGCTCCTCGGCGCGTTCCGTGGCGAGCGGGCCTCGATCGTGGTGGCATTGAGCGCGACCCTCTCCAACGTTGTGCCGATTCTCGCCGCGATGCTCGCCCTGGGCGAACAGCTTCCTGCCGATCCTCGGCTTGCGACCTCGAGGCTGCTGGCCTTCTCGCTCACATTGGGTGGCGCTGCGCTACTCATCCGCCTCAACCCGTCGGTCCTCGATCGGTGAGGTCTCCCCGCGATCTCGATTGCTCGTTCGCACGAATCACAATGGTCCTTGCATGCCGAGAAGCGTCTGCGCTAAGATGGTGCGCGGCAATCTGACCCGAAGGGTCATTCCGAGCACATTCGCGGAGTTTACACTGAGCGAGGCGAATGTGCTCAGTGTAAACTTCGCGAGGAATCCCAAGGATTGTTTCTCGGAGTCTACCCTGAGCGCAGTCGAAGGGCCTCGCAACGACACTGCGTGTCGGAATGTGTGGAGGCAACATGAGAGTAGAATGGGTCAAGGCAGGGCTTGTGGTAGTGGCGTTGGTCAGTGCTCTCGCGACCGGGGCCGGAGCTGAGGAGATGGTGTCACCTGCTGCGGCCGAAAAGGGGGTCCGCGGCCTGGCGAATGCGGGACTGGGAGTGGTGGTCGAACTGCCGAAGACGATCTACTACGACACGCTTCAGGATGGGCCGCTGTACGGCTTGACGGTGGGCGCGTTAGAGGGATTGAGCTGGGGGATTGCGCGGACTCTCGTCGGGATCTACGAGGTGGTCACCTTCCCCTTCCCGGCGCCGGAAGGATATCGCCCCATCCTTACGCCAGCCTACCCTTACCAGCCCGGGAAGACTGACGTCGCCGACTGACAGGGAGGGTGTCACGGGCGAGTGCCCTCTTACCCTGACCTTCATCCCGCACGGGGGAGAGGGGGTCTTAGGACCTCTTGCGCACGAGAGAGAGGGGTCTTAATACGGCTGTTCGGGCGCCGGTGAAGAGGGCGAGACACTTCCGGTTTCGGGATAGGCCGACGCGTCGGGTGTTGGATAGCCCACGGGCGGCGCTCCATAGTTCCCCTGGGGTGGATAGGTCGACTGCGGGCAGTACTGGGCGTAGGCCGGGTCGGACGAGACGCAGGGGTCCGACGAGTACGGATCGCCATAGTAGTCGTAGCTGGGATAGTTATAGTAGTCGTAGGACGGGTAGCCGTAGTAGGTGGAGTAGTAGGCTGGAGGCGGGCTCCAATAGTAGTAGGGGTCATACCACCCCCAGGCCGGCGCAAAAACGGTCGCACCAAAGCCAAAGAATCCGGGGTGGAAATGCCGGTGACCGATAAAGGGCCTGTGGCGGAAATGCTGGGGATGCCCGCCGCCAAAGCTGTGCCGAGGGCCACCACTGAATCCCCCGCCCCTTCCTCCTCCGCCCATAACCGCGCCACCCCGACCCGCGGCACCTCCACCACTCCCGATCCCGCCTCCGCGTCCTCCCCCCCGGGCGAAGGCAGCAGGGGTCACAAGGACGAGCAGGAGGGTGAGCGTGACGGTGAGACTCGATAAAGTAACCGCTGCTTTCTTCATCTTAGATTCTCCACGAAAGTTGGATGCCGTCCTTCTTGGCGCGCCCGCCTTCTTGCTGTCCAGCGGCATTATCTCTCTCTGAATTCCCCTTCCAAAAGCTGCAGCCGAAACCCTCTATCTCGTGGATCGATCTGGATCTGCCGCTCGTACCGTCCGGTCGCCTCCGGCGCTCCCGTCAACTCTCCGGCGGGTCTGGCGACGATCCGATGCGGGCCCGCCAGCAACGCGAGCCGACGGCCCTCGCCCGGTCGCAGGGTAAGCGAAGGGATCGCGCCAGTCGCAGTGGGGTCGCTGTCGAGATAAACATTGACGGTCCATTTCGTGCTATTGATAAGGAGCCCCGGGGTGCGGGGGCCTGCGGCGGTGGGCGATGGGGTCCCATGCCAGCCGACTGGCGGCGGACAGAATCTCCACCCTTCCCTGGCCTCGAGCCACTGTTCCTGTTGGATGGCTGCCTCGGAGATCCCGAGGGTGAGGACTCCAAGGAAGAATCGCGAGACATACTTCCCGTCACGTTCCGCGATCGAATCACAGGGGCGGACCGCCAAGCTGGCGCAGCCCGAAAGGGCGACCGCCAATGCAGCCAGCGCAATCGCACGCTTCATCGTGGTCTCCGAGCGATCCACTTCACCCCTTCGGCCGGCAGCGCGCGCTAGTGCCGTTCCAACTTGTTGCGGCTAATGGCAGAGAGCTATGCAGCACATACGTCGCTTTCAGGGAAGCATCACTGTTTCAGTGTATATTGTTGGAGCGGCACTAGTACCCGTAGTGGTTACAGTCATACCGGTAGTAGCCGAAGACCCAATTTCCGTAGCCGTCATAGTACCCGGGGGTCCAGACCCGTACGCATGGAGGATAGACCCGATAGTAGGGGGTCGGGGGATAGTAACCGGGTGGCGGATAGGGGTAGGCGTACGCCGGGTATGGCGCCACCGGAACCCCCAGATTCAGTCCGAAGAAGAAATTCGTCCTCGCGAGTGCAGGATCGGCCGGGACGAGGACGAGGCCCGTGAGAGCGAGAGTTGCGATTGCTCCAATCACAAGCAGTCGTTTCACCATCTTCACGTGACCCACCTCCTTTCATATTAGAATCTACGTTTCCCCGCCTGTATGGTAACATGCGCGATAACGAAGATCAAAGGAGGTCGGTAGGCTCTCGACGGTGCTTGCCTCGAGCGAGGGCCACGGCCCGTCGTGATCGCAAGTGTCCGGCGGTCGCCAAAGCAACCAATGCCCATGGAAACAACAGGATAAGTGAGATCACCGCTCCGTACATGGTCTCCTCCCGACAAGGTCTCTACTTCCTTTGATGGCCGATCGGCCGGGGGTGTTTAATTATAATTGTCGCGATCGGTGCGCGAGGCTTCCAACCAACATCGATAGGGTGGTCCAAGGAGGATGGATACGGCGAGGCTCACCTGAAATACGGGGAGCAGTGAGATAATCCTGCCGGATTGGAGGGCAATCGATGGTCCATGCGTATCTTTTCATCACGGCCCAGAAGGCTCAGGAGCGGCGGGTGGCGGACGCGATCGGGGAGTTTCAGACGGTCAGGGCGGCGCACGTCATCACCGGCGATATCGATGTCGTGGCCTTTATCGAGGCGCCTGACCTCAGCGGGGTGTGGGACACTGTGAGTCAGATCCAGGCGGTCCCCGGCGTGACGCGCACCACCACCAGCCTGGTGGTCGAACCCTCCCCCTAGTGCCGGTCCAATTAACTTCGCCCAGCGGTGTTGCTGCTCCCCGAGGCACTCCCTGCGCCGTACCTGACAACGTACGCCGGGTACCCGCGCAGTGGGTGTGGCCTCGGGGTCAGCGCCTTGCTGTGCTCGTTTCTTGGCCCGGCATGGTGCGCATCAATTGAAGCGACTAATGGTTGGAGGCGCACTAATCGATGGCGTGAGCGGGGTCGGCCAGCAGCGCAGCCGCGACTGCCGTTGCGGCGGCCACGTTTCGCAGGAAGGGAAGGTCTAATGTATCGAGGGTATCGGTCCGCTGATGGTAGTGCGGATTCCGTAGGAAGGCAGTGTCGGTGATCATCACGGCTGGATAGCCGGCGTCCCAGAATGGCGCGTGATCGCTCAGGCGGACGACGGGCAGGTCTTCGCCGTTCCCCTCCACGATCAAGCCTTCGACAGGAAGCGAGGGCACGAACCGAGCGGCCCCCTCCTCGAAGAGTGACACCAAGCCCTCCGACCGCCGATTCCCTATGATGCCGATGAAATCCCCCACAGCAGGCGCAGGCACCCCCGGCGGCGCGGTCTGAATCGGACTGGTGTAGCCGATCATCTCCAGGTCGAACACCCCGGCGATCCGCGCCCTCCGGGCCGTGGCCTGCTGGACATAATGCAGACTCCCCGGGTAGCCGTACTCTTCGAGGGCAAAGGCGATAAAGACCAGATCCTTCTGGAACCGGTGGCCCGCCAGGGCGCGGGCTACCTCCAGCAGGCCGGCCACCCCGCTTGCGTTATCGTCGGCGCCCGGGGTGTCCGGCACTGTATCGTAGTGGGCGACGACCAGCACCTCTCCATCAGAGGACGATCCCTTGATCGAGGCGACAAGATTTCGGTACCATCGCCCCTCAACCCGGAATTGGTCTTCGACAACCGGGTAACCTAACTGCCGCAAGACATCCGCGACGTAGTCAGCCGCAGCTTCCATTCCTGCGTGCCCATCAAACGGGTCCCTCGGACCAACGAGCCGATCAAGATGGCGGCGAGCTTCGCGTTCGGAGACGGACGTCGCGACCAGATCGAGGGGCACGTCGATCCCCCTCACCTGTCGCGCCTTCGGACTTCGCGGGGCGGCTGCGCGCTCCGGTCCTGTGTGAGAATCATCAGTGTCACCAGCCCGCGGGCCACCGGGCGATCTGCTTCATCCCGGACCTCCACCTCCGACACTGCGATCCGCCGACCCCTGTGAACGACCCGCCCCTCGGCCAGCACCTCCCCATGCCTGATGGGGGCCAGGAAATTCACCTTGAATTCGACGGTTGCCACTGTCGCCGGGTGGGTAAGGGTTCGCGCGGCCAGCCCTCCGGCCGAATCGACCAGTGAGGCGATCGCCCCGCCATGCATCGCTCCGGAGCTGTTTTTCAGGTGGGCGCCAACTGGGAGCCGGATCAGGGAACGACCGGGTTGCAGATCGAGGATTTCCATCCCGAGGTGTTTCAGGAAGGCGGACGTCTTTCCCACAAGCTCTGCGAGGGGATGGGGCGCCGGCGTCCGCCGGGATGGATGCGAAGGCCGCTTGGGCATCTCTGCGCTGTGGGATGGGGAAGGTCAGGCGAACTCGCCGCCCAGAGGCTTCCGTCCGGAGAAGCCTTCTTGGGTTGTATGCCAGAAGCCGATTCTTTCCTCGCCCAGCCTCCAACAGAGGAACACCTCCTGTCCTTGCCGGAGCGCGGGAAAGTCGATGAGCCCGGTGTCCAGGTCCTTCACCACACAACCAAACCCCTCGATCTGCTCGATTCCGTGCCGAAGCTCCCGGGCCATCGACTCTAGCTCCTCTTTCAGCGCGGCGAAGAGCCGGCCCTCAGCCGTGGCGCCATTGCCTCGGACGTGCGCGCGGAGCTCCTCCATCTTGTGCTGCTTTGCGCCCATCTCGCGACGGACGGAGACGAGCTGTTCGAGGATCGCCCGCAGGCGAGGGAGGAGTTGGTCGGCTTCTTCGAGGGTGAAGTGTTTCTCGGCCATTCTGCGCTCGGGTGGGGCGGGGAATGGGACGCCTTCGGCAGCCGGCGGTGCCACCGCGCGGCGTCGCAGGCGGAGCCAGCCTACGATAGCTCGCTGCGAAATGCAAGCGATTTTGGGATGCGCACAGAGCTGTACGGGGTGCGGCGTGCGAGGTGCGAGCTGTTTATCGGGGGAGACTGCAGAGCGCGGCTGTGAAGAAGAGGGCAAGAAGGACGAAAAACCCGAGAAGCAGATGGCGGGCGGCGGTGCGACCCGGCCGCTTGGGGGAGGGCTCGGGCGATCCCATGTGCGGCAGTTATTGCGGCTTGTCGCTCGGCCGTGCTCCGCCCAGCGCCTTGTCGTTGGCGTAAATGGGGACGCCTGCGCGCAGCGCGAGGGCGATGGCATCGCTGGGGCGGCTATCGAGCGTGAGCTCCTTCCCATCGGCCTCAAGGTAGAGGGTTGCAAAGTAGGTGTTGTCCTTGAGGTCGCTGATGATCACCCGCCGCAGGCGGGAGTGAAACGTCGAGAGGAAAGAGAGGGCGAGGTCATGTGTCAAGGGGCGCGGAGGCTTCATCTGCTGCAAGGGAACGGCGATGCTTTGGGCCTCGAAGGGACCGATGAAGAGGGTGAGCTCCTGCTTCCCTTGCTTGCCACGCAGGAGGATGGTTGGCTGGCCGCTCTCCTGGTCGGTCGCCACGCCGAGCACTTCCATTTCATGCAGTCCTTTGTTCTGCTCAGCCGCGCACGCGGCGGGACGTGGCGCGACAGGCATGGTGCCCAGGAGGGAGACGGTCCATACGGCCACCAGGCCGGTGACGCGATGTCGCGCGCGTGTCCTAATCATTGATGCAGCGAACCAGGCGCCAGCCGTTCAGGAGGTTGACACGATGCAACTGCTCAGTGGTAAGTCCCGCCTCCTTCAGCAGCGGCATCAGCTTCAGGTCGGTCTTGAACCCGAGTTGGCTGCAGAGCGGGGCCATGAGCTCCTCGAAGGCGCCGATGACCGGGTTCTCGCTCTTGAAATGATTCAGGATCACGATGTGCCCCTTCTTCTTGCACACCCGCTTGATCTCTCGAAGGACCTGCACCGGTTCCGGGACCGCGCTGATCACGTACGTGGCCAGGACATGGTCAAAGTGTTCGTCTGGAAACTCCAACTTCGAGGCGTCCATCACCTTGAGGGTGACGTTGTTCATCCCGTATTCGCGAACCTTCTCCCTGGCCTTCTTGAGCATCTGGTGGGAGAGGTCAATCCCGACGAGGCGGCAGTCGATCGGGTAGAGGGGCAGGTTGAGTCCGGTGCCGATCCCGACCTCCAGCATCAAGTCGTTCGGCTTGACCCCGAGCAACTGTACCGCCGCGACCCGCCCCGGATGAAAGATCTTGTCGAAGAGGAGATCATACATAGGGGACATGACAGCGTAGGCTCGTTTGATCTGCTTGTACTCCAAGGCGCGCATCTCTCCTCCGATGAGCACGACATGTCTACATATCCTGACAACAAGATGAGGATTCGCTAGGGGGGCGTATTATACATGAACGGGGTTGCCGTGCAAACAAGTTTCAGTCAAAGTCCACCGGCAGCCGGACCGCGCGCCCCTGATTGTCCCGATACAGGAGGTACTTGTGCTGGCGACCGAAGTCGTAGAGCCGCTTGGTGAGCAGTACGTCCTGTTTGCAATACTCAATCACCCGCTGGAGCTCGCCCGCCTTGAACCAGGCCAGGCTTTGCAGGCCGTCCGCCGCCTTCCGCTCCCCGAGGGTCTCCTGGGCCAAGTGGTCCAGCTTCAGGCGGAACCCGAGCCTCCGGTAAATCCGCTCAAGGATGTCCAGGGCGGGGAGGGCGTCGTAGTCGAGGTCGGCGTAGCCCCGGAGCACGTCGAAGTCGAATCGGCGCACGTTGAACCCGACGATCAGGCGGGCCCTGGTCAGCTCGGTGATGAGGGCGTGAACCTGCGCCTCTGTGTAGACGCGGAACTCCGCACTGTCGAGGTCATAGACGACTCCGACGGCCAGGCCCATGTGCCTCCGGTTTTCCCATCCCCCGACATCTTCGGCGCTCCGCTGCGTTTCGAGATCGAAGACGATGGCGGTCGGCGCCGCCGGAGAGGGATCCTGACCCAGCCTCAATTGGGGATTGGGGTCGGTCGTCGAGAGGCGACGGTCGGGGCGCTGCCCCTCGCTCCAGGCTGCCTCCCGAAGGAGCCCTTTCAGTGTGAGGTGGGCGCCGGGTTTGTCGAGCGGCTTGTTGCCCGAGCCGCACTTCGGGGAATGGACGCATGAGGGGCAACCCGATTCGCAGGGGCACTCATCCAGAAGCTGGCGCGTTTTGAGGAACAGATCCGGCAGGACCTGAAAGCCGCGTTCGGTCAGCCCGATCCCGCCGGGGTAGCCGTCGTAGATGAAAATCGCGGCGCGGCCGACTTGCGGATGGATGGGGTAGGAGATCCCGCCGATGTCCGAGCGGTCACAGAGGGCGTAGAGCGGAAACAGCCCGATCATCGCATGTTCCACCGCGTGGATGCTCCCCATGAAGTGGAACCCTTGCTCCTCGACCAGTCTTCGAAGCCCCTCGGGCAGCTCGAACCAGAGGCCGACGGTCTCGAAGGTCTGGGGCGGCAGCTCCAGGTTGAAGGCTCCGATCTTCTCCTGTCCGAAGATCCGTCTGCGTTCGTACCCGTGCACGCGCTCGGTGACCTTCAGGCGCCCCAGGCGATACGGCACCCCCTTGTGCTCCCGCGACTCCAGGATCTCCAGGATCTCGGTCTCTTTCTCGGTCAGCGGCCCGGTGTAGTAATCGACCGTGACGGGCCGCGCCTGAATCTTGTGCTGGATGAGATCGAGCGCCTCGATCTCGTACTGCTGCCCTTGGTGCAGATAGATAGCGCCCGGATGGCACTCGTGCAGCGCCCGAATTCCGTCGATCGTGCCGATGGAGCGACCGTCGGGGCCGAGGATGGCGCATGCCTCCCCGAGGGAACGGATGCTGATCCGGCGCTGGGGATGTCGCTCGCGGGCGTACCACTCGGTTCCATCCGCGGAAAGGAGCAACCTACCCTGCTCGTGGAGCGTTCCGGTCAGTCCTTCTTCGGCGCCATAAAACGGGTCGGTTGTTTGAAGCGGAAGCTCTGATGCGGCCGCCACGAGATGCGCGGTCAGGATCTGGCGGTTCTTGGGATCGATGATGGCCGCCTCGTAGGGCCGGCTGAAGAAGTCGTCAGGATGCCGGATGAAGTACTGGTCGAGCGCGTCGGCGAGCGCAATCAGGATGATCAGTGCGTCGCGCTGGCCCCGCCCCACCCGGCCGCCGCGCTGCCAGGTGCTGGTGATGCTGCCCGGATAGCCGACCAGCAGGCAGGCATCCAGCCCGCCGACGTCAATCCCAAGCTCCAGCGCCGATGTGGTCACGACCCCGGCCAGTCGCTCGGAAAACAAGCCCTGCTCAATCGTCCGTCGTTCATCGGCCCGGAACCCGGCGCGATAAGCCTTCACCTTAGGGGCAAGCGTCCGATCGGATTGCCGCGCCCACATCGCGATCAACTCCGCGATCTTCCGGGCCTTGGTGAAGGCGATGGTCTTGAGGCCGGCGCGGAGACACTTGAGCAGCAGCTCCGTCGCCTCGGTATAGGGGCTGCCGCTCGGATTGATCATCACGAACCGTTTGCCGCGCTGTGGCGCCCCGTCGCCATCGATCAACTCGAACGGCAACCCGGTCAGCTTCTCCGACAGCTCGAGCGCATTGCTGATCGTTGCTGAGCAGGCGATGAACTGAGGATGGGCGCCGTACGCGGTCGCCACCCTGCGCAGGCGGCGCAGGACATGCGCGATGTGTGAGCCGAAGACGCCGCGATAGGTGTGCAGTTCGTCGATGACCACGTAGCGGAGGTTTCGCCACAGCTCGCGCCACTGGGCATGGTAGGGGAGCAGGGAGAGGTGGAGCATATCGGGGTTGCTCAGCAGGAGCTGGGGCGGATCGTCCCGGAGCTTCGCGCGCCGCGAGGCGGGGGTGTCCCCGTCCAGGATGGCGGCCCTGATCTCGTGCCCGACCGGGAGAAGGCTTTCCAAGGCCTTGAATTGATCATGCTCCAGCGCCTTGATCGGGAAGAGTAACAGGGCGCGGGCCGAGGGGTCGATCAGGAGCCGCTCGAGGATCGGCAGGAGATAGGTCAAGCTCTTTCCGGACGCGGTGGAGGTGACGACCAGGGGATGCTTGCCGGCGCGGGCTGCCTCGACGGCGGCGCACTGGTGCGTGTACAGGCGCTCGATGCCGATCCGTGCGAGGGCTGCGCTTAGGGGGGCCGGGAGGGAAACACCAAGATCGGCATAGGCGGCCGATCTCGGCGGGATATGCTTGAGGTGGACTGGTTGCTCGCGGGACGTATACCCACAGACCAGCTCATCTACGAACCGATCGACCTCTGAAGTCGCCAGGAGGGGGGATGGGCCCATAGCCTGGCGTTCCTTCGCGGCTCGAATCGTCGTCATGCCCGCTCAATCACGATCTTCGCGCCATCAGCAACCTGTTTGAAGGCTTTCGGATCGCCTTGGACCTTCCCAACGATATTGACGGCGCTCGCGGGGCGTATCTCATCCCCGTGACTGGTCGGTGTCGGTCCGAAGAAAATGCAGAAGGCGGTGCCGGGAGGCCAGTAGCCAAGGTCCCCAAGTTGGACCACCTCCTGTGCGTCCTTCTCCAGTGCTGCCTTGACCGGGATGGAAAAATAGATCTCGTCGCCCCAGGTATTGGCCCGTGCCTCGATCGGCAGGGCGCTCCAGATGGCGGCTGCTGTGGGCGACTGATGGAGGACCGCCGTGGCACTCACCTGTCCCGCCGAAATCCTGATCCTCCGTTCTGGTACTTTCTCCGCTGTCGTGCCCACCCTTATACCCTATACGCTGAACCCTATACCCTGGGAATTTGCGTCCCTCATCTATCACGGTAGGGGAAATGGTGTCAAGTGGTGCAGGCCGAAGGCAGATACCTGATGGCCTCGGGGAAAAGGCGACTGTCGTGATCGCTGAGCATCAGCCGACGACCTTGCGCGCAGCCTCAAAAGCATCACGGAAATCCAGGTAGACCGGTTTCTCGGCATGCAGCATCTGGGCAAACAGCATTTGCATCGTCTGATACTTGATATCTCCTATGGCCAGCGGCCCGATGCCGATGGTGCGTGGAGAGGCAGTGGACAGTGGGATGCCGTCATCCATCAACCCGATACCCTCGATGCCTGCTGGGGGCACGGCGTTGACATCGGCTGCCACCAGCAGGCGAGGGGCTGCGGCGAGGTGTTTGGCTTTGAGCACCTGGACCCCGGCTTTGGAGGTTGCCAGCACCACCTCGGCGTCTTGCATGAGGGCGTTCATCAATGCTTCCGAGCTCGCCTCCATCCCTTCTAACGCCGTGCCGTAACGAGCATTGCAGTCATCGGTGGTGCTGCGCGCGTTGGCGATGTCCCTGCTGCTGGCGATCCTGGCCTTCGCCCCGTCATTGGCGGCCAGCACGGCGGCGACAGCGCCCACCGGGCCGGTTCCGCCCAACACCACGACGCTCTTGCCCTTCAGCGTGGTGTTGTGGGCGCGTCTCAACTGGCGTTCAACAGCAGCAACCATAGCGGCGGCGGTGGTAAACGCGCCGCTTGGATCGGCGAACACCGAGACCTCAAACGGCGGCACCATCGATTCCTTCGCGTGCTTCAGCATATCTGCGGCGAGTCCGATGTCGCGCCCGCCGATGAAAACCCCCGTGTGCTTCACCCGCTTCGGACCGCGGGAGAAGATTGCGTCTTGGACCAGCGCCGTGACCTCCTCCAGGGTCACACCGGTATACGGGACGACCGCATCGTATCCGGCGTCGAGCGCCATGTTCACGTCAAACGGGCTGACATTCGTTCCGGGGGTCAGCATGTGCAAGATGAACGGCTTCTTCATCGGCTTTCTCCTTGGCTGAAGAGCGTCTTCAAGATAGGCATGTTTCACTCCTCAGTCAAAGGAAAAGTCATGGAGGCACGACTCAGCGGAGCCTCTTGGAGGGGAGCGGTCAAAGTGAGTCGATCGGCTAGAGCTGGGTGAGGTGTGTGAGAGGAAGAGACACATCACTCAAAAGACGAAGGCCGAAGAAAGATAAGCAGCAGCAGGGCCGACAGGGCGGCAAGAATCGCTCCAAACGTGAAGGCTGGTCCTGCGCCAAAGTGCTGGTAGAGGTAGCCCATCAGCAGGCTGCTGGGCAGCGCGACGATCCCGATGCAGAAGTGGTACAGGCCGAAGGCGGAGGCTTGGCGTTCCGCCGGAACCAGATCGGCAATCAGCGCCCGTTCCACCCCCTCGGTCAGCCCGAAGTAGAGGCCATAGAATGCGAAGAGACCCCAGATTTGCCAGGGTTGGCTGGCAGCGCCGAAGCCCAGGTAGGCCAGCGCATACACCAGCCATCCGGCGATGATTGTGCCCCGCCTCCCTCGCAAGTCCGAGAGGATCCCGCCCGGCATGCCGGTCGCCGCCTTGACTACGTGGAAGAAGGTCCAGAGAAGCGAGAGCGAGGCTACCCCGATCCCGACATCTTGGGCGCGCAGGAGCAGAAAGGCGTCGCTTGAGTTGCCCAGCGTGAACAGGGTGACGATCAGGAGGAAGCGCACCAGTCGCCCATCCAGGCGGCCTTTGGGCCGAGGCGTTTCAAGGGAGATGGTGGGGGCGGCCCCGACCTCGGTCACCCATATGATCAGGATGAGGACCGAGAGGAGGCCGGGGATCGCAGCCAGGAGGAAGATCGTTCGGAGTTGTACGCCCAGCAGAGCCAGGAGGCCAAAGGCCAGAAGCGGCCCCGTGACGGCTCCCAGATGATCCATGGAGCGGTGGAACCCATAGGCCCTCCCCATGAGGGCCCTGTCGGTGGAGGCGGCGATCAGGGCGTCTCGTGGCGAGGTCCGTAGCCCCTTGCCCAGCCGGTCCGCGAAGCGGATGGCCAGGACGTGCCATGGGGCCAGCGCGAATGCTACAAGAGGTCGGGTGAAGGTGGAGAGGGTGTAGCCGGCGACGACCAGCCCCTTTCGTCGGCCGAGCCGATCAGCAAGCCACCCGGAGAACAGCTTGGTCAGGCTGGCCGCGCTCTCAGCAAGCCCCTCCACCAGACCAACAAAGGTCTGCCCGGCCCCGAGGACGCTGGTGAGGAACAGCGGCAGGAGTGGATAAATCATCTCCGAGCTGACGTCAGTGAGCAGGCTGACCAGCCCCAGGGCCACTACGTTGCGGCTCAGACCGAACACGCCGCCCGGTCTATGGGGATGAGAGTGGGGAGTCATTCCCTCCTCGTCCAGGTGTCCAAGGATTCAACCCGTACCATTGGCGTTCGCTCATAGGGAACCCCTTCTAGGCCCTCCTTGATCCCTCGGGGTGAATGCTAAAGGGATTCGGAGCGAGGGTCAAGGCCGCTTTGCGTGTAAGGCTGAGGGATTGTGTTCCAACGGGCCATAGTGTATGATCTGGCGTACGTTATTCCACCCACCTGTGATAAAGGAGGCGGCCGGTGCAAAGCTATCGGCAAGCTCTTGTGGAGGAGGTCCTCCCTCAAGTCAGCAAGCCGTCCCGGTACATCGGGATGGAGTGGAACGCCGTCAAGAAGGACCCTTCCCTCGCGAAGGTCAAGGTCGCGCTCGCCTTCCCCGATACCTACGAGATCGGCATGTCCCATCTGGGACTGAAGATCCTCTATCAGATCCTGAACCGGCGG
>JACQQF010000078.1 GCA_016207095.1 Candidatus Methylomirabilota bacterium | reverse complement strand
GAGCATCAGTCGCGAAGATCTCATCGCGTTCCATCGACGCTACGTCCGCCCCGACAACCTCATGCTGGCAGCGGCCGGCGATTTCGACACGGAGTCGCTGGTCGCGCTCCTTGAACAGTCGCTCGGTAGCTGGTCCGCCAACGGTCGCTCCTCGCTGCCCCCCGTTCCAAATGTAGAGACGACCGCCAAGCCCGGCGTGTACCTGGTCGATAGGCCGATCCCGCAAAGCAGCATCGCCATCGGCCACTTCGGCGTTGATCGGACCAATCCCGACCGCCAGGCGATCGAGCTGATGAATCAGCTCCTCGGTGGCGGCGGATTCACCTCGCGGATCACCAAGCGGGTCCGCTCTGCGGAGGGTCTGGCGTACTCCGTCGGCTCGCGGTTCGGGACCGACGGTCGCCAGCCCGGACTGTTCCAGGTTATCGCGTTGACGCGCACCGACGGAACTGCACGGGCCGTCGGTGCGATCCTCGACGAGATCAAACGGCTCCGGGACGCGCCGGTACCGGCCCCCGAGCTCGATGCGGCGAAGGAGGCCCTGACCAACTCGTTCCTCTTCTGGTTTGCCGATCCAACGCAGGCGGTCCGCCGGCTGATGCTGCTCGAGTTCGAGGGCCTCCCGCCCGATTACTATCAGACCCTCCTGGACCGCTACCGAGCTGTGACACGCGAGCGTCTGCACGAGGTGGCTCGCCGCTATGTCAAGCCGGACGATCTCGCCATCGTCGTCGTGGGCGACGCGAACGCCCTGAAGCCTGCGCTCTCGAGCTTCGGCTCGATAAGGAAGATCCTCCACCAAGCCCCGACCGTGCGCACGCCATAGGTTGTATCCCACCATCGACTCAACCCCAGGACCCCTTTGCGTCCCTCTTTTCATCCTCGCGCCAGGGGGGCCGGAATTTGTTCTTGACAGCGCCACGGGCATGCCGTAATCTGATAGCTCTTAATGATACTGACAATCACTTTCACTTTCAATGGCTATGCAGAAGAAGCAACAGAACTTCCGGCAGCACCTGGTTCGGTCCGGGCTGAAGGCCACCCGCCAGCGCGAGTTGATCGCCAGGGCCTTCTTTGCCACCAACACCCACATCAGCGCCGAGGCTCTGTACCGTCGAGTCAGCGGCCGGGACCGCCGGATCGGGCTCGTCACCGTCTATCGGACCCTGAAGTTGCTGAAGGAGGCAGGTCTTGCCCACGAGCGCCAGTTCGGCGAGGGCCGCGCCCTGTTCGAGCATGCCTCCAGCGAGCGGCACCACGATCACATGATCTGCACCCACTGTGGGAAGATCGTCGAGTTTGAAAACTGTGAGATCGAGGCGTTGCAGGAAGAGGTCGCCCGGAAACTTGGCTTCACCATTCAGTATCATAAGCTCGAATTGTATGGTCGATGCAAGGAGTGTCGGGCGGATGCAAGTGGGGGAACGGGAAGGATCCGGGTGGTTGGGGCCCGGTAGATCTCCCCGGAGGATCCGGGGTTTTTCTTGGACCTCATATTGAAAATGACACTCTTTTTCAGCTCCTTCCGCCCAACGCTCTTCTGTTCGATCCTCCTGATCGTTGTCTCGGTGTCAGCGGTCATGCCGGGGCCGGGCGGTCCGGAGGCAGGCTCCGAGTTGGTCATCTACTCCGGCCGCAAAGAGAGCGCAATCAAACCGGTCGTGGATCTCTTCGAGCGGAAGACCGGGGCCAAGGCGGTGTTGAAGATTGGGAAGACGTCCGGTCTCGCAAACGAGATCCTCCAGGAGCGACAGCACCCGAGGGCCGACATCTTCATCGCCACGGAGGCCGGGGTCTGCGAGGTTCTGGCGCGGGAAGGGGCGCTCGATTCCTACGCTCCCGCCAGGGCACGGTCCATCCCGTCGGAGTACAAGAGCAGTAAGGGATTCTGGACCGGTATCTCCGGCCGAGCCAGGGTCATTCTCTACAACACAGGACTGGTCAAAAACGAGGAGGTTCCGGGCTCGGTGCTCGATCTAGCCGACCCCAAATGGAATGGGAAGATTGCGATCGCCAGGACGCTCGAGCGGACGACCCTGTCGTGGCTCGGCGCCTTGGTCCACGTCCTGGGCGAGGCCAAAGCCAAGGCCTACATCGATGGTCTGCTCCGGAACGGCCTAAAGGTCCTGCCCGATAACTCGGACGTCTGGCGCGGTGTGGGCAGCGGCGAGTTCGCCCTGGGATTGACCAACTCACCCAACTATCATCTCGCTCTGAAGGCCGGGCTTCCAGTGGGGGTTGTCTATCCGGATCAGGGACCATCAGGGATGGGGAGCTTGGTCAACCCGAACGCCGTGGCGATCGTGAAAGGGGCAAGACACCTTGTCTTGGCCAGGCGCTTCGTCGATTTCATTTTGAGTCAGGAGGCGCAGGCGATCCTGGTCCGCCAGGCCTTCGAGACTCCTCTCGTGTCGGCAATGGATGCCGGCGAGGTCCGGCCCCTCTCCTCATTCAAGTCCCTCAAGCTCAGTCAGGAACGCCTGGCCGACCTGGAGGAGCGCACCATCAGACTCTTTCCTGGCTTCTGAGAGAGCGCCCATGCGTGGCGGAATGGCAAAGGGCAACATGGAACGCGCGGCCTCTGGAGAGACCTTCATCTTCCGGCGACCGACGATAGGTGTTCTCACGCCTGTTGCTGCCCTTGGTGCCGTCTTCATCATCCTCCTGACGGCCTCCCCTCTGCTGAACCTTTTTATCGCCGCCCTGGCCGCCGGATCGCGCGGTCTGTCCAGCCTGCTGAGCGGCTCTGTGCCGACACTGTTGGCCAAGACACTCCTGCTCGCCACGCTTGCCACGCTCTGGGCGCTGCTCCTCGGGGTCCCGCCGGCCTGGATACTCACGCGGACCGATCTGCCGGGGCGTCGCCTCTTTCGCGTCCTGGGTCTCCTGCCACTGGCGATCCCTCCCTACATCGGCGCCCTGACGTACATCACCCTGCTTGGCCCCGTCGGCCCGGTCAACAAGGCCTACCAGGCCATGGGCGGCTCCGGTCAGCTCGTGAACATCTACGGACTGTGGGGAGGGGTCTTGGTCCTCGGCCTGTTCACCTACCCCTACATCCTCCTGCTGGCCGGGAGCGCTTTGGAGAGCAGCAACCCTGCCATGGAGGAGGCAGCCAGGGCCGCCGGGCACGGTCCGATGGGAATCTTTGTGCGGGTGACCCTGCCCCTGCTCCGCCCCAGCCTCCTCGCCGGGAGCCTGCTCGTCTTCCTCTACGCGCTCTCGGACTTCGCCGCAGTCTCCTTCCTCAGGGTCACCACCTTTACCACCGAGATCTACCATCAGCTCAACACTCGCTTTGACCAGCGGGGCGCGGCCGCCCTCTCCGCCGTCCTGGTGCTCCTGACGCTCCTGGTGTTGGTGGCCCAACGCAAGAACTTGGGCCGGCGAAGCTTCGTCCAGCGTCGCAGCGGCGCGAAGCCGCCGACCATCTATCCGCTCGGACACTGGAAGGTCCCGGCCCTCATCTGTACCTACCTCGTCCTGGGCGGCTCGGTCTTTCTGCCGATCGCGCTCCTTCTCTACCAGGCCGGCTCGGCCGCGACCATCTTTCAGACCTTGGCGTCAGGCCACCGTTACCTGTGGAACAGCCTCTGGACTGCGGCGGTGGCGGCCACCGCGGCAACCGTGCTGGCCCTTTTTGTATCCTACCTAATCGATCGGCGCAAAGGGCCCGTGGGGCTACTCCTTACGGCTGCGACCCAGCTCGGCTACGCCATCCCAGGTACAGTCCTCGGCCTCAGCCTGATTCTTCTTTATAACACGTACGTTCCCTGGATCTACGGGACCGCAGCCATGGTGGTCCTGGGCTATCTGTTGCGCTATCTGCCGCAGGCGGTCCAGGGGAGCGCAGCCGCCCTGTCCCAGGTCGATCCGAACTTGGAGGAGGCGGCTCGGGGACTCGGCCGTTCGAGCTGGCAGGCGCTTCGGGAGGTGACCATTCCCCTCATCCGCCCCGGGATGGTGGCTGGATGGACGCTGGTGTTCATCTCCTCGATCAAGGAGCTGGCCGCCACGCTTCTCCTGCGGCCTGCTGGGTTCGACACGCTGCCGGTCCGAATCTGGATCGCCACCATCGAGGTCGATTTCGCCGTGGCCGCCTCAACCTCATTGATTCTGATTGCAACCACCGCGCTCCCCCTTTTCCTGATCAGGAGGCTTGACAGCGGCATCTCGCAGCTCGATTGAGCCCACGTGATGAGGAGAGAGGAAGCAGGAGTGAAGGCAGGACGGACAGGAGCAACGATGACGGAGGTCATCCGACTCGAAGGGGTCAGCAAGCGCTACGGGGGCGGAGGTATCGCCGCGATCCAGGAGATCTCCCTCGTTGTAGGCAAGGGAGAGATCGTTGCCCTGCTGGGGCCAAGCGGCTGCGGCAAGACCACGACCCTGCGCCTGATCGCCGGGTTCGAGGTGCCAGACGGCGGGTCGATCGAGATCGGTGGCCGGATCGTCGCCAACGAGAGGATCTTTGTGCCGGCGGAGCGGCGGGGTGTAGGGATGGTCTTCCAAGACTACGCGCTCTTTCCGCACCTCACGGCCCGCGAGAACGTGGCCTTCGGCCTGCACAACTGGGATGCGGAGCGGAGTGGGAAGCGAATCGAGGAGGCGCTGGATCTCGTGGGCCTTTCGGAACTGGAAGGACGATATTCCTATGAGCTATCCGGCGGTCAGCAACAGCGGGTGGCATTGGCGCGCGCGCTCGCCCCAAGTCCGCAAGTGGTCCTGTTGGATGAGCCGTTCAGCAACCTGGACGCTGACATGCGGGCGCAGATGCGGCAAGATGTCCACCGGATCCTTCGCCAAGCCGGGACCACCGCCATCTTCGTCACGCACGACCAGGAAGAGGCATTAATGATCGCCGACCGGGTCGGGGTTCTGAATCAGGGACGCCTGGAGCAGATCGACCAACCGGATGTGATCTACCACACCCCGGCCACCCGGTTCGTTGCCCGGTTCGTCGGCTCGGCCGATTTCATTCCCGGCCTTGTCCAGGGCGAGGGGATCGTCACCGAGCTTGGCACATTCCCGAACCAGCAGGGGCTCCCCTCGGGGCAGGCGGTGGAGGTGATGATCCGCCCTGATGACATTGAACTGGTCGCCGATCTGGCGGGAGAGGCGACCGTGGTGACGCGACACTTCCGCGGCTCGGATAACCTCTATTGCGTGCAGTTGCCGTCCGGCAGGACGGTTCACAGCAGCCAGGGCTCAACACGGATCGTGGAGTCAGGCGCCAGGATCGCGGTGAAAACCGATCCGACCCACGTGGTCTGTTTCTACGAAGACGATACCACCCGATAAATCGAGACCTCGAAATGGAGGTCCACTGGGAGCACTCATGAGGCCACTTCCCTCTGCCTGCGCGTCACTTGCGTTGCTGCTACTGATTGACGCCGTAATCCCGTGCGCCACGCTGGCGCTGGAGGTCCCGATCGGCAAGCCGAAGACGCTGCACGGCCTGCGGATCGCGGCGGCGTATTCGGTGGCGGTTGCAATGGACGAGTATTGGGGCGGCCCTCCGCCTGACGAGGCCGACATCCACCTTGAAGCCGACATCCACGCGACCAAGGGAAACCGATACGGATTCCGCCCGGGTGAATGGATTTCATACCTCAGCATCAACTACACCCTGGAGCTCTTGGGAACCGACAAGAAGCTCAGCGGACAGCTCTGGCAGATGATGGCCAAGGACGGGCCGCACTACGGCCTGAATCTCAAGATGCTGGGCCCCGGCAGGTACAGGCTCACCTACCGGATCGGATCACCGGAAGAGTGGGGCCTCGCGAGGCACACCGACCCGGAGACCGGCGTCGATCCCTGGTGGGAACCGTTCGAGGTCGAATGGACGTTTCAGTATCCTGTGACGGGGAAGCGGCGATGACCGCCAATTCGAGCGCTGTTCCTCGCTTTCCTTGCCATAGCGCACGTCACAGTCCACCTCAAGGGGAGGATCTGAGCAGCAGCTTCTAACCAGGTGATCGCGTCACCCACACAATAGAAGGCGACCCCACCGCCCCTTGCTTGGCGGCCGGTGCGGTGGAGCCGCCTGCTGCCATGAAAGGCTGTTCAACAATCGGCCTCCTAGGGCCTTTGCTTTTCTGGCCTCCCTGGCAGCAAAATTCTAACAACCTCCACGAAGCAAGTCTAGGGAAAAGGGGGACCATTGGGTTGCGGACCAACATCCCCATCAGCCTGGAGCTTTCTGATCACCGGGTGACGCACTTGAACGCAGGAATCACAGGTACGCCGGGTAACAATGAAGCGGGAGGCTCGGCCGCGGATGCGCTTGTATACAAATTTGGAGGCGGCATCATCAGGCTTGCGTCAGACAACCTTTCTGACACCGGAAAAGGAGGGACCCATGGGGCAGCTTCGCGTCTCGTTGTTTGGATCCATGCTGGTCGTTCTTTGTGTGTTTTCCATGATTCCGGTCCAATCGGCCTTGGCCCAAGAGATCGCCCCCGAGATGATGCTGACTTCGAATGTGGTTGTGATCACAGCGGATGAGCTTGAAAAGGGCCTCTATGGGTATGACCTTTTCGACGTGCTGGCAGCGCTTCGAGTCAAAACCGGCATCACCGTGAAAAGTTCGAGCGATCGAGGGGCTGAGGACTGGCTCCTCATCCGGGGACTCCCGAGAGATAGCGCCCGAAACGTCCTGGTGCTCGTGGACGGCAGGCCGCTCAACGATGCCTTCTCCGAGGCCAACGAGTTCGAGCACCTCCCACACATAGGGTTGATCGAGAAGATCATCGTCTACAAACCTCCTATGCCCCCGCGGTTCGGCGGATATACCGCAGCCGTAGAGGTCCTTACCAAAAGGAGGCAGGAGGAACGTGAAACGCAACTCTCCGGCGCCTTCGGCGAGCTGACCAGCGGATTCGCGACATTGGAGGCTCAGGGCCCGATCAAGGGAGGGCTCTCCTACAACGTCGCTCTGGATTATTTGCGGACGGATAACCTGACGGGAGAACGGCGCACCCCTCCCAAGCAGAACGAGGTCTACGGCGATCGGTCCTACTGGAAGGTCTCCCCAGTTGTGAAACTCAATTACGACGTCAGCCCTGTCCACTCCCTCTCCTTTTATTCTCAGTACCTGACCAGCCGGAAGTTCTTTTCTGACGAGATCTTTCGAGGGGAGAGGGAGCATCGAGACAGGGACCTCTACACCGTTAATGTCAATTATTTTCTAAGGCCCTCCAACAGCGCCTCGCTCACGTTCAATGCTTTTAGGACCGGTGAGAATGACGAGCTGAACGTAAAGCTGCACCCCGATGTCAGGGATCAGGAGCGGGCCAAGACAGGGATGCGGGGGAACATGACCCTCGACCTCCCCCTGCGCCAAAGGGTCTCCTTCGGCGGAGACTTCACCTGGAACCACGCCGTCGAGAACCTCGGAATGCTCCTCCAGAAAACTGACATGAGTTTTGGGGGGCTGTACGTCGAGGATGTGATCACCCCCTTCAATGGCCTAAGCCTCCACATAGGAGTCAGATTCGATGCCCACTCCGAGGCCGATTCGCGGTGGAGCCCTTACGGGTCGGTCTCGTTCCGGCCCTTCAAACCAACCCTCCTCTATGCCACCTGGGGAAGGTCAATCCGCTGGCCGAGCTTGAACGAGTTTAACGAGAAGGACCCGGCTGGAGACCTCCAGGCCGAGGACCTCAAGAGCTTCGAGGCCGGCCTGGTTCAAGAGATTCTTCCTGGCAGGCTTTCTATAAAAGGGGCCTTCTTCCACCTCGACCTAGAGAAGGAATCGAGGTTCTTCGTCGATTTCACCAAGATGCCTCCCGTGGCCTTCTATCGGAATGCCACCGACAAGGTGAGGTCTCAGGGGCTAGAGGTTGAAGCCGACTTTACTCTTTTCAAGGGGCTCACGGGGTTCGTCAACTACACCTATGACGAGGTTGAGAGGAGGCCGAGCGGTGATCCTGTCGATTTCGGCGGACCCAGAAACCTTGTGAACGTCGGATTGACCTATACCCACCGGAAAGGCTTTCTCACGCTGCTTACCCGATACGGTGGGGAGGCGGAGGGCGTACAGGCCATGATGGCACCCCCGACAAAGCTTGGCGAATGGTTCGTCGTCGATCTTGCGGGGCTTTTCAGGGTCACAAAGACCATCGACTTCTTCCTCCGGGCCAGTAACCTCTTCGACGAGAATCATGAGACCTTCGACGGCCGTCCCATGTTTGGACGGGTTGTCGTCGGAGGGATGAATGTCCGATTTTAGGGGCCAGGCAGACGGTGAGACCTCCATTGCAAGGCTGGGGCAAGCGAAGAAGCGACTCCACCGATGAAGGAACAGAAACAGCGACTTGATCAAGATCTGCACGAGGTGGAGGCAGCCAAAGCGGCAAGGCCCGAGGTCTGATGACGGCGGCCTCGAGCAGTTCAAGGAGAGAGTGAACGGATGTCCTTTGTCATCTCTGGCCGAAAGCGGTTTCTCGTGGTCCTGTTCTACTGCGTGAGACTTCCACGGCGCGCGCAGCCCGGCCAGACCATCCGCCCTGCGAGCGGAGAGAGACCGGCAGGCACTATGGGTTCGCCGAGAGACTGGGCGCACTCCCGCCAATTCAGGCTCTGCAAGCAGTTCGGAGATCGGGTGATCGGAATGACCGTGATCATCGCCGACTCCAAACAACTCGACCTGCTGGGTGAACCGAGCTATCCCGAGCCACACACTCGATGAGGTTGAGCAGACCTCTATCCTGCCTCGGACTAGAACAGGTGCATGGAGAGAAAGGAAGGACCGTAAGGGATGGCAACGAAGGAGTTACGCATCAGAGGGCTTGACCGATGTATGAAAGCTGAGGGGGCGGCCTTGGTTCTCGAGTCGGCGGGCGGCAACGAACTTCACGTGATTCTGACACACGAGGAGGCCCACCGCATCGCGCACGAGCTCCAGATTGGGGAAGGACTGCCCCCCTGCCCATGCTTCAGGAGTTCGATCTATTCGCTCATCACCTGCCTGTGCTCTCACGCCGATGTCTGCATCGGCTCGATTGTATTGGACGAGTCAGGTCATAACCTGTTGTCGGCATCGGTGCAGGTTCGGAGGAGCACCGAGGAGACCTCGGTTCCTTGTCACACCGCTGATGCGCTTGCGCTGGCCATCCGCTTCCGTGCACCGATCTTCGCCACGGATTCTCTCGATCGGCTTCTCGAGCGGAAAGACAATGAAGGCGCTATGTCTCCCCTGCCCGATGATTCGGAGGCAGCCCCATGGCTGGACACAGTGAAGCCAGATCACTTTGTCAGATAGGCCTCAAGGTGGAGGGGAGAAGCCCTTGTGAGGGATTACTTCATGATCGATCGCGATCTGCCGATCCTTGACGAGTTCGGCCTCAGCCGAAGACGCTTCCTCATGGCAATCGCGGGAGGCACTGTGGGGACGCTTTTCGGACTCCTCTCACCGAACAGGGCATGGAGCAACTCGAAGATACGGACGCTCACGCTCGGCCGTCTCCTGATGGGCACGGTTGTGGAGGTTGAGGCGAATCATCCTGACCTCTCAATCGCGAGGGAGGCGATCGAGACCGGACTTCGCCGAATGATGGACGTGGATCGTCTGATGAGTACGTTTCGGCCCGACAGTGAGATCAGTCTGGTGAACCGTTCGGCCGCCACACTCGCCGTCCCGGTCGGGGAGGAGACCTTCGGTGTGCTTTCAGAGGCCAAGGAGATAGCGCAGATGAGTGGCGGGGCATTAGACGTCACCATCCACCCGTTGATGCAGCTTTGGCACTGCAGGACGAAGGAAGGCCGACTTCCATCATCGCGGGAGATCGAGGCAACCCTCGACTTGGTGGCTCATAGTGGCCTTTCTGTTGACCCCAACAGCCGCAGCGTTCAGCTACAACATCCCGGGATGGGCATCGATCTGGGGGGGATCGCCAAAGGATATGCTGTTGACGTCGCAGCGCAGGCCCTCAAGCAGTGCGGGGTGTACAGTGGTTTGGTCGATGCGGGGGGCGACCTTCGAGTCATCGGCCGCAGCCGGGATGGGGGTGTCTGGAGGATCGGCCTGCGGCATCCTCTCGCGCCTTCGAGGCTGTTGCTCTCGGTTCTGGTCGAGGATGAGGCTGCGGCGACATCCGGAAATTACTTTCGCTACTTCACCGTTGGCGGGCTGCGTTACGGCCATCTGGTACACCCTCGAACCGGAACGCCAGCGGATAGCGCACTGAGCGCGACCATCATCGCAAGGAGCGCGATGCGCGCCGACGGCCTGGCGACCGCCGCCATGATCCACGGGGCAGGCGCGATGGCGTTCATACAATCGGTGAGCGGGGTCGAAGGGATCGTGGTCCACCCTCTCGCTCGCCATCCAGGGAAGGTCTCGGTTCACATTACGCCGGGACTTCGTGGCCGGGTGGAGCTTCTGGATCGCTCGGCCGAGCTTGAGCGCTGATCTACTCACACAGACAGGTAACCAAGGAGTCAAAAGGGGGAGGACGTGAAACTGTTGCGCTATCTGATTGCTGCCTTGATGGTCGTGATCGCCTCGTCCAGCATGACGGTCGCGGCGACATTGGGTGATCTGGAAAGACAGTTGAAAGAGATTCAGACGCAAATCGAAGGCCTGAAACTAGAAAAGCAAGAACAAGATCGGCGGGTGAAAGAGATCGAGACCGCTCAGAAGGAAAAGGCGATCAAGGAGGCCGAGGCTCAACAAGAGCAGGCGAAGCGGCGAGAAGAACAGGAGCGGAAGACGGGGATCCTCGCAGAGGAGATGGAGACGCTCAAGAGCAAG
Organism: Candidatus Methylomirabilota bacterium; assembly: GCA_016207095.1. Classification (GTDB taxonomy): domain Bacteria; phylum Methylomirabilota; class Methylomirabilia; order Methylomirabilales; family Methylomirabilaceae; genus Methylomirabilis. Next base: position 22,728 of record JACQQF010000078.1, on the reverse strand, counting down.
TTCACCCTACCTGAAACGGTCGAGTACAAGAGCCTCTACGGCCTGGGTCCGGCGGCCTCGAAGGTCTACCAGATGCCGAGAGGGCTTTCGATCGGCGGCTACGGCGAGGCCAGCGCCATCTTCTTCGTCGGCGACAACGAGGGGCCGAGCAAGAGGAGCAATGTCGGCGACCTGGTCCGGTTCGTCACCTATATCGGGTACAAGTTCTCGGACCGAATCATCCTGAACTCGGAGATCGAGTACGAGCACGCAAAGGTGGGCCCCACGGTGAGCGCCGGCGCGGGCGATGTGGAGATCGAGTTCGCCACCCTGGACTTCCTCCTGACCGAGCAGGCGAACATCAGAACGGGACTGGTCCTGATGCCGATGGGATTCCTCAACGAGGTCCACGAGCCTCCCTTTTACTTCGGCAACCTCCGCCCGGAGGTGGAGCAACGGATCATCCCGACCACCTGGCGGGAGCTTGGGGTGGGGCTTCACGGCACGATCCTGCCGGGGCTGACCTACCGGACCTATGTCACAAACAGTTTGAACGCCAACGGCTTCTCCAAGACCAATATCCGAGCAGCCCGGCAGTCGGGGAACCGAGCCCTGCTCGAGGACTTGGCCTGGACGGCCCGCCTCGATTACACCCCGATCCCGGGCCTCCAGGTAGGGGGCTCGGTGTTCTGGGGCAACACCGGACAGGATCAACTGTTCGCGGGGAAGAAGATCGATGCAAACCTCACGCTCTTCGAGTTCCATGGCCAGTATCAGTATCGAGGGCTGCAGCTCCGCGCGCTGTTCGCCCAGGGGCACATCGGCGACGCCGAAGTCCTGAGCGCCGCCCTCGGGGCCAATGGCCCCATCAGCAGCCGGATCGTGGGAGGCTACGCGGAGGTCGCCTATGACATCCTGCCGCTCATCCTCCCCGGGACCGACATGTCGCTGTCCCCGTTCCTCCGATTCGAGCGGCTCGATACGCAGGCCGACGTCCCTGCTGGCTTCACCCCCGACAGATCACGGGACATCAGAGTGATCAACGCGGGCCTGAGCTTCAAACCGATCCCTAACGTGGTAGTCAAGCTGGACTATCGCAACCTCGAGGCGTCGGCGGGACAGATCGCCGACGAGTTCAACGTCGGCTTCGGCTTCATCTTTTAGCCGGAGCGATTTCCCCCTCACCCAACCCCTCTCCCCCCTCCGAGGGGGAGAGGGTGAAGGTGTGGGAGTTACTGTCGATCCCGATGAGGAGTGACATGCGCGCCCTGGCGGGCCTGACCTTCCTACTTGTCTTGCACCTCTGCGCACCCGCTGGCCTCGTCGCCAAGGTGTTTTATGCCAAGGAGGAGGCCCTCCGGGCGGCGTTCCCGGAGGCCGATGTCATCGACAAGCAGACGTTTTTTCTGACGGACGACCAGCAGAAGCAGGTCGAGACCCTCGCACGCACTCGGCTGGATTCCAAGCTCGTAACACTGTATATTGGAAAGCGAGGCCAAAAACCGCTCGGCTATGCTATGATCGATGTCCACAACGTCCGCACCCTTCCCGAGGCCGTCATGGTGGTGCTCTCCCCGGAAGGGCGGGTGGCCTCTACACTCATCCTGGCCTTCTATGAACCCCTGGAATATCTCCCGAATGAACGCTGGCTCAAACAGTTCGATCAGGCAAAGCTCATCCCTGACCTCCGGGTGGGAGGAAGGATCGCCGGAATCACCGGGGCGACCTTGACCGCTCGGGCGATGACCGAGTCGGTCCGCAAGGTTCTGGCCCTCTATCAGGTGTTGATCGCAAAAGGAGGAGGATGATGCGTTTCGTCGTCACGGGGGAGTGGACCCAGAACCGTCTCCTTCGTTTCATCATTCTGTGGTTTCTCTTCTACAGTGCCGGGCTTTGGCTCACCAACACCTTGCTCTTCTTTAATCAGATGGGGCTTCATTACGAGTCCGTCGTCACCTTCTACAGGGGATCCGAGGCGCAGTTCATGCTGCCCCGCAGCTACAAGGTCTTGCTCGAGATCAGCCATTTCCATCTCCTGGCGATGGGTATCTTCATCCTGACGCTGAGTCACCTTGTGCTGTTTGTCCCCCTCACGCCTCAGGTCAAGTTCTGGCTGATCCACCTGACCTTCCTGTCCGCCATCTCCGACGAGGCCGCAGGTTGGCTGACCCGATTTGTACATCCCATGTTCGCCTATTACAAGATCGGGGCTTTCATTCTCCTCCAGACAACCATGGCCGTGCTGATCATAGCTGTCCTGCTCACCGTGTGCCTGAAGGCACGCAGCACCTACACCGAAGATCTTGGAACAGCCTGAGTGGGGTGGTTAGCGATGTCTTGGAGAGGCTGTCTCGGCCCTGGTGTTCAGGGTGCAGACATCCTGGGGCGGGCAGGCCTCGGCTTCGAGCTGGATGGTGGTGTGGGCGATGCCGAACCGTTCTTTCAGCATCCGGCTGATCCGATCGAGCAGCTGGGTCCCTTCGCTGACCGGAAGGTCGGCCACCTGGATGTGGCAGCTTAAGGCGTAGACATGGGAGCTGAGACTCCAGACGTGCAGATCGTGCGTATCCTTGACCTCGGGCAGACCTCGCATCGCATCCAGGACACGATCCACGTCAACCCCCCGCGGAACGCCCTCCATCAATACATGTAGCGCCTCCATCACGATGTCCCATGATCCGACCAGGATCAGCACCCCGATGACAAGGCTGAGAAGTGGATCGATCAGGCTCCAGCCGGTGAGCAGAATGACACCGCCGGCCGCTACGACGCCCAGGGACACGAAGGCATCGCTCATCAGGTGTAAATAGGCGCTCCGGATGCTGATGTCTCTGGTCGAACGCTTCAGCGAGACCGCCACCGCGAGATTCATCAGGAACCCTGCACCGGCTACCGCCATCATTACGGCGCCCTCCGGCAGCTCCGGCTGCCTGAGACGCTGGATCGCCTCGTAAAAGAGCCACAACGTGATGCCGATGAGGGCGAGCCCATTGCCCAGTGCGGCCAGGATGCTGGCCCGGTGATAGCCGAAGGTCTTGCGCCCCGTGGCAGGGCGCTCCGCCTGTCGGAGCGCCACCCACGAAAGGGCCAGGGCGATGACGTCGCCGAAGTTATGCCAGGCATCGCCCACGAGGGCGAGGCTGCCGGCGGCCAGGCCTGCGATGAATTCGGCGAGGGCGAAGACAAGGTTCAGGATAATCCCGATCTTCAATCGCCGATCGACGGAGTGTCTACTCTGAGAAAGGCTACCGAGGACCTTCTTTACCACGCGTCACCATTACTCAGCCTTCCGGGGTCAGGCCGGGACGTGCCTCGCCACCCTCCCCCCCGAGGTAAAGGCTTCCGGCCCCTTGCCTGGCCCTTGATAATTGGGCGCGAAGCTCACCTCTGCTATTCTCAAGCTGGGTCAACGATCTCGCCAGCCGGCCCTCGACCTCGCCCTCCATTTTCTCCAGGGCGTCGGCGATGGTTCTAAGGGCCGAGCTGAGCCGTGCCGCGTCGATCTTGGCCGAGAATCGTATGACCACCTGAAGCAGAGAGAGCAGATAGGGGAGCGTCTGGCTGTAGCTCACGATCACAATCCCCTGTTTAAACGCATCCACGTGCACCTCAAAGCAAAGATCGAATACGGCATCGGGCACGACCACCACGCCGAGGTGGATCGTCCGTTCAGGATCGAGGTATTTCGCCGCCTCCTTGACCTTCTTTCTTACTTCGCCACGAATCGCCTCGATGAGCGGGCGGCGGGCCTCAGGGTCGTCGGTGTCCGCCAGCTTCTCCAATTCGGCCATGCTCGGCCACTTACTATCGATGGGGAGCACCTTGTCGTTCGGCAGCCGGAAGGCGAACTCCACGACTTTGTTGTTGATGGTGAGATTCGTCTCGCGGAGCTCGGGCGGCAACTGGGCGAGGATCCCTTCGAGGATATTCTCGCCGGCCGTGCCCCGGCTCTTCGTCCCTGTGATCACGTGCTCTAACCGTCTCAACGACTCGAAGGCTTGCCGCGCTGCCGTCTCCCGGACCTCCTCCGCCGACTTCACCTGAGCCACGAGCTCTCGGGTCTGGGTGATCTCATGGCGAAGGGTTGTCTGCGCCGACACAAGATTGGTTTGCAAGCTCTCCTGTACCTGCGCCAGCGTCTGAGCAAGACCACTGCGAGCAACCGCGGTCGTCTCCACCATCTTGGTCTCCAGCGATTGGAGCCCGCGCTCCGTGTCCTGCGCCTGCCCGCGAAGGCTCTCCTGCTGCCGAGCGATCACCTGGGTTTCAGCGGCGAGAAGGCTGAGCTTTTCGGTCAACTCACCCAAGCCCTTCTGAAACCCGGTTGCCAGCGCCTCGACCAAGCGATCCTGTCCTCGCCGCCCTCGCAGCAAGACGAGGAGCGCCGCTGCCAGCAATAGGGTCAAGACAACAAATAGGATAACGAGCCAGGGCACCCACATCGTCGGGACCGGTCTTCCGAAAATAATTGACAGGCTATCGGGAGACAACTAAACCTCCCCGAACCATCCCCTTCCTTCCCTCTCTGAAGCTGTAGCAGTTCGTTATAGGTCGGGGACAATCAGTTTAGACCGGATTGTTCCCGGCGCGTTCCTTCCCCCCACCCCCGTTGAGATGAGCGATTTGGATCAGCGCCTCGGCCCAGGAGCGGACGCGGCATACATTGCCCGGTAGAAGCCCCTGATTCCAGGGATGGTCGAACAGCAAGACCGGGATGGCCGTCTCCGCGACGGCGGTCGCCACCGCCAGCTCATCCTCGATGAAGACATCAAGCTGCAATTCGGATGCGGCTCCCGACTTGTGGCGACCCACCGGCTCGCGTGCCTTATGCATGACGGCTTCGAAGCGGGACAGCAGCCCAACATGGGTCAGCCAGCTCCTGGTGATCGCCTCGTCTTGGGGCGCGCGGCCGGTGATGATGTACAGGCGATGCCCGTCTTCGGCCAGAGATTCCACAGCTTCCTTGGCCCCTGGCAAGAGGGGGCGGGATGAGAAGAAACCGGCTTCGATCAGCTCCGAGAAGAAGTCGTGGGCCTCTTGACGAGGAATCCAGGGACACCTGTCGAGGATCCGCCACGCGGCGTCGGCGAGCTCGATCTGGAGGCCGAAGCGCTGATTGAAGGCCCTCGTGTAGTACGGCAGGGAATCTGCCAGGACGTCGTCGATATCGATGCCGATCTTCATCCCTCGCGTTCCCCTGTCCAGGCGGTTGCAGGGCAAATCGTCCTGAAGGCGCAGAAGCCGCAGACCCATGGACTGGGCGTCGCCTGAAACAGCCCGGCCCGGATCCCAGTCGCCGCCGCTCTGATCCGGTCAGTCGCCCGGTCGAGCTCCTTCTCTGCCTTGAGAGCCCTTCCTACCACGACGCCACCCGGGGTCAGAAAGTGCAGCTCGACCCGATCGGGCAACCGGCTGACCGACTCCCGGTAGGCCAGGGCGTATAGGGCGAGTTGCTGGCTCTCCCGGGCCTCTTTTCCCGCTTCTTTCTGATCCCGGACCATTGACGACTTATAGTCGATAATCGCCACCTCGCCGTCCCGCTCGTCAACCCGGTCCAGGAAGCCGGTGACCGTGTCCTGACCGATCTGGAACCGGAACTTCTTCTCGACGAACGTAGGCGGCTCGCCGCCCTCGGCAAAGGCGTGAAATTGGGCCAGGGCGTCACGGCCCTCCCGAAGCCGCGCCTCCTCGTGCTCCCGCGAGATGAACCCCTCATTGACCCAGTGGGCTTCGAAGGCGTCGATCAGCTCCTGAGAAGACATCGTCAGCCCCTGAAGGCGCCGATTATTGTACGCCTGAACAGCCCGGTGCAGTGCGGCGCCATAGGCGACCGCCTGATCCCGCAGGACGGGCACCCGCAGGATGTGGACGTACTTGTATTTCAGCGGGCAGGTCAGGTAGTCGTCGATCTTATAGTGGGAGAGGTTGAGGGGCGCGTCAGGCTGTGCGGGCAGGGCCGCCTCGCCCTCGGGCGGCGGCGCGGCACGGGCGATGGCCGCATCGGGCGCCGCACGCCAGGGGTGTTCCTCGTGTTCCTTCGGCAGCGCCAGCGCCTCCGCCACGAAGCGGCTCCGCTTCCACTCCCGCTTGGTCCCATAATCCCTGGCTCGCGTCAGGAAGAGGTGCCGCCTCGCCCGGGTCACGCCGACGTAGAACAGCCGACGCTCCTCCTGCAGGTGAAAGTCGCCTGACGGCAGATGGTCCTTGATCAGCTCGTCTGGGAGCGGGATCGCATCCTTCCGGTCCACCGAGGGAAACCGCTTTTCAACCAAGCCGGCGAGAAAGACCGCCTCGAACTCCAGCCCCTTAGCCTTGTGCAAGGTCAGGACCTGAACCGCGTCTCCCGCTTCCTCGCCCTCCGCAATTGGGGGGTCCTCCCCCGCCTCGATCAGCATCGTGAGATACGGGACGAAGCCGGCCACGCGGTCCTGAGGCGCCACCTCGCCGAACCGTTGAACGAGGCCGAAGAACGCCGCCAAATTCCCGACCCGTTGATGATCGCGGGGAGAGGTCGAACGGACCAGCCGCTTGCCATAGCCGGGGCGCTCCATGAGAAACTCGTACAGGACCCGTCCGGTCGGCTCCAGGGTCGCCTTCCTGAGATAGCGGTCGAGGTCCCCCAAGAGAGCGGTGGCGGTGGCGATCCCCTCCGGCGAGAGCGCGGAGAGCTCCGGAACACTACCGGGTCGTTTCGTCACATCGAGCAGCACTTCGTAGAGGCTTCGATGCTTCCGCCTCGCATAGGCGTTACAGAGGGTCAGATCAACCCCTGGCATCCCGTAGATCTCGGAACCGGCCAGATGAAAAAGGCTCAGGGAGTCCTGTGGGTCAGCCAGCAGCCGGAGGAACGAGACGACGAGCCGTATCTCTTCCCTGTCGTACAGGCCCTTCGCCCCGCTGAAGCTCCATGGAATCCCCTTCATGTTCAGTGCTCGCAGAAACGGATCGGCGTCGCTGTTTCTGCGGACCAAGATGGCGATGTCGCCCGGCGGACACGCCTTCGCCTCGACCAGCTCCTCGATCTTTCCGGCGACCCAGTCGGCCTCCTCCTGATAGGTCTGGAAGGCCACGCTCTCTACAACCGGTCCTTCGGCATTCTGAGGTCGGAGCCGCTTGTCCACTCCTTCCCGGTACTCAAGCCGATCCGGATTGTTATGTTGGATCAGGCGGTAGGCCGCATCAAGGATGGCCGGGGTCGAGCGGTAGTTCTCGACGAGGACGACCGTGTGTGACTCTGGAAACTCTTCTCTGAAGTTCAGGATATTACTGATCGAAGCCCCCCGGAACTTGAAGATGGATTGGTCATCGTCGCCCACCACGGTGACATTCCGATGTGTGGCGGCAAGCAGCTTGACGATCTGGAGCTGCGCGTAATTGGTATCCTGGAACTCATCGACCAGAACATACCGAAATCGCTCTTGCATCCGCTGCAGGACCAGCGGGTGTTCGCGAAGGAGCGTGAGCGTTTTCGTCATCAGGTCCCCGAAGTCGAGCTTCCCCTCCCGGGCCATCAGCTCCTGGTAGCGCCGGTAGATCCATGCGATCTCCACCTCTCGCCGCGCCCGTTCGGCTAGGACGTCATCATCGGGAGCGGCGAGTGTCTGCTGCTCCAGTTGCTCCGCAAAGGCCGCATACCCCCTGGGGGAAATGTCTTCGTCCTTGGCTCGGCTGAACAGTTGCAGCAGGGCGCGCACATGCTTCATCGGATTGCCAAGCGGCCGAAAGTAGTCGAGCGGCAGATCGAAGAGATGTTCCTGAAGGAAGATCGCCTGCTCCGCCTCTGTGAGAACGCGGAAATCCGGGCTGAGCCCGAGCACCAGTGCATGCTCTCGAAGGATGCGGTCCCCAAAGGCGTGAAAGGTGGAGATCCAGGTGTCGGTGAACCCGTACGGGACCAGCAGGTCCACCCGCCGCTCCATCTCAGCCGCCGCCTTCTCGGTAAAGGTCAGGGCCAGCACCTGCTCCGGCCGCGCCCGCTTGCTGTTGATCAGGTGGGCGATCCGATGGGCGATGACGGTGGTCTTCCCAGTCCCGGCGCCGGCGATGACAAGGAGTGGGCCATCGCCGTGCGTGACGGCGGCCTGCTGAGCGGCGTTCAGCCCCTCCTGAACCATCGCGCCAGCGCCCGATGAGACGGTATCGGTCGGCTCCGACATCATTCGTCAACCCTCATGGTTGCCTCAAGAACGCCACGCAATGATACCATGTTTGGCCCATTCAAACCACGGCTTTGTCCAAACTCCCTCGCACAGGAAACGCGGGGAAAAGCTGCGATCGCGCACAGAAACTTGACGGGGTGGGGGTTATCCGGTAAGCAGGAATCACAACATGATGGAAAAAACCTCTTATGAGGTGATTGTCACATCTGCGGCGAGCGGATGGAGCAGAGACGCGTCAAGGCTGTATTTTCCGTACTGAAATCATGCGGATAGCCACCGCAGTTCTGCTTCTTCGTATACATCCTTTCGGTGCCGGATTGCCCAGACCGTTACCTTCTCCCCTTCGATCTCATACACGATTCGGTAATCACCAACCCGGATCTTCCAAAGCCCACCGAGCGATTGACGCAACCTGATTCCGTATCGTGTCGGCTCTGTCATGAGTCTGCTCTCAATAGCCCTGATAATCCGGGCGCGAATGTTCGCCGGGAGTTCCGCCAGGTCCTCCGCAACCACTTCTGGGCGAACTTCGACTTCGTATCGCAAGTTGCCCTACTTGATTCTGAATCGCCGCTTCACTTCAGCCAGAGGAATGGATTTCCCCAGGTTCTTCCGGCGCCGCTCGACAATCGCCTCAAGACCCGCATCTTCGATAAGTTCCAGGGCCTCAAGAAGAAGATCCCTCGCCTTCTGCGACAGTGACACCCCGTCCTTCTTGGCCAGCATTGCCACCGCCTCGTAAATCGATCGTTCCACAACCGTAGAGATCCGTGGCAACATGGTCGGCATGTTCGCTCACCTCCAGTCTAGTGTCGAGCCAATTAGCTTCGCCTAGCGGCGTTGCAGGCCCCCGGGGCGCTCCCTGCGACGTACCAGACAATGTACGCCTCGGTCGGCCCGCGGCAGCCGCGCCTTGCCATGCTCGCTACTTGGCCCGGCAGAGTGCCCACCAACGTAGGGTGACATGGTTACAGCGGCACTAGGTGTAGCACTTATGGGACATAGTTTAGCACCTCTGCGACACCCAAGCAAGACCAAAATCTCAAGGCGGGACCGCTTGACAACGACGTTGCGTTGGCAGTGGCTATGGTACGAAGTCTTGGTGGCGTGAGCCGTCCGCGAGGGATGGGAGAGAGCCGGGGTCGGGAATGCCGGCTTCGGCGAACCCCTTTTCGCGTAGGATGCAACTGTCGCAGGCGCGGCAGGGGTGGCCGTCCGGCGTCGGATCGTAGCAGCTCCAGGTGAGGGCGAAATCGACGCCGAGCCCCACGCCACGCTGGATGATCTGGGCTTTGGTGAGGTGGATGAGAGGGGTGTGGATGGTGAGGGCTGAGCGGCCTTCGACCCCGGCTTTCGTCGCCAGGTTCGCCATCCGCTCGAAGGCCGCGACATACTCTTGCCGACAGTCCGGATAGCCGCTGTAGTCCAGGGCGTTGACCCCGAGAAAGATATCTTCCGAGCCGAGCACCTCGGCCCATGCCAGGGCATACGACAGGAAGATCGTGTTGCGAGCCGGAACGTACGTGACGGGGATGCCGGCCCCGATCTCTTCCACCCCGCGGCCTTTCGGCACCGGAATCTGATCGGTCAGGGCCGACCCGCCGATCTGTCGAAGGTCCAGGTCCAGGAGCAGGTGCTGTTTCGTACCGAAGGCGCCCGCGAGTCTCTTCGCGCTCTCCACCTCGCGCGCGTGGCGCTGGCCGTAGCGAAAGGTGAGGGCGTGCAGCTCATACGCTTTATCCCTGGCTACCGCGGCCGCCGTCGCCGAATCGATCCCGCCGCTCAGGAGGACGACGGCCCTCTTACTCACTACACGCCCCGCTGATTGGGATCCCAGAGATACTTATGGAGCTGAATCTGTAGTCGGGCCGGAAGCCGGTCCGCGAGAATCCATTCGGCCAGCTCCCTCGGGTGCAGCTCGCCGAACACCGGAGAGAACAGCACCTGAGCCTTTTCGGCCAGGGCATGCTCTGCCATAATCCGTTTGGCCCACTCGTAATCCCCGCGATCCGCCACGACGAATTTGATCTGATCCTTCCGGTCCAGATACTGAAGGTTGTCGAGATTATTGAGGCGGTCCATTCCGCTTCCCGGGGCCTTGAGGTCCACGATCTTGACCACCCGGGGGTCGAGGCGACCGACATCGAGGCTCCCCCCTGTTTCGACGAGCACCTCATACCCCTCTACCAGCAGCCGGTCGATCAGGAAATGCACCTCATCCTGCAGAAGCGGCTCACCGCCGGTGATCTCGACCAGCGGGCACTTGTATGCCCTGACCCGCTCCAACACCTGTTCGACCGTGAGCGTCTCGCCGTCGTAGAACGCGTATGCTGTGTCGCACCACCGACACCGAAGGTTACACCCGGTCAGGCGGACGAAGACGCACGGACGACCGGCATAGGTCGATTCGCCCTGGACGCTATAGAAGATCTCGTTGACCTGAAGTGCCATCGTAGCCCGCTCCCATAGGCTCTTCTACCATGCGGTCCTTGGCGTGTCAATCGGACATCAATTCAGCCCCCAGCCTGCCACTGCTCCGCCGACCACCAACCACGCCGGATTCAGGCGGAACTTCACCAGCCCCACGACGGCAGCCAAGCCGATGGCCCACCCTGCCCAGCCCTTCAGAGCCGAAGCGGCCAATTCCACAGTGACTGCCGCCATCAGTCCGATGGAGCTGACATTGACGGCATCGAGGAAGCTCGCAGCAGTGGCCGAACGACGAATGCGTGGGATCAAAGGGTTGGTGGCCAGGACGAACAGAAACGAGGGGAGAAAGATGCCTGCCGTGGCGACAACAGCGCCAACACCGCCCGCTAGGAGATACCCGATAAAGGTGGCGGTGCTCGATACAGGACCTGGGGTAAGCTGTCCGATGGCGACGGCATCGAGGAGTTGTAGCTCGGTCAACCACCGGTAGTCCGCAACGAGGTCGCCGCGCAGGAAGGCAATGAGCACGTAGCCGCTGCCAAATAAGACACTTCCAATCTTGAGAAAATACAGACCGATCGCTCGGAGCGAAGGCGAAGGGCTCACCATTGAACCTGAGGCATCGCCGCCCACCGCCCCCACAGCGATCGGAACGACGGCGATGAGCCCCATCACTCCCAGGAGGCCGAGGCCAGAAGTCCTCAACGGGCCACGGCGCAGAGTAGACCAGAAGATACCTACGGCACCCCCGCCCAAGAGAAGTACGATCTCATTGACGCCTCGCAGTCCCAACACGAACACAGCCAGGCCAAGGAGAGCCAGCCACGGGGTCTTGACAGCCGTCCGGCCAAGACGGACGACAGCCGACAGGATGATGGCGATCACGACCGGTTTGACACCGAACAAGAGGGCCGACATCTGCGGCAGGGTCTGATACCGAACGTACGCCCATGCGAAGCCGAGGGTGATGGCTGTGGCCGGCAAAATGAAACAGAGGCCGGCCACGATAAGTCCACGCAACCCCGCCCGGACCATTCCGATGTGAATGGCCATCTCCGTTGAGTTCGGGCCGGGGATAAGATTGGTGGCGCCAAGGAGGTCGAGGAACTGCTCTCGGGAGAGCCACCGCCGACGGCTGACGACCTCTTCCTCCATCATGGCGATGTGCGCGGCAGGCCCGCCAAACGCGACCAGGCCAAGTCGCAGAAACAGCCGAGCGAGCTCGGCCACCCCCTTCCTGCCGCGTGAGCCCTGGTGCTCTCCTGCAGCCTCACCTGTTACGTCACCCGACAACCGATCTCCTTCTCTGGCGACTCGCGATCGCCCGACCGCCGAACCAATGGTCTTCCATACAGAAGCAGGCCATAAAAAATAAATGGGCAGACTTCCTTGGACATCTGCCCCAAGAAAGCCTGCCCGTCAGTTCGTCTCGAGATTCACGCCTTACGCAGCCTCCTTTCGGCCTTGCCGAACCTGCTCCATCGCTGGCCTGTCAACAGGCCGACAGACGGAACACTGAAAGGTTAAACCTGCCGGGTCATACCGCAGGTCGGCTCCGCATTCCAAGCACTTTGGCGGAATGCCGGGCATCACACTCACCTCCTTCCTGCCACTACGGCGTCACGTTCTGCTCGCCTCACCTCCTTTCCCTTGCCCCACTCGTGCTCGAGGGGGTCTCTGAGCCACCACCGGACTACATCCCTACACAGAGCGAGACCTCCGATTACCCTTCGGATCTAATTACCACATACCGCGTGTTGCCTTCCCGCTTCACGAGGACCACCGTCGGTTCATCTGGGCGGGCTTTCTCCAATGCTCGCCTGGCCTGATTCACGGTGGTCACCTTCGACCGGTTGATATCCAGGATCAGGTCGCCCGGCTGCAGGCCGGCCGCCTCGCCTGGGCTATCGGGCTCGACACCTGTAACCACAACACCCCTGTCATCCTTGATTCCAAACCTTCGAGAGAGCTCCGGGGTAAGCTGCTGGATATCGATCCCCAGTTTGGATTTCGTCGAGGACGGCGCCAGGGCGGCCAACTGCTCGTCTTTCAACTCCCCAACCTTGACCTGCAAGGGCAGCTCCTCCCCATCGCGGATGATCTTCATCACGACCTCTTTTCCGACGCTCGTGCCGCCCACGATATGGGGGAGCTCAGAGGAGGACTTGACCTTCTTGCCGTTGAACTCCACGATGACATCCCCCTGCTTCAGCCCGGCCTTTTCCGCTGGTGAACCATCCACCACATCCGACACCAGCGCCCCACTCGCCTGCTTCAAGCCGAACGTCTTGGCCAGCTCCGGAGTAATCGCCTGGATCGACACGCCAAGCCATCCCCGGGTCACGCTCCCCCGATCCTTGAGCTGCGGAAGCACCTCCTTGGCCATGTCGATCGGGATCGCAAAGCCAATCCCAATGGAGCCGCCTGTCGGGCTGAAGATGGCGGTGTTGATCCCGACCGCCTCACCGTTGATGTTGAGCAGGGGTCCACCGCTGTTGCCTCGATTGATCGAGGCGTCGGTCTGGATGAAGTTATCGTACGGTCCCTCACCGATGAAGCGGCCCTTGGCGCTGACGATCCCGGAGGTCACCGTCTGGTTCAAGCCGAACGGGTTGCCGATTGCCATGACCGGCTCGCCGACCTCCAGCTTCTCCGAATCGCCAAATGGGATCACGGGGAGATTCGATGCCTCGATCTTGATGAGCGCGATGTCGGTCTTCGGGTCCCTTCCGATCACCTTCGCCTTGAATTCCCTGGCATCGCTCAGCTTGACCGAGATCTCCGTGGCATTCTCGACCACGTGGTTATTGGTCAGGATATACCCATCTCTGTTGATGATGAATCCGGAGCCAAGACTTGTGGACTTGAACTGTCTCGGGGCATCCCCGAAAAACCGCTTGAAGAACTCGTTGAACGGATCATCCTCCCCAAAGGGGCTGCGGAGTCGGCCCCTCCCCTTCACGACCTGTGTCGTGTTGACATTCACCACCGAGGGGGTCAGCTCTTTCGCTAACCGGACCCAGATCTTGCCGTTTGAGACCTGGCTCGCGCTGAACAGGCCGCTCTCTCGCCTCTCACTCCACAGTTGACCACTGGTGGCCTTCGAGAGCGGGACCAGGTTCAATGAGGCCGTGACCAGAATTCCCACAATCAGGCAGGAGGCCGCCACTGCCAGCATGGTCCTGCCGGAAAACTTTCCCATACGCATCTCATCCCTCACGAACGGTTCAGAACTTCGGGTCGTTAACTGAGCGACTCTGTTACACCAACCCGCTTGGCCGGCCCCCGATAGAGAAGCTTCACGCAACGCCATCCGGGGGGCGGGGCGGAGGCTCTCCACCCTCCGGCTCTATTAGACAGTGTAGCAGGCTGGTGGTTTAAATTCAAGGATCGCCGAAGACGGCTTGCCCCTCGTGGCGTTCTCGATCGGTGAGGAGTATAATCAGGGCCAGGGTCGAGCGCGATCCTGGCGATTCGATTCATACGAGGTCTGTGAATGGAAACTACCGTGAGGCAGCTTTACACCATCGGGCACTCGACCCGCAGCCTGGAGGATTTCCTTCATCTCCTCCGTATGTCTCACATCGCCTGCCTCACTGATGTCCGGACGATCCCCCGCTCGCGACATGCCCCGCAGTTTAACCGCGACGTGCTACAGGCCGCTCTCCCCAACGCCGGCCTTCGCTATGTCCATCTGCCTCGGCTGGGAGGGCTCAGGCAGAGTCGGGCCGGCGAATCCCCCAATGGCGGCTGGCGCAGCGCGGGCTTCCAGGGCTTCGCTGATCACATGCAGACCGAAGAGTTCGCTCGCGGCCTCGACGAGCTCTGGGGTCTTGCCGGGCAGTGTCGGACCGCCATCATGTGCGCCGAGGCCCTCTACCGGCGCTGCCATCGGGCGCTGATCGGCGACGCGTTCATGGTGCGGGGCGGGACCGTCTCCCATATCCTTGCCGAGCAGAAGATCGAGGACCATCGCATGACCCCATTTGCCGTGGTTCTTGAGGGCCGGATCACCTATCCTCCCCGGCACTAACAGCAGCGCCGGGCGGTTCCCGTGAACCGACCGGCGATGGCTTCGTATCTGTGGTGGACGCGATCGCAAACAATTCGAACCATTGCTCAGCTTCCTTTTGAGTTCCCAGTACTCCAAACACGTCAGCCCTTCGTTTACCAAATTATAGCCGAAAAAGCCGTGAAACTCAAACAGTTAGGGATGTCCGCTTGCGCAATCGCGCGCGCTCTAAAGGTAAGCGATAAGACAGTCGCCAAGGCAATACGTTTCGCACTGCACAAGTTAAGATCATAGCATAAATCACACGCGAAACCCACCGCTAAAGGTCTGACTGTGGTAAAGGTCTGACACGCCTGATTACAAGCCAGTTACAGCGGTGAAAGATAGGAAATATCGGCCAATTTACTGCAGTTGGAACACGAGATCGAAAGGCGGTAGGATCGCGGGAAAACTGTTCCGGGCGCCGGACGCCGTGCGGCTTACCAATCGTTCAATTGCCGTGTTGCTCCGTTGAGCTGAAAGAGCCGCATGGATCACCGCGTCGCGATCCCAGGGTATGGCGTCCTCCCCTCACAGGTCTCGATCCAGGTCGCTTCCTAACATGACACCTGGACCGGTTTAAGGGGGGCAGGTCAACCCCTGCAGAATACCATGGTCGAAGCGTTGCAGTTCCATCCTAGCAAGAGATGAAATGATATTCGCCATAGCGGATGCCCCCTGGCTTTTCTAGTAGCTTAAGCGAAAAAAAAGCCCCTGCCTCGTGGGAGGCAGGGGCTTGATTCGTCACCTCATTTCCGGGCCTATTGGCCTCGTCCGTTGAATCTCAATGTAGACATGCCGGCTGGGATTCCCGACGGCCAGAGTGCACCTCGCCGCCGGGCTCTGTGTGGACCAAGACAGCATCAGATTGACAAGCATGCTCAGCATGAAGAGCCCAATATTCATCTTCAGGTTGAAAATGCGTTCATTTTTGCTCTGTTTCGTTAGAATGTGAGCTACAGCTCGCGAACAGTCGCGTCGCGTGCGATTAGGATTTCGCCGCGCCATGGCCCGCCAGCCCGATTATCTCGATAAGCAAGCTCAAGACAATAGGGGCAGCAGGGCCCAACACATCAGCAATTGTCACCCAATTCCAGACGCAGTCTCTACTTCTCACTGGCTCTCTTCCCTTACAAGCATGTTTCTCCTCCTTTCACCAACGTGAAGCTGAGAGTGGCCCACGGGTCTTGCCCAATGGGTGTTCCAAGCGAACCAGCCCAGCCCTCGTCCGCTTGGCGGAGGGTAGTATCCCTCCAAATACTACCTCTCAACGGAAGAGGTTGGCTCAACCATTCACAAAGAATCAAATAGAACGGTAAACAAACTTCGGGTAGTTTTGGCCCTCCATACACTCCTCCCACCGTCGCTTCATTCTCTTTACATACGGCTCGTCAGCTCCCAGGTACTTCTCGAAAAAGCTGTAGATCGGTCCCAGGCCGACATACCACTCCGCTGCAGCCTCATCGATAGCTTGTTCGAGAACCTTCCGACCTTCCTTAGTCTCCGCATTGATTCGCACTGACTGAGGCACAAGCCAGCAGTCGTGTATCCCGACGAAATCCCGGACGCCGTACCGAGCGAGGTTTTCCATGACTAAGGACGAAAAGAAAGCATCCAGCATGTGGACAAGACACGGGGGAAGCATTTTTCTCAACTCTCGCATGTCAACCGGGTAGGCGCCCTCCTTGCCGCGACGCAATACACGCGTACCGTCGCGCTTTTTTGTTCCGGGCACACTTAGAGTTAGTTTTTGTCCTTCGATCCCTAGCTCATATTCAACGCGTTCGACAGGATTCCATCGCACCCCAGCCTTGTCAAACGGATCAACCAGGCGCACACCATCATATCTGTTTGTCCCGTACGCCAGTCTCGCTACCTTACGCAAGACTTCGAGAAATTCCTTCATCTCTCCGTAGCCGGGTTGTGCTTCCAATAGCTCCTCGGCGCCCTTCTGTTTAGACCAGCCAGGGCCATACGTAACCGGATCGTCCCACTGATCCTGAACCACCTGGTATTCGGGACTCCCGTAGCAGACGCGCATCCAGAGGTTTTTCACAAGGTCGCGTAAACGCTCGTCTTTTGGCCCGCTGTATGGCTTGCAACCTTCCCGAAGCTTAAACGTGTCCCCTGGATCCTGATGCTTTGTCCACGCCCACTCCGCTAAACGGTCCTTGAGCGACTTCTCCTTTGATGCGGTTATTCCTAGTAATGCATCGGAACCGATGAGCAGTGCAATAATCTGCGTCTGTGACGACGAAATATCCACGCCGGTTAGATTGCAGATTTTTCCGTCCGGACCTCGGGCCTTAAACCAGCGCTGGCGGTACGACTCGCAATCTGATTCGGAAAGCCCCTGCCGCTCCTCCCGCCGGGTGTTCTTAGATGTCACAAATGTTGGCCACAGGTGAGTCGGCTGATACCGCCGGTTGATGATCTTACAGAAGCCGGTTCGAATGTCGACATATTGGCGCCCAGTCGGGCTTTTGCGGAGGCTGCGACGAGGCACGCCCACCGTGCCTGGCGTCACCTGCTCATAGACCTCTTGAAACGTCCCTAAGTGAGTTCGGGCCCGATCATAGCGCACAAGAAGCTCTCGTACCTCTTCCCGCCATTTTCTCGCCACCAACGATGCTTTGACCAAATCAGCGCAGGATACCTGTGTGGCCGACCGCTCACGGCGCTTTCGCCATTCCGCGTAACGACGGACGTGGCGAGTCCACTTGTCTCCATTTTCTTCGAGCTCCTTCAGACACGTGGCCTCGAGATCGGGGTCATCAATTGTCCATCCAATCTCGAACCCCTTTTCGAGCGATCGGCAGAAAAGCTCTTCATCGCGAGGTGACCATATGCTCTTGGGTGACGACTTGCCCAGCCGTGTTCCCTTTGAACGTCGTCGAATCTTACGTTTCACGTTGGCAAGATCGAGATCAATATCATATTCCCCAGGGCCGAGACGTTGACGGAGTGACTGCATGTCCGCATCGACCTTATTGTGGTCTTCCACGAATGCAGCGACATCAAATACGAGCCGCGCCTCCTCTTGTGCTCGCAATATACTCTCAGACCTGTCTCCGATCTTGGCCTCATTGTAGACGATGTCCGCGCAGACCTCGCGTTCCGGCATCCGCACAGGTCGTTTCTCTTCGCGGGCGGGTTTCATTTCGTCAAAGAGAAGCCTTAACCCAGAGGCAGGACGCGCCGGCGAATACTCCGGATCCTCCCGAGCAATGTCCAAGAACTCCGCAAGTGCTGGCGATCCCTTTCTGTAATCAACGCGATACCCACCTGTCGGAAGCCGGTCAACCCAATAGAAAGGATTATTGTCATCCTTTCGGGCCCATGAGCCGGTCGCGAGCCGCCATAGCGCCTTGACGCTCACCCCATTAAGCAACAAGTCCCGGCGACACCGCTTCGCTCTGTTCCTGCTCATGTCGCGCACCGCCGTAGCGGTACTCTCAGGATGGTGATCGCTGTACCGAGCCGCCAGTGCGTCGAAAATACTGTTGAACGTGATGGTCCCATGCTTCAGACCCGCGGCAATCATCCGATCGAGCACTATGACCAGAGCACGTTTTGCCGTCGCTCCCAATTCCAGCCGCTCTTGTTCGGTTAACCATTTATACCGCGTATACCTAGGGAGGAGCTTGGCGAGAATCAGATCGGAGTCAGATGATGACTTGACGAGCGTCCAGACCTGTTCTGCTGTCTCCACTCCTGGTCGCCGGAAGCTAGCCACATAATCTGGGTACTTCTGACAATGGCGTGCGCAACGTTCACGGTACTCTGTCCATTCCTTGCACACCACCTTCTTATTCGCCCAATCGGCGACCTTGTGTGGCATGGGCAAGTACGGCGCGCCTATCCGATCGAGCTTTCTACGGATTGCGTTGGTGATAGCAGTTCGATCCCTTCGGGGCACTGGACGAACACCTCCGCGACGTCGGTCATGCCACCCGAGATTTTTCGAACACCCCTTGACATGACTTCATGGCTTGGCCAATACGGGTCACCTCATGTCTGTCAGCAATTCGCCCCGCTTCCTCCTATGGTCGCACCCAACCCTGGCTAAATCGTTTCCATAAAACGCCAAATCGTGTAGCTACTACTTGGATCATAATACCCTTTCAAACCATGGGGTTTTCCTTAAGCCATTTGTCCACGATCCGGGCTACGAACTGAGATGGGTGCAAACGTTCGGGTGTAGCCGCAGCTATTTTCCTGATTTTCTGATACATCTCGGGAGGTAACTGGATCAGGCGATGGGTTCTTTGTAATTCCAAGAAAAAAAGCGTCCAATGAAGCGCCCTGGCCTCATCCCTAGTATGGCGAATCGGCCCTTTGGCGATGAGATCTCGCGCCGTTAACCACGCTTCCTCGAGAACATACTCAAAGGCCGGGTCCAAAGAACCGTCCTCCATAGTCGCTCTGGGTTCCATAGACGGACCAGGCACTCCGCGCAGCGCTCTTAGCACTCGCCCCGCAAGCCCTTTAAAGACATCCCACGTGATACCAGCAAGTAGGCTTGCGGTAGCCGCCCCAACAAAGAAACTCGGATCAAGAAGCCCGGATTCTCCTTGCCCGCCTCCCTGCACATAGCTCTTGACAAATTCCTCCGCGTTCTTATCTAGGACCTCATCGATTTCGTCCATCCAGTCGTCGAGCTCCTCCTTTAATTCTTTTCCCTTGCTCTTCCGCGTTTTCCCCACCTTCTGTTCGGATTCTTCCATTGTCGCGCCTCCTCGCGCCCTCAGGCTGCCCTATTCTAATACGGGCCTGGCGCTGCCTTCACTGGAACAACGGTCCCGAAATCCATAACCCCGCCCTACGCCAAGCAAAACACCCTCAGAGGATAGGAATCTTAAATTTAACCGTTAGGCTGATTCCCGGACACATGGGGTACAATGAGAGGCACCCAAACCGAAAGGGGCTCCGGAATGGGACACGGGACGAGGCGACGAGAACGAGACCATCAGGCAGGGGCCCGGTTGCGGATGATCCAGCAAGACGAGCAGGTTTCTAAGAACGTGTGCCACACTAGCCGATTTCTTGGCATTTCCTGAAACCAATACTACGTGTGGCTCCGCTGCTATGGTGACGTCGGGGTCCCCGCGTCGCAGCACCGGCCCCTCGAGAAGCTCCAAGCAAAGCTGCGAACCTCGGAAAATGAATACAAGCATCTCTGCCCACATCTGGCGCGCAAGCGCAATATCTCCCTGGAGCGACTCTGTGAGCCTCGGATCTCAATCCCTCAGCCGGCCCGGAGATCCGCTTGACTACCATACTTCTTTAATCTTTTCTGGTCGCTCTGAACGACGGACTGCCACCGGGGCCCAGCAACTTGCCTCGGAATGAACGGTGTCCCTTGGAAATTTTCGCTTGTACTATCATCCTTCCAGTTGGAAGTGATCCTTCTAGGTGTCCCGGGAAGGATGAACACGGGAACAGGCACTTCCTTGAGGGCCTCTAGGGCGCGGGCGACCGTCTTTCTGTCCACATGGTTCGACTCGAAGGTATCGCCGCACACCAGCATGAACTGGCAACTCTCCTCCTTGGCGATGCGTCCCATGGTCCGAATGGCGTCAAACCGTGCCTGGCTGTACCTCTCCTGGGATCCTTCCGAGAGGAAATGCCGGGTCATTCCCAACTGCCAATCGCCTGTATGCAGGAAGCGTGTCACGATCAAACCCTTAACCCCATCGGGCTACTGGCCGTCAGGTAACTTCTCAATGTCAGCCTCATCTAAAGGCTCTTCGACCGCGTTGCGGAGCCACGAAGAATCGAATCCTTCCGAGGACGATCCCTCGACATCGACGGTGACCTTTCCTCCGTCCGACTTGTCAGCCAGGTTGGCAATGGCAGGGAAGGCTTTGAAGACCTGGTCCCTCGTGGCCTTGAACTTGAGGCGGACGATGTTCTGGCGTCCAGGAGCCGGAGCACCTGGCGTTGGCAACTGACTTCCGCCGGGGGCGCCGGGTTGCGTAGCGGTCCCCGGCGTGGGAGCCGGGGCCCCAGGCGCCGTCGGGGCAGCGCCCGGCACGGCGACGGCGTCGGGAACGGCGGCCAGAAGCATGATGAAGCCGGAGTCGAAATCCACCTCGTCTTCGGCAAGCGGCCTCCCAATCACCACCTTGTCACGGTGCACCTGAAACTTCCCATCCGAGGCCAGCGCCGGCTGTACGCCACTCGTATATGCGAACGCTCCTTCCGTAACCCCCCGCGCGATGGCCTTCCGTAGAACAATGGAGGACTCAAGCCGCGGCGGTGCGATGTCCCTGAAGAACGACTCGAGCACCTCCGACGCCCTGATACCCAGCACCGGCGATTCGCCTTGGGGAACCGGTTCTCCCAGCTTCACCCGCTCCGCGATCTTGCGCGGGGTGACGCTGCCATGCACACGGGGGGTCCCGACACTGGTGAGAAGCTCCAAGATCCTTTCGTGAATGCCCGCGGCCTGGAGAGGCCGTCCACCTCGCTCCACTCGCTCGACCTCGATCTCACCACTTTCCACACGGGGCAGCCACACCGCCGTGTACAGGTCGCGGAAGCATGACTCCACCGCGGCCTCTTCGGTCCGTCTCCTCTCCTTCAACTGGTCCAACTGGTCCTTCGTCAGTCGGAGCTGCTGCTTCTTGGCTTCCACGCGCTCGATGGCCAGCAGGTAGCGCACCGCGCGGCGAAGCGCCTCGATTTGCTTCTTGTCGGGGATAGCCAACCCGAGACCGTTGCGGTAGCGCCTCGGACGATCCCCGAACTTTGATAGCAACTCCTTGGTCTGGCGATCCTGATCCGCCTTGCTCTCCCCAGCGAACTCCAGCGGAAGGTAGGCCACCAAGAAGCGAGGGTCTTCATCGGAAATGTCCTGGCTCTTCCCGGGCCACACCACCGCCGTGTGGTGACCCGCAAGTCGCGCGTCGAGCATTTCCTTGGTTTTGTCCCAAACGGGGCCGTGCCCTTTGGCTTGGGCTTCCTCACGGGACACGCTTTGTTCCGCATCTTCGATGAGCTTCGTGACATTCGGGTCCTTCTTGAAGCAATACCGGACACCGTCGTAGTGCAGGTAGAGACACGCGTTGCGGAGCTCGGACAGCACCGCCGTGGCCGTGATATTGTCGAGGTCGGGACCCACGCACGCCGCGAGAAGTTCGCCCTCCGTCACGCCAGGAGGCAGGGTCTCAGCGTCACCCGCTCCTTCGCGCCGGAGTCCACCGAAGGAGTACAGGAGGATGGCGGTGGCGAGGCGGATCGCCGGCTTGACGCTCGCCAGCCCAGGAGTCTCACGCGCCATCCTCTCATCGATCCGCTTTGCCCGGGCGTTCGGCCCATCGATGTCTGCCGTGATCACCGGATCGTAGTCGTTCTGAACACCGAGTTCCTTCAGCATCTTGACCCGGACGTCCACGTCCTTGAGCGGAACGTCGCCAGGACCCAGGAGCGACTGGGCGCCACCGTTTCTCTTGAGAGAGTGCATGCAGGAGGCGAGAAAGCGAAGCGCGCCCCGCGTCCGCTGGAAGGCGTCAACGGCGGTCCAACGCTCCCGCATCACGTCGATGAGTGCGGGATGGAAGGGGTACGCCGCGCGCATTCGGTCACGGAGCAGGCGCCCTTCTTCGTCGGCTTGCTGGCGTCCGGCAGGTGTCTCTGCGTGGGCCCTCTGCATTCCCGTGACGACCTCCTGATAGGAGGTCGCAACCTCGGTCGCGGCGTTGTGGTCGGGCGCAGCGCCCAGGAGACGACGCTGTAGAATGGGCAGGATCTCGTCCCCGGTGACCGGCTCCCGAAGCTGGTCCACGCGTGCCGCGAGCTTGTCGATCTCGGCCAGCAAGGCGACGTTCCCGAGCGCTTCCCGCGCGCTCCAGGTGAGCGAGTAGACGAGGGCCGCGTTCGTGCTTCCGGCCACCTCCACGGTCAGGGTCTGGAAGAAGTCCTTGGCCTGGCGTTGGAGGGTCGAATCGAGCACGCTCACCGCGGCCGCCCGCTCCATGTACTTTAGGACTTCGTCGAGTAGGATGAGGACTGGACGTCCACCGGCTCCTCTGGTGAGAACATCTCGGATCACGTCACCGCCAGGAGCTACGCGATCCGCATCGTGGTCCGCCACAAGGGGAAACG